>CAZFUS010000035.1:0-23993 GCA_964522485.1 uncultured Enterobacteriaceae bacterium | reverse complement strand
GTGTCATCATCCAGGAACTGATCTATAACATCGCATTGATAGCCGGCCCGGCTTGCGGGAGCGGCCAGTGCCCGGACCGAGCGGCCGATGATCAACAGGATACCACCGGCGTCGTTCCCGGCTGGAAACGACGCGGTGATTGACTGGCTATTTGGTCTTGACCTTTGCGGCAAATTCACGTGCCGCCTCGAAGGCCTTTTCGTGATCAAGATACAGCGGCTTGTCAGCCTGTTTCATCAACTCGAACATGCGGTAGTGGACTTTGTATTTGACGTTGCCGATGGCGAGTGCCCCGATACCCAGCGCCTTGTTCGGCGTGAAGTCGAGTTGCTTGCCCATGTCATTGACCTCGACGCCTTCGAGGCCCAGCGGCGGCACGGCGTTGACGTCAGCGGCAATCTGCAGCTTCGGCGCCTCTGCCAGCAGCTTCTTGGACAGGACCTGCAACCCGGCCTTGGCCGATCCGATGACAATATCGCAGTTCTGCAGATACTTCTTGTGGGCTTCGTCCCCACCGCCGTCCGCACCTATCATATTCACATCGAAACGCTTGTTGTATTCATTGGCGATATGCTGCGCGGCGTCGGCGCCTCGATGGCTGACCAGATAGACATTGGCGCCGCAGTTGGCGGCCAGGATGCCGGCGCAGACACCGACCGGGCCGGTACCGCCGATAATATGCACATTCTTGCCTTTGATATCTTCCCCCGTCTTTTTCTTGTACTGAACTTCGACACAGGCTATGAGCGCCGCGGCGGTCGTGATGGCGCCGCTGGGATCGGCAAACACTGACACCTCGAACGGCGGCACCATCGCCGATCGGGCGCGGTTCAGCATGTCCATGGCGAGGCCGAATTCACGACCACCTATGAAAATACCGGTACGCTTCGCGCCGGTGGGGCCGCGCGAAAATATCGTGTCCTGAGTCAGATCATGGACTTCTTCCAGCGTGACTTCAGTATAGGGAATGACACCGTCGAATTCGGCCTCGTAGGCCATGTTGACGTCGAACGGGCTGACATTTTTGGTCGGATTGAATACGTGCAGAAGGTACGGGTCTTTCATCGATTTTCCATTATTTGTCGCTTGGGTTTGGGGTTTATAACCGCCGGGCCGGGATACTCAGATGCCCTGCAGACGGCGTTTGTATACAGACTCCATGCTGCCCTGGATCACCTCAGCCGGCCGATTACGGCCACGGCAAATCCGAATCTCCAGGGACTGGGGCAGATGGTCCAAGGCACGCACCTGCCGTAATGCCTTGTGTGTCTGGGTTTCGCTGGGAAAAACGGCAAACCCGGTCGGTCCCCAGGAACTCTGTCCGACACCGGCGGCACCGGCCTGCTGCAATGCCTGAACCACAGCAGCAACAGCCGGGCTGTAATAGGCGCCGCCCTGGACCGGCGCGAAATATTCGCCGATATATGACTGAACCTGACTGATGCCTTCACCAAACCGGTCGCAGTCACTCTCGGCAACCGCCGGCAGAATCTGCATCAACAACAGCCAGCTGATGCGATCGGCGATAGGCTGCGCCATGGGTTCGAGTTGTTCGAAGGCGGTACGTTCCGGCGGACCGCTGACACCCTGGAGATCCGGATCGAATACCAGCACGATACGCCAGCTGTCGGGAAAATGCAGACGACTGACAACCGGTGGAATCCCGGTCGACTCACCACGGCCGGCATCGACTATGAAACCACCCTGCATGAAGCTGCCGATCCCGATGCCGGAACGTGCACCGCGCCCCAGTGCCAGGGCAATCGCATCCGTGGTCATCGGGAGATCATAAAGGCGGGCCACCGCCGTACCGACTGCAAGCGCCATCTGGGTGCCGGAACCAAGGCCGGCATGCTCCGGAATGGCCTCGTGGATCTCGAGATGGACACCGCCTGTCAGGCCATGATGCGACAGCAGACTGCCGGCATACTCGGCGGCCCGGGCTGCCGCCGGACCCTTGACCTCGATGGTATCCGCGACGCGGGCCGACAGGCATACGCTTAAATCCTCGATACCCAGTCCGAAGCTGCCGAAACAGCGACCGCTCTGGCCGTTCAGGTCGATAAAGCCCATATGCAGCCGCGCCGGTGCAATAACGCTG
Organism: uncultured Enterobacteriaceae bacterium; assembly: GCA_964522485.1. Classification (GTDB taxonomy): domain Bacteria; phylum Pseudomonadota; class Gammaproteobacteria; order Methylohalomonadales; family Methylohalomonadaceae; genus Methylohalomonas. The sequence continues at coordinate 21,892 of CAZFUS010000035.1, read as the reverse complement.
ACGCCTTCTTTGGAGATGCTGTTCTTGTGCCGGGTTTCGTTCACGCTATCTCGGGATCCGCCATGTCGGGATCGGATTGCTGCATATCTGCCGCATGAATAGTTCAGGGCGCTATTGTATTCATTCTTGGCACGCAAGGTAACACCGACAGATCATATATGGAGATTACAGGCGCCCGGACGCGCTGCAGCAGAGAAAATACAGCCGGAACAACAGTATGACAGGTTTTCTTAGCAATAGCCGGTTTAAACCGGTATCATTCTAGCCGTCGTTTTGATGTGCTGGATGCACGCCCGACTGGCACGCGTTGCCCCCCGACAGACAGGGTAGCTGTTCTGTAAAACTCAAGGAGCCAGCTGCGTGTGCCGGCATCAACTCATAATTTAGTTAACAAGATGTCAGCTGCAAGCGCCCGAACCCGAAACAGCAATAAAACCCGGCGTCATGAAGGTGTTCCGTGTCCCTTCTGCCCGCTACTCTGTGATGATCTGGTCATTGAACAGTCCGGTCAGGATCTGAAAGTTGTCGAGCACGCCTGCCCACAAGCCCGTGCCGGCTTCGAGCGCCCGCTCAAGGCACTGAAACCGCGTGTCGGCGGCGAGACCGCCACGCTTGAACAAGCCGTCAGCGCCGCCGCCGAACTGCTGCGCGCAGCCGCACAGCCACTATTCGCGGGTCTCGGCACGGACGTCAGCGGCATGCGGGCAACACTGGCACTGGCCGAGCGGACCCGTGGCATTGTCGATCACATGCACGGCGATGCACTCAACAACAATTACCGCGTCCTGCAGACGCGCGGCTGGATGACCACGACTCTGACCGAGGTTCGCAATCGCGCTGATCTGATCCTGTTTGCCGGCACTGACGCCAGGAACCACTCCCGCTTTTATGATCGCGCGGTCTGGCCCGATAAAACTCTGTTCGAGCCCAATCCGGCGCAACGGCAGCTGATTTATCTCGGCCGCGGCCTGAAAACCGGTGGCGGTCATGCCGGCAAACGCCGCAAGGCCGAACATATTCAATGTCCACCCGAATTGCTCGGTGAAGCCGCCGGCGCAATTAATGCCGTGCTTCACGGCCAGCCGCTGAAATACGCAGTTGCAGGTATCAAGCCGAAGGCCATCGAAGCTCTGGCTGAGAAACTGCGTAACGCCCGTTACAGCGTCATCGTCTGGTCACCCGGTGATCTGCCCACTGAAAATGGTGAAGCCATCATCGAATCGCTCTGCAACCTCGTGCAGACACTGAACGAAACTACCCGCAGCGGCGGCTTCATTCTCGGTGGTGCCGATGGTGCGACGACCGCCGCCAATGTGACGGCCTGGCTGACCGGCTATCCGTTACGGGTCAGCTTTGCCCGCGGTTATCCGCATTATGATCCGGCCGCCTACCGCACCCGGAGTCTGCTCGATGATGCTGCGGTCGATGCCCTGTTCTGGCTGTCGACATTGAATGCCACGATAAAGGCTCCCGTCAGCGATGACCTGCCCAGCGTGGTTGTGGCTGACAGCGATCGGAGTTTCAGCCAGGAACCCGACGTCTTCATCCCCGTCGGCACACCTGGTGTCGATCAGGCCGGTACACTCATCCGCACGGACAGCGTGGTCTCGCTGCCTCTGAAACAGCTGCGTGACAGTCAGCGCCCCAGCGCTGCCACGGTGGTCCAGGCCATTCTCTCCGAACTTTAAGCGACGGCATGCCGACTCATGTTGATTAAATTATCCGACGCCAGGATTTACGATCCGGTCAATGGCATCGATGGTGACGTTCGCGATCTGTATATCCGTGACGGGCGTCTCGTCAATACGCCGGCCACCGACGAACGCATTGACGAGCAATATGACATCAAAGGCCACATCGTCATGGCCGGGGCGATTGATATCCATACACATATCGGCGGCGGCAAGATGAATCTCGCCCGGATCATGCTGCCCGAAGACCATCGCGACGATCCGGTAGCGGCCACGCGGCTGACGCATGCCGGTTGCGGTCATGCCGTACCGGCGACTTCCACCACCGGCTACCGTTACGCCCAACTCGGCTATACGTCCTGCTTCGAACCCGCAATGCTGCCGGCCAACGCCCGCCAGGCGCACATGGAAATGGCCGACACACCGATGATCGACAAAGGGGCCTATGCCCTGCTCGGCAACGATGATTATCTGCTGCGCATGCTGAAAAGTGGCAAGGACCAGGAGACAATCAACGACTACGTCGCGTGGACGCTAACGGCGTCGCAGTCACTCGCCATCAAGGTGGTGAATCCGGGTGGCATCAACGCGTTCAAGTTCAATCAGCGCGCACTGGATCTGGACGAACAGAATACACATTACGGCGTCACGCCGCGGCAGGTACTGACCACTTTAAGCCGCGCGGTTTATGAACTCGGCGTCACCCATCCGCTGCACGTACACGGTTGCAACCTCGGAGTCCCCGGCAACGTTGAGACAACGCTGAACACTATCGCCGGCACCGAAAACCTGCCCATGCATTTAACTCATGTGCAGTTCCACAGCTATGGCACTGAAGGCGATCGCAAATTTTCCTCGGGCGCCGCCCGGATTGCCGAGGCCGTCAATCAACACAAGAACATTTCCATGGACGTCGGCCAGATCATGTTCGGCCAGACGGTGACCGCCTCCGGCGACACCATGCGCCAGTACCCGGCCCATGAGTTTGCCAATCCAAAAAAATGGGTATGCATGGATATCGAATGTGATGCCGGCTGCGGTATTGTCCCCTTCAAATACAAGGATCAGAATTTCGTCAATGCTCTGCAGTGGGCGATTGGTCTGGAGCTGTTCCTGCTGGTCGATGATCCCTGGCGCATCTTTCTCACCACCGACCATCCCAATGGCGCGCCGTTTACCACTTATCCGCATCTGATCCGGCTGCTCATGGACCGGACTTTCCGTAACGACCAGCTGCAGCGGATCCACCCCGACGCCGCGGCGGCGAGTACAGTCGGCAGTCTGGACCGTGAATATTCACTGTACGAGATCGCCATCATGACCCGTGCCGCACCGGCGAAAAGCCTTGGTCTGAAAGATTATGGTCATCTTGGCACAGGTGCGGTTGCCGATATCACCGTTTACAAACCGCAAAAGAATGTCGAGAAGATGTTCGAAAAACCGGAATACGTGTTCAAGGACGGCCGGCTGATCATCAAACGCGGCCGCATCGTGACCGTGGTCAACGGCGGTACGCATACGGTCCGGCCAGAATACGATCGCGGTGTTGAAAGAGATCTCAAACGCTTCTTTGATCGCTACCACACCGTGAAGCTCGGCAATTTTCAGGTAGCCGACGATGAAATCGCGGACAACGGCCGTGGCCGTATCATTGTTCAGCCGACCCGTGCGAGAACCCGGACATGAAGATCAACGGCGTGCTGATTGATGATACCTTCGCCGAGGCTTTTCCGATGAAAGCCACGCGCCTGATCATCACAGCCCTGAACCGGGACTGGGTCTATCACGCCGCGCACGCTGCTACCGGCTTTGCCACATCGGTTATTGCCTGTGGCTGCGAGGCCGGCATTGAACGCGAGCTGAAACCCTCTGAAACGCCGGACGGCCGCCCGGGCCTCTCGATTCTGATTTTTACCATGTCCGGCAAAGAAATGACCAAGCAGATCCAGAACCGGGTCGGCCAGTGCATCCTCACCTGTCCAACCACGGCCTGTTTTTCCGGCATGGAGGAGGGCGAGAAAGTCGCACTCGGCAAAAACCTGCGCTTCTTTGGCGACGGCTGGCAGATTTCGAAACGTTTCGACGGTCAGCGTTACTGGCGCGTGCCGGTCATGGACGGGGAATTCGTATGTCAGGAGTCCACGCACATCAGCAAGGGCATCGGTGGCGGCAATTTCCTGGTCCTGGCCGAAACCCAGACTCAGGCACTCGCTGCCTGCGAAAAAGCCATCCGGGCCATGCGCTCGGTTCCGGAAGTGATCATGCCGTTTCCCGGCGGCGTTGTACGCTCGGGATCGAAAGTCGGTTCGAAGTACAAATCGCTGCCGGCTTCAACGAATGACGCCTACTGCCCGACGCTCAAGGGTCAGGTGAAATCAGAACTCGGCCCCGACATCGGAGCGGTGATGGAGATCGTCATCGACGGTCTGAACGAAGCCGCAATCAACGAAGCCACCCGGGTCGGTATCCGCGCTGCCTGTTCACTGGGCAAAAAGCGCGGCATCCACCGTATCAGTGCCGGCAATTACGGTGGCAACCTCGGGCCGTTTCATTTCAAGCTGCGAGCGATTCTCCGATGAGCCGGTTTACCCTGACACTGCGGCCGGAAATTGAAGATCGTATTGATCTCACCGGTGTCACTCCCGACCGGTTACAGACACTGACCCAGGCCGAGATCGGTAAAATCCGGATACCGGTCGCTTCCAGTCGCCAGCTGCTCAAGGATCTGTTCCGCATGGAGGGCGCGCCCAGGGCCGCTGATGAATTCGTACTGCGCGGTCTGCAGGGCCAGGCCGATTACATAGGTGCCGGCATGACAGCGGGCAAGCTCATTGTGTATGGGACGGCCGGTGATTTTCTCGGCCACGATCTGCGAGGCGGTCACCTGAGTGCCCGCGGCGATGCCGGCCGCTGGGCGGGTCGCGGCATGCGCGGCGGCTTTCTCGAGATTCACGGCGATGCCGGTGATTTTCTGGCATCAGCCTTCCCGGGCGACAAGCACGGCCTGCGCGATGGCGTCATACATGTGCGCGGTAACGCCGGCGGCCGCGTCGGCGAACGCATGCGCCGGGGTATTGTCGTTATTGATGGAGATACCGGAAATTATTGTGGCAGCAAAATGCTGGCCGGGACCGTTATTGTGCAGGGCAAAACGGGGAACTTTACCGGCACCGGTATGAAACGCGGTACAATCCTGTTGACTGAGGCACCTGACAGACTGCCCGCCACCTTCAATGATTGCGGTTATTACGAGCCTGTCTTTCTGCCGTTGCTGTTTCGCTCACTGGCGAATACCAGCCGGCATTTGCGCAGCCTGGCCAACGGGCCAACCGAAGTACAACGCCTAGCTGGCGACCTGGCAGTGGGCGGCAAAGGAGAAATATTGATACTGCAAGCCTAGTTAGGAAGCCATTGTGAGCAATAACGTCGCTGAATTACCCAAAACAAAAAAACGCAAGTCCGGTCGCGGCACCATGCGTGGCCGTCAGATCGAGCCCAAGGCTCTGGCCGATGTTCGATCGCTGCTGGGTGACGACCCCCGCCGGCGGGATTTATTGATTGAATATCTGCACCGCATCCAGGACCACTACCAACATCTGTCAGCCGCGCATATGGTAGCGCTGGCCCATGAACTGAAACTGTCGATGACCGAAGTTTACGAGGTCGCGACGTTTTACCATCACTTTGACGTCATCAAGGAAGGCGATACACCGCCGCCGGCTCTGACCGTGCGCGTCTGTGATTCCGTTACCTGCGAAATGCTTGGCTGCGACAGTCTGATCGCGGATCTGGAAAAACAGCACGGCCCGGATGTCCGTATTCAACGGGTACCGTGCGTCGGACGCTGCTACGAGGCTCCGGTTGCCGTCGTCGGCCGCAACCAGATCGGTCATGCCACCAAAAGCAATGTCAAATCCGCGGTCGATGCACTGCAAATCATGCCACCGGATGCCGGGGACGTGGTTCACTATGATGAATACCGGGCCAAGGGTGGCTACGAAATTCTGACTGAGTGCGTCAACGGCCAACGTGACGTTGACGACGTTGTCACCACACTTGAGGACGCAAAGCTCCGCGGGCTGGGTGGCGCCGGCTTCCCGGCCGGGCGCAAGTGGCGGGCGCTGCGCAATGAGCCCGAACCACGCTATGTCGCCATCAATATTGACGAAGGCGAACCCGGCACATTCAAGGACCGCTATTATCTGGAACGCGATCCGCATCGTTTTCTCGAAGGCACACTGATCGGCGCCTGGGCTGTCAATGCGCCGGATGTCTACCTCTATCTGCGTGATGAATACGCCGCCGCCGAGAGGATTCTGCACAAGACGGTCGCCGATCTGGAAGCTGACCCGCCTTGCAAGCTGCCACGACTGCATATACGTCGCGGTGCCGGCGCCTATATCTGCGGCGAGGAATCGGCCATGATCGAATCGATCGAGGGCAAGCGCGGCTTGCCGCGGTTACGGCCGCCACTCGTGGCCCAGGTCGGTATCTTCGGCCGGCCGACCCTGGAACAGAACCTTGAGACCATGCACTGGGTGCGCGACATCCTGGAAAAAGGCCCTGACTGGTTTGCGTCACAAGGCCGCCACGATCGCCACGGCATGCGCTCCTTCTCGGTCAGCGGCCGGGTGAAAAAGCCGGGTGTCCATCTGGCCCCGGCCGGCATCACCCTGCGCGAGCTGATCGATGAATACGCAGGCGGCATGGAAGACGGCCACGAACTCTATGCCTTCTTCCCGGGCGGCGCTTCCGGCGGCATCCTGCCCGCGGCTCATGCCGATCACCCATTGGATTTCGATACAATTCAGGAACTTGACCAAAGCTGCTTTATCGGCTCGGCAGCAATAATTGTACTGTCGGATAAAGATAGTGTACGGCAGGCAGCGTTGAATGCCATGCGTTTTTTCTCACACGAATCCTGTGGCCAGTGCACCCCCTGTCGCGTCGGCACCGCAAAAGCGGTAAAATTAATGGAAAAGGATCAATGGGATAAACCTCTGCTCGAGGAACTGTCGACAGCCATGGTCGATGCCTCGATCTGTGGGCTGGGTCAGGCGGCACCGAATCCGCTGCGCTGCGCCCTCAAGTATTTCCCGGAGGAATTTAATACCTAATATGGCTGCCAATCCCGAAACTATTCCCCAAAAGACTGTCAGGTTTACACTCAATGGCAGCAGTATTGACGCCCTGGAGGGTGAGACCATCCTGCAGGCGGCCAAGCGAGTCGGCGTCGAGATCCCGCACCTGTGCTACAAGGACGGTTACCGTGAGGTCGGCAACTGCCGCTCCTGCATGGTCGAAATCAAGGGTGAACGCGTATTGGCACCATCCTGCTGCCGCCAGCCAAAGGACGACATGGAGGTTAGCAGTGACAACGAGCGTGCCCTGCTGTCACAGAAGATGATCCTGGAACTGCTGCTGGCCGATATGCCCGAGCAGGGTGAGTCGCCTTACGCACAGAATTCTGAGCTCGACTATTGGGTAAAAAAACTCGGCATCGGCAAACCGCGCTTTGAACAGCGCCAGGAACCGACGCCCGACCTGACCAACCCGGCAATCGCCGTCAATCTCGACGCCTGCATTCAGTGCACGCGCTGTGTTCGCGCCTGCCGTGAGGAACAGGTCAACGACGTCATCGGTTACGCCTTCCGCGGCGAACACTCGAAGATTGTATTCGATCTGGACGATCCCATGGGTGACAGCACCTGTGTTACCTGCGGCGAATGCGTGCAGGCCTGCCCCACCGGGGCTCTCATGCCGGCCCATGGAGTCGGAAAGATCGTACCGGACAGGCAGGTCGATTCCGTCTGTCCTTACTGTGGCGTCGGCTGCCTGCTGACCTATAACGTCAAGGACGACCGGATACTTTATACCGATGGCCGCGACGGGCCGTCAAATCACAGCCGCCTGTGCGTCAAGGGCCGCTACGGCTTCGATTACGTCCATCATGCCGACCGCCTGACCCGACCCTACATTCGTCGCGAGGGTAAGCCCAAGACCGCAGAAATAATCTTCCAGGATCAACTGCACGAGTATTTCCGCGAGGCAACCTGGGATGAAGCGCTGGAAGCGGCGGCCAGCGGCCTGAAACAGATCCGCGATGAATCCGGCCCGCAGGCACTGGCGGGTTTCGGTTCGGCCAAGGGCAGTAATGAAGAAGCGTATCTGTTTCAGAAGCTGGTGCGTACCGGTTTCCGGACCAATAACGTCGATCACTGTACCCGGCTTTGTCACGCTTCATCGGTCGCGGCGATGCTCGAGACCATCGGCTCCGGTTCGGTATCGAATCAGGTCAAGGATGTCGCCGAAGCAGAGGTCATTATCATTATAGGCGCGCGGCCCACGGTAAATCATCCGGTTGCGGCAACATTCATGAAGAATGCCGCCCAGAATGGCAAAAAGCTGATTCTGATAGATCCGTACCGATCCGAGCTGGCGCGTCATGCAACTTACTCGCTGCAATTCAACGCTGACACCGACGTTCCGCTGCTCAATGCGATGATGTATACCATTATCGAAGAAGGACTGGAAAACGATGCTTTTATCCGCGAGCGCACGGAAGGCTATGAGGAACTGAAGCAGAACGTCATGGATTACAGTCCGGAAAAAGTGGCACCCATTACCGGTATTTCGGCCGAGACCATTCGCGAAGTGGCCCGGCTCTACGCGACAGCCAAGGGCTCCATGATCTTCTGGGGCATGGGCATTTCCCAGCATATCCACGGTACCGACAATGCCCGCTGTCTGATTGCCTTGGCCCTGCTGGCCGGCCAGATCGGTCGCCCGGGAACAGGCCTGCATCCGCTACGCGGCCAGAATAACGTTCAGGGTGCCTCCGACGTCGGCCTTATTCCGATGGTCTATCCGGATTACCAGAAAGTCGACGATCCGGAAGTACAGGCCAAGTTTGAAAAGCTCTGGAACACCAATCTGGATCCAAAACCGGGCCTGACTGTTGTTGAAATCATGACCGCTATTCATGAAAACAGGCTGCACGGCATGTACATCATGGGCGAAAATCCGGCCATGTCGGATCCGAATCTGAGTCATGCCCGTGGGGCGCTGGCCAAACTGGATCATTTAGTCGTGCAGGATATTTTCTTCACGGAAACTGCAGGATTTGCCGATGTCATTCTGCCGGCTTCGGCATTCCCGGAAAAAACCGGGACGTTCACCAATACCGATCGGCGTGTCCAACTCGGCCGTCAGGCCATTGATCCACCCGGAGAGGCACGCCAGGATCTCTGGATCATCGAGCAGATGGCCGCAAGGCTGGGCCTGGACTGGCAGTATGAGTCGGTCGCGGATGTATTTGAGGAAATGCGTCATGCCACACCCAGCATGGGCGGCATGACCTGGGAACGCCTGAATGAGAACGACACGCTGACCTATCCGCTGGAAAATGAGGGCGATCCCGGAAAACCGGTTATTTTCCAGCATGACTTTCCGACGAAAAGCAAACGAGCCCGTTTTGTGCCGGCGCATTACATTCATGCAGATGAAATGCCGGATACGGAATATCCGTTCGTATTTACTACCGGCCGCCAGCTCGAGCACTGGCACACCGGCAGCATGACCCGACATGCCACCGTCCTGGACGCCATCGAGCCGTCAGCAGTGGCCAACATTCATCCGGATGACATGGCAGAACTCGGCATCAAGGCCGGCGGCATGATGATCATCGAATCCCGACGCGGTGAAATCAAGGCTATTGGCCGCGCCGATCGGGGCATGGCACGACGCTCCGTGTTCATGGCCTTCTGTTTCAATGAAGCAGCAGCAAATCTGCTGACCAATGAAGCGCTGGATCCCTTCGGCAAGATTCCGGAATTCAAATATTGTGCAGTCAGGGTTCATCCTGCCGTGGCTCAGACCGATCAACAGCCGGAACTCGCAACTGCCGAATAATTGCAGACTCATCTAACAAGCTGGACAGAACAAAAAGCCCGCTTTAGCGGGCTTTTTGTTCTTCTAAAAAGAAATGCAACTGATCGAATACTATTTTTTTGCCTGTTCTGATTCCGGATCGATCGACTTGGCGCCGGCAAAAGTCAGCGTCTCGGTTATCAACGGCTCTGCGTCCTGTTCGACATTATTCGGAATCACAGTCCTGATTTGATATAGTTCGCCGGGTATTTCTTCCGAGAAGATGAATTCATAAGTTTTATCGGCAAACTCGTCGAATTCCACACGGTGCGGATCCTTTACGTAAGGAGCCAGAGTAACCTTTTCAGCCTCGATCTCCTTGCCATCATGCGTAACCTTCACCTTTTGAACATCCGCATTTTCCGACAGAGCCAGTTTGATACGCCTGTGAAAATAGCGCCAGCTTCCGTCGGTTAATCGATCCATCTCATAGGTATCGCCCTGCATATAAACGCCCAGCACGGGATTTCCATGTATCTCGCTCAGCTGATTCGGCTGGATTGACTTGTTTTCTCGATGACCTGTAAAAAACTGCAGTTTTACCGAGCGGCTGCCGTCATCGTGAAATTCGACAACCTCCATTATCACCTGATCAGAAAAGCCATCCTCGTAGCTACCGGTCTTTGAAAAATCATAACGAATCTCGGTGGGTTCCGTGATATTTGCTAGATGGTCCTCCATCCACAGAATTGTTTCCGCGCGAGAAAATTGATAATTCTGCTCCTGAACATCGGCTGATTCAGCATCAGCTTCCGCCGCATCATTTGCTTCCTGTGCGGAAGCCATACCGCAAAGGGTGGTCAGTAACGTTACCGTGATTACCTTTCTATACATATTCATAAAAATCCAACCTGTCAAATCATGGAGATTCTGGTCAATAAAGTCCCCCTGCTCCGCAAAACGGGTTTTAACGGGACAGATTGCCAGAATTCTCTGTACACACCAATTGATATAAGGGATTCCGTAATATCTTGATATCTTGCAGCACTTCTCATCGCCGGCCACGTATGGCTACATCCCTGTAGCACTATTAACATTGCTCTTTACTTTGTGTTTTGTAGTCCTTTCAAATTTCCTGATCCACATCGAGCAACGGCACACCGTAGTCCTCCAGGATATCGTTGATTTCATCCTGATGCTTGTCGATCAGTTCCTCGATCTGCTGTTTCCATTCATCCTCTCCGTAACGAACGGCCATGGACATGTTGAACTCCATGCGCATTTCCGGATCGTCCGGATCATTCATTATAGGAATGACGGCAATCTCGACATCATCGGTTTTCTCGGCCCACCAGCCGGCAAAGGGACCCCAGATGATCGTCATGTCGATCTCGTCATCGAGCAAATCCTGCATGATATCACCAACGCTCTTCGTGGTAGACCCCGGCTGTCCTTGATAGGGAATACCTTTATGCAGAAGGTCATGCTTTTTCATCCACATGGGCCCCGGTCCGACATCAAACATGCCGAAGCGAAGCTCTTCTACCTGCTCCTCGGAAAGCTTTTCGATATCTTCCGGTTCCTTGATTTCGTCGAAACCACGGCCATTGACATAAGTGAGCACGTAAGTGGAACGGTAGTAGGGCTTCGTCGTTGCAGCCAGTTCGAATTTTTCCGGCACACCTATCACGAGGTCACAACGGTATTCACCAATTTTTATCTGATCCCGCAGCGTATTACGGATAAAGCCCATACGCTGCGGAAAAAAGGTGTATTCCACCGGCAATCCCAGTGACTCTCCGAACAATTCGGCGATCTTGTTTTCAAAACCTTCCTTATCGCGATTGGAAAAGGGCATATTGTTACCGTCCGCACAGACCTTCAGTACGGTACGCTCCTGAGTCTCTTGAGCCAGGGAAGTGGCGGGCAGGAAGGCTACCGCCAGCATCCCCAGGCAGATACCGAGCCGGTTTCTTATACCCGGGGTTATGCGTAGCTGTATCATCATCAACTCCAAGTTCATACTTAATATTTTTGATGTATGGCATAACAGGCTCATATTAAAGGCCTGTTGAAATGAACGATAAATTCTGACGGGAGCATACCATTTTCGATCAGGGCCCTGCCCGTTTCTGGACAATCTATGCGCTGAATCTTGCCCCTACCCTTCTGACAGAGTCGGATACGGCATCAGCGCCAGCTTTTCTGTCAACCTGGCTTAAGGCATGGATCCTTTGCGTGAGTATCACCGTATTTTATTGATTATTAGAAATGACCAGTATTTCGGAGAATTGGCCCTGAACCAGCTTTCTGAATTTACTCACCCGCCGGCATTCACAAGCCGGTGATGAAACCATCATATAGCACCCATCCTCACATTTAAGACCGAGCGATTCCCTGAAAGTTCTGGGAGATATACCTGATTCTAAAGCGAAAATAAAAAACCCCGGTGTTCAGGAACACCGGGGTCAATTTTCAACAGACTTGAAATTATTATTTTAGAAGTAAGGTCCGTAACCCGGCTTACGGCAGGCTGAAGACGTTCAGCGTACCGCCGAGACGGGTGTATTTATCGAGGCCCTTGTAGGCGCCGACCGCACCCAGACCGTCGGTGTCCTTCTCCAGACCCGCGGCAAAGCCGATACCGGCCCAGCCACCCAGTCCTGACAGAACGCCGACATACTGCTTGCCGCCATGCGACCAGGCATTGGTATTACCAATGATGCCGGACCCGGTCTTGAACTTATACAACAGTTTGCCGCTCTTGGCATCGACGGCCTTCAGATAGCCATCCAGCGTGCCGTAGAAGGCAACGTTGCCGGCAGTCGTCAGAACACCACTCCAGACCGAGAACTGCTCCGGAACCGACCAGACGATTTCGCCCTTCTTGGCATCCCAGGCGATGAAGTTGCCCAGGTTGTTGGTGCCGTCTTCAGTCACCGCGCCGGCCGGGAACATGCTCAGAATCGCATTCACGTACGGCTGGCCTGCTGTGTACTCGCTGCCGCCAGCCTCATAGCTGACCGGCTCGTAGTTCATGCAGACATGGTTGGTCGGGACGTAGAACAGGCCGGTCTTGGGCGAATAGGCCGCCGGCTGCTGATCCTTGGTACCCAGAGCCGCCGGGCAGATGTTGGTAGAGTTGGTATCTTCGCCCTGCTGACGGGTGCTGTAACGCTCCTCGACGTTCGGACGACCGGTCTTCATGTCGACGTGGGTCGCCCAGTTGACGGCCGGGTCGTACTTCTCGGCCACCAGCAGTTCACCGGTTACACGGTCCATGGTGTAGCCAAAGCCGTTACGATCGAAGTGGACAGCGGTCTTGCGCATCTTGCCCTTGATTTCCTGGTCAACCAGGATGATCTCGTTGACGCCGTCATAGTCCCATTCGTCATGCGGAGTCATCTGGTAGAACCACTTGGCCATACCGGTGTCGATGTCGCGGGCCATGAGGGTCATGGACCACTTGTTGTCACCGGGACGGACCACGGGGTTCCAGGTGCTGGGATTGCCAGTACCGTAGTAGACCAGGTTCAGCTCGGTATCCGCGGTCGTGAAGCCCCAGACGGAACCACCGCCGGTCTTCCACTGATCACCGCGCTTGGCGCATTCTCCACCCTTGTTCCAGGACCAGTTGGCGTCTTCTTTACCAGCACACCAGGTCTTCAGGGATGAGTCTTTGCCAATGGGCTTGCCCAGTTCGGTGGTCTTCTGCGGATCGACCAGGATGTCTTCGTCCGGACCCATGCTGAAAGCACGCCACGCCAGGCTACCATCGCCCAGATTATAGGCGGCCATCCAGCAACGGACACCGAACTCGGCACCTGAGCAACCGACCATGACCTTGTCGTTCACGACCAGCGGGGCCTGGGTGTTGGTGGCACCGGTTTCCGGACCAGCCGGACCGCCCTTGTCCTTGGGAATGTCAGCGCCATTCTTGACGTCCCAGACCTTTTCACCGGTCTTGGAGTCAATGGCTACCAGGGTCATATCGGCCTGCAACAGCATGATTTTGCCGTCGCCATAGCTCAGACCGCGGTTGACTGTGTCACAGCACATCACCGGTACAACGGTGTCCCAGTCCTGTTGCGGAGCGTATTCCCAGACGATCTCGAGGTTGTCGAGATTGATGGCAAACACGTTGTTCGGGAAGGCCGCGTGAATAAACAGCGTGTCGTGGTCCAGCCCGGTGGCCGACCCCGGCAGTACCAGCGGGCCACCTTCATGACCGCGCAGCACGCCGGTGGAGAACGTCCACGCAGCCTGGATCTTACCGGCATTACTCGAGTTAATCTGATCCAACTCGGTGTAACGCCAGCCGGCGTAGTTACCGCTGGGCGTAGCCCAGTAGTTCGGATTGTCGATCAGCTTCTGTACTTCAGCATTGGCCGAAGCAAGAGGTGATGCGACAACCAGAACAGCGGCAGCCAGCCACTTACTGATTGATGAGTGAGTCATGACCTCCTCCTCTATATTTTTGGATCATGTTTGATCTCGTCATAAACAACTCCTCGCCATTCCCGAGATCATAGAATGGCGATGAGTACGAATTCTGTACGACGGTGTGGTATGGAATGGACGGGAGAGATAACGAAAGAAGAACATGCGACAGGCGAAGAAATTGAAGCTGGAGACGGAGGCGTCAGTCTGCGCAAGCGTATTTAGTAAGGCAAACTGCATACGACCATAGCCCATCAGGCCTTGCCTCCGATTGGAGTCGACGCAGACACGGAGTTGATTATTATTGCACCAATGCTTGATTGCCACGACCAGCACGGAAAATACAGCATTGAATATACCGCTTTTCTCATCGGGTTGCGTGATAGCGTTCCTTCAAATATCCGCGTTGTTCTTATTCGTTTCTTGCCCTGACACCGATATTACTGGATCACGATCAATTCATTAAAACTTGATAACTGGTCAATAATATTCGATGTGGTAAGGATTCTAGGAAAATTTCTCGGGCTCTGCAAGTCAGATATGACATAAAAATGTATACGGAATCATTCGTGACTCAATCTGATTCGCTGACAGGTATCATCATTAACAACAATAAGTTACAAATGCCGCTCGATTGCCATTGTCCTTGACATTTCCAGCGTCCTGATATTATCTCGGGAAAAACTTATTTGTGCGTCGCAACATAAAGAAACGGGTACTGCTAACATAAGTCTGTCGGGCAGGTTAATTTGCTTTTTGCGTTGCAAGATAACAGGACTCAATGCCCGGTTTGCCCTGCGTTCACCACGAACCCCGGATTGTAACTCATGCATTGCTGTCCTTAAAAAAACAAGGGTGGCCTTCTCAGCCACCCTTGAGACATGTTTTATATTTTATATATTGATGAATTATTCGCGGCTGTCCGGCGAGCTCCTGACCATGGGGCAGGCCTGATTGGCCTCGTCGCGGACTTTATTCAATTTATCGACCAGCTCTTCACCGTGTTCCATCTCGCGGAATATCCCACCTTTTTTGCCCGGCATGCGCTTATACCGAAGATAGGTACTCGCTTCATCATATTCCGTGTAAGACATCTTCGAGGCGATATGGTCAATGCGGCACGAGCAAGCTGTCAGTGTTTCCACTGATTGGCCGCCATGCGAATCCATGCACACCAGTGCATAGCCGACACGATCAAAAGTAGGGAAATCATTATAGCCCTCGCCCTCTTGCGTCTCCGCCTGGGCCAGCGCCAGTGCCGGCACGCATGCCAGCGTTAACAGTAAAAATTTCAGGGATTTCATCTCTCTCTCCGACATTTTATGTATTGCATTCTAGCAAATCCGAATCGGCCCTTTCAGCCCGATTGGCTAATACAGCTGGCTCTTAAACTTTAAGACCGGATACATGCGGCCTAAGTTCGTACTAGCTCGGCTGTCCATGGTTTTCAGTGTGTAGCAGGCGGTGTCAGATAGCCATCCAGAAGGTGCATGAAATCGTCCACACCACCACAATTGCGCGCCACGATTGCGCGGCCGCACTCTCCGGCCTTGTAGCGCAGATTGGGATCCTCGATCAGAGCGACGACCTGCTCGCCGAGCTGACTGGCATTCTCCACGATCCAGGCAGCTCCTTCATTCCGCAATATTCCTGTAATTTCAAGGAAATTAAAGTAATGTGAGCCCGTGATCACCGGCACACCCAGGCTGGCAGGCTCAAGCATGTTATGCCCGCCCACAGGTACCAGACTACCACCTACGAAAGCGATATCGGCAGCTGCATAACAAACCGGCAGTTCACCCAGAGTATCGATCAAATACAGGCACGTATCTACGCTGACCGGCTCGCCATGGCTATGGCGAGCCACAGTAAAGCCCCGTCTTCGGCATAATTCTGCAACCCGCTCAAAGCGTTCAGGATGGCGTGGTGCCAGCAGTAACAGACAATCGGCATGGCGTCTCAGGACAGCTTCGAAAGCATCAAGTACCAGCTTTTCCTCGCCTTCGTGCGTACTGGCCGCTATCCAGATGGGACGATTAACAGACAGGGAGCGCCGCAGAACCTGTGCCTGTTCATTCACACTGTGGGCTGCGCGGATATCGAATTTGAGATTACCGATCACCGCGATTCTGGCCGGATCGGCGCCCAATGCCTGCAGACGCCTGGCATCCGCCTTGCTCTGGGCAGCGATGAGATTGACTTCGGCGAGCGTAGCACGAATAAAGGCCGGGAATCTGGCATAGGCCTCAGCCGAGCGCTTCGATAAACGGGCATTCACCAGTAATACCGGAACCCCCTGGCGCCGGCAGTGATGAAACAGATTCGGCCAGATCTCGGTTTCTACAACAATGAGAATGGCCGGCTGCAGCCGTTGAATAAAGCGTCTGACTGCAGACGGGATATCATATGGCAGATAATGATGCAGTACCGAAGCACCGAACCGTTGCTCGACCGTGCGTGCGCCAGTCGGTGTCATTGTCGTCACCAGAATCCGGTTCTCGGGATGGCTGTCCAACAGCCGGGTAATAAGTGGCACTACGGCCTGGACTTCTCCCACTGACACCGCATGCACCCACACCAGCCGCGATTCACCTGCGCGTGTAGGCACGAACCCAAACCGTTCAGGCCAGCGAACGCGATAATCGGGATTGCGGACCATCGCCCAGCCGAGTCGTAACGCGATAACAGGCAGTATGAGATAGGTAATCAGTGAATAAATCAGGCGCACAATCGTTACCTGGGCAACCATACTTGAATATTCACTGCAGACCACCAAACCAAGCTACCGGATAATGGTCTGAAAAATGGACTGACTGTGGCAGGCAAAAACTGATACGGTCTTGAAATCATGTCATTAAGTTATATATTTTTATATAAAACAGCATGTTATGATACATATTAAAAGTTTATTATTACTGTTGGCCTGGGGTCTGCTGACCCCGTTTCCAACTGCAGCAGAACCCGTCAGTCCCACCCCATTTGAAGCCGAATATGCGCTGTACAGCAAGGGCCTCGAGGTCGCACACATCAAGCGCGAATTCAAACCATTGAGTGACGGCACCTACATTTATCATTCCAAAAGCCATCCTGTCGGGGTACTGGCATTACTGCGCGATGACGTCATCACTGAACACAGTCACTGGCGTCGCACAGAATCGGGTTTCCAGCCGCTCAAGTACCACTACGAACACGCCGGCAGCAAAAAGGACCGAAACGTCCGGATTAATTTTGACTGGTCTGAAAACATTGTCCGTATGCAGGTTAACGAGGAACACTGGCAGATGGAACTGGAACCGGGAACACTCGACAAGATGCTATACCAGCTGGCCATGATGCGCGATCTCAAGCATGGCACCAACCCCATTCATTATCGTGTGGCCGACGGCGGCAAAATGAAAACCTATGATTTTGAAAGGCTGGGCAACGAAGACGTGGAAACGCCGTATGGCGATTTTCAAACCATGAAAGTGGAACGTCACCGGGATGATACGGATCGCGAAACGATTCTCTGGTGTGCCGAAAAACTGGATTATCTACCGGTCAAAATCCTTAATGTAGAACCGGATGGTCTGAAAACCACGGCCCTGTTGAAATCCTATAAAGCCTTACATATCGAGCAATCAACCGCCGCCGTTGAGGATGCTCAGTAATTCTTCCGGCGGAACATATCCCGGCAGTTCCCGGCCGCTTTTCAGAAATATTGCCGGCGTGCCGCGAACACCCAGTGTTTGCCCGGTTTTATATTGCGCAGCGACCGGGTTGGCACATTTCTGCGACTGAATCTTCTGCCCTTGCTTGGCCCGGGTCAGGGCTGCTTTCCGGTCCTTGGCACACCATACAGCCTCCATTTCCCTGAAGGTATCCGAATCAACGCCCTCTCGCGGATAGGCCAGGTAACGTACCTCGACACCCTGCTCGACAAGAAACGGGACATCCTGGTGCAGTTTCCGGCAATAACCACAATCCGTATCGGTAAAAACGTAGACGAAGTGTTCACTCTCTCCGCTGGAGAAACGAATCATGTCATCTGTAGACAGTTGAGACAGCACTTCCCGTCGCACGGCGGCACGGACATTCTCACTTACATTGCGCTGTGTGTGCAGATCCAGCAGCTCTCCGCGTAGAACATAACGGCCATCCGCCGTCATATAAACGACATCGGTACCGATAATAACTTCGTAGAGACCCGCAATCGGAGCGGGTTGAATGCGGTTAATCTCGATATCCGGCGCCAGGGCGTCCAGTCCCGCTCGTATACTCTGTTCCGCTTCAGCCTGTTCCTGGGCAGCCGGCTCTGCGGCCGTATCCGAATCGGCCATTACCGCCTGTCCGGACTGGACTGTTGCAATGGCTATCAATAAGAAATAATAATGTATCCGCATAGGGTGTTTTTCTCAGATAATGGCGCCAGCTATACTTTAGGCGGTCAGTTCGTTATTATGGTAACAGACTTCTATCCCGCCAACTCGTTCCAGGTCGTAGCAGTTTTATGAGTTATCGCTAGAATATGCTGTCCGTTATCCAGGCCAACAACGGCCAGAATCCGCGACAGTTGACCCTGAAATATCTGCTGGCCGCCCTGGTCAAGGACGGCCTGATCGGTGCCAAACGGCAGCAGTATCTGCTGCAAAATCGCGGCAACGGCCACGGCAAGTATGTTCATCCGCTGACCATTATTGCCGAACAGGGCTGGCACAGTCTCGGCAATCCATCATTTCCGCTGAGTCTGGAGTACCTCACCCGCTGGCTGGCTGATCATTGCCAACTGCCCTATCTGCGCATTGATCCGCTGAAAATCAACGTCGAAAGAATTACCAACATCGTTTCCCAGGCGTATGCCAGCAATCTCGGCATTCTCCCGATTGAAGTCCGGGATAATCAGTTGACAGTTGCAACCGCACAGCCTTTTATCGATGACTGGGAATCAGAACTCGCACGGATCGCACGTTTGAATATCCAACGGGTGGTCGCCAACCCGCGTGACATTCAGCGCTACCTGAATGAATTCTACGGTGTCAGCCGATCAATCAAAGGCGCCACCCGTGGCAAAAGTGCGGGTTCCTCGTCCATTCAGAACTTTGAACAGCTTATCGAGATCGGCAAGGTCGGCGAACCGGATGCCGACGATCATCATGTAGTAAGTATTGTTGACTGGATGCTGCAGTATGCCTTCGAGCAACGCGCCAGCGATATCCACATCGAGCCACGGCGCGACAGCGCCAACATCAAGTTTCGTATCGATGGCATGCTGCATCTGGTGCATGAACTGCCGTCCATGATCAGCGCAGCCGTAGCCAGCCGGCTGAAAACACTGGGGCGCATGGATATTGCCGACAAGCGCCGGCCGCAGGACGGCCGCATCAAGACCAAGGCGCCCGACGGCAGCGAAATAGAAATGCGGCTGTCATCCATGCCTACGGCGTTCGGTGAAAAGATCGTTATCCGCATTTTCAACCCGGAGATGCTGGCAAAACCGTTCGAGGAACTGGGTTTCACGGCATACGATCAGCGCTGCTGGGAGTCCATAGCCAATCAGCCCTACGGTATCGTCCTGGTCACCGGCCCGACCGGCTCCGGCAAGACCACAACGCTGTATTCAGCGCTGCGGCAATTGGCACGGCCGGAAGTCAATATCTGCACGGTTGAAGACCCGATTGAAATGGTTGATGCGCGGTTCAATCAGATGCAGGTACAGACTTCGATCGATCTGAATTTTGCGGCCGGCATACGCACACTGCTACGTCAGGACCCGGACATCATCATGGTCGGTGAAATCCGTGATCAGGAAACAGCCAATATGGCTGTCCAGTCGGCCCTAACCGGTCATCTCGTGTTCTCCACACTGCACACCAACGATGCGCCATCCGCCATCACACGTCTGGTCGATATCGGTGTGCAGCCATTTCTGATCAATGCCGCGCTACTCGGGGTCGTCGCACAACGCCTGGTACGCACCCTGTGCCCGCACTGCAAATTGACTGACAAGGCCGATGCCGCCGGCTGGCGTGCACTGACCGCCGGTTTCAACCTTTCCCTGCCGGCTGCCGTCTGCCAGCCCGTAGGCTGCGAGGAATGCCGCCATACCGGTTACATGGGTCGTTCGGGACTGTATGAAATACTGTCCCTGGAAAACGGTGTCCGGAAACTCATCGACGGCCAGAGCAATCTGGATGTATTACGCCACGCTGCATTGAAACACGGCATGCGGCCCCTTCGCATCAGTGGCGCGCAGAAAATTGCAGCGGGTCTTACCACCCTGGAAGAAGTCTACGCTGTCATCCCGCCGATACAGGATCCCGCCTGATAATTTCCAATTTTTGTTGATTGATATCGCCAATATAGTCAGTTCCTGCGGTTTCTGGGATTTTGCTTTTGCAGCTGCACAGATTGCCGCAAAATGTCATGCGCAGGTCGAGATGCAAATGTGTTGGATGTTTTAGGCGGCTTCTAACCGCGCGGGTGGTGCTCGGCGTGCAACCGTTTCAATCGCTCACGGGCCACATGCGTATAAATCTGTGTGGTCGATATATTGCTGTGACCAAGCAGCATCTGCACGACGCGCAGATCGGCACCATGATTGAGCAGATGCGTGGCAAAAGCGTGACGAAGGACATGCGGTGACAGTGGCTTGTTAATGCCGGCCAGGACGGCATAACGGCGCAGCCGGTGCCAGAAAGCCTGACGGGTCAGTGCCCGTCCCTGGCGGCCTGGAAACAGCACGTCATTCTGCGTGCCACGGAGCAATTCCGGGCGCGCCTCATCGAGGTAACGCTGCAGCCAGAGTAGCGCCTCCTCGCCCAGCGGCACCAGTCGCTCCTTGCTGCCCTTCCCGGTCACCCGTACCACACCCTGGCGGCGATTGATCTGACTGGTATACAGACCAACCAGTTCCGATACCCGCAAACCGGTGGCATAGAGAATTTCCAGCATCGCCCGGTCACGCAGGCCAAGCGGCGTTGCCGTATCCGGCGCCGCCAGCAACGCTTCCACTTCGGCTTCGGTAAGAGACTTCGGGAGTATACGTCCCAGTCGCGGCGGCTGGATGTGCGCGGTGGGATCCGTTCTTATACGCTCCTGGCGTAACAGCCAGGTATAAAAACGACGCAGGCTCGATAATCGCCGCGCGGCTGTTCGAACCGATCGGGACCTGGCCTGCAGACTCGCCAGATAATCCAGCAGATCAGCAGCTCCGGCTTGTTCAAGCGCCACATCGTGCTGCTGCAGCCACTCACTGCAGTGCCGCAGATCGGTGCGATAGGCCGTCAGCGTATTGTCGCTCAGGCCCTGTTCAAGCCATAACGCGTCGAGAAAAGCGTCAATTCGATCTCCCGAGCTGGCCGTCACGAACTATCTCCGCTGCGGCGATACCAGTTCCATAACGGCAAATAATGAACCTGGCGACGGCAGATCACGGGACACGGCGGCCCCGGCTGCATCAATGGGTCTTGCTGACCTTTTCCTTGATGCGGGCGGCCTTACCACGCAACTGACGCATATGGTAAAGCTTGGCCTGGCGAACATCACCGCGACGCTTGATCTGGATTTCCGCAATGGACGGGCTGTAGGCCTGGAATACGCGTTCCACCCCTTCACCATAGGAAATCTTGCGCACGGTGAAGGCGGAATTCAGGCCGCGGTTGCGCTTGGCGATGACTATGCCTTCGAAGGCCTGCAGGCGCACACGTTCACCTTCCTTCACCCGGACCTGCACGGTGATGGTATCCCCGATTCGGAAGTCCGGGACTTCACGGGTCATCTGCTCTGTTTCCAGTTGTTCTATGACGTTACTCATGTTCATGACTCCACAGCCTGATCATTCATATTCTTGATTCACTCAAAATCGCGCGCACATTACTCCTTTAAGCTCTAATAAGTCCATCCTGGAGTGATCA
>CAZFUS010000034.1:0-24131 GCA_964522485.1 uncultured Enterobacteriaceae bacterium | reverse complement strand
ATGAACAGCATGTCGTCAATGGCAGCGGCCTGGTCCAGGAGATGGAAGATGAGCGGACTGGAAATATTGTAGGGCAGGTTGCCGATCACACGCAGGCGGCTGTCTCCGGCCAGACGGCGGAAGTCGAAGCGCAGTGCGTCGCCGCTGTGGATATGCAGTTCACCCTGGTCCGCGAATTGCCTCGGCAGTTCACTGATCAGATCGCGATCCAGCTCGATGACCTCCAGTCGCCGCACCGCCTGCAATAGCGGCGCGGTCAGCGCACCGTGCCCGGGGCCGATCTCGACGATACACTGGCCGGGCTGTGGATCGAACGCAGCGATAATCCGATCGATGACGCCTTGGTCATGAAGAAAATGCTGACCGAAGCGTTTGCGGGCGCGGCCGCTGTGGTGGTTCACTGCCGGATCCGTTGTGCCATTTCCAGCGCGCAGCGGACGGCGCATTGCAGGCTGCCGGTGTCGGCACGACCGCTGCCGGCCAGATCCAGGGCAGTGCCATGATCGACGGAAGTCCGGATAATGGGTAATCCAAGGGTAATATTGACAGTATGGCCAAAGCCACCGGCTTTCAGCACCGGCAGACCCTGGTCGTGATACATCGCCAGTACCGCGTCGTAGTGTTCACGTGCGGCCGGTGTGAAAGCCGTATCGGCCGGCACCGGCCCCTGCAGCTGCCAGCCCTGCTGCCGCAATTGTTCGATTAATGGCTGGATAATCTCGATCTCTTCGCGTCCCAGATGACCGCCTTCACCGGCATGGGGATTCAGTCCCAGCACACAAATACGCGGGTCGGTAATGCCGAAGCGACGCTGCAGATCGTTGTATAGAATTTGCAGTGTCGTCTCCAGACGCGGGAGCGTTACCGCTGCGGCGACCTCACGCAGCGGTAGATGCGTCGTGGCCAGCGCCACACGCAGCGGGCCATCGCAGAGCAGCATGACGGTCTGAGGCACGCCGCACAGGCCGGCCAGAAATTCGGTATGACCCGTGAAGGCAAAGCCCGCGTCATTGATGACGCTCTTGCTGATCGGGCCGGTCACCATCGCGGCAAACTCGCCGCTCAGACAGGCGCGGCAGGCTGTCTCCAGGGTGGCAAGTACATATTCAGCGTTGGCCGCATCGGGCTGACCGGCGGTGACCGGACGCTGCATCCTGATTGGTAGAACGGGCAGGGTGCCGGTATCGACGGATTGTGCCGGATCATATTCAGACAATGACAACTGGGTGCCCATCAGTGTGGCACGCTGTCGCAGCAGATCAGGGTCTGCAACGATAATTACACCGGCGGGGAGTTCACCGGCAGCTGCCAGCCGGATAACCAGATCAGGACCGATACCGGCCGGTTCGCCCGGTGTCAGGGCGAGCCGGAAGCCGGGAGTTTTATTCATTCAGGCGGTAATCGACGTAGGCTTCATCACGCATTTCGCGCAGCCAGTTCTGCATAGCCTCTTCGCTTTTGCGTTTGCGAATCGCTTCACGAGCCTCGGAACGGCGGAAATCGGTCGTGTTGTCATGCTCGCGACGATCCAGAACCTGTACGATGTGCCAGCCGAAATCGGTCTTGAATGGCCGACTGACATCGCCCGGTTCAAGGCCGGCCATGACCTCCTCGAATTCCGGCACCAGGTCGCCCGGCGTGATCCATCCCAGATCGCCGCCTTCGACCGCGCTGACGGTATCGGCGGAGTGCGCGCGGGCCAGTTCACCGAATTCGTCGCCGCCAAGAATACGCTGGCGCAGGCGCTGAAGCCGAGTGCGGACGTCGTCTTCGGTCGAGAGTTCGTCGGTTTTCAGCAGAATATGCCGGGCGTGGGTCTGGGTCACCATGTGGGTGTCGGCGCTGCGTGTTTCGGTCAGCTCGAAGATATGAAAACCGCTGTCGTTTTCGAGGACCTTGCTGACATCACCCTCGTCCATATCCTGGACCTCGTCGCTGAATAGGGTGGGCAATTCGCTGAGTTTGCGCCAGCCGAGGTCGCCGCCCTCTGACGACTGCTGAGCATCCGAGATCTCGGCAGCAAGGCTGGCGAATTCGCGCCCGGCGTTGACATCCTCAAGCACTTTTTCCGCCACCTGACGCAGTCGGTCGCGTTCTTCCTGGCTGGCACCGTCCGGCACCGCGACAAGGATATGGGACAACCGGTATTCGGTTTCGCCACTGCCCTGCAGTTCCTGATTCGAGAGATAATTCTCGATCTCGACGTCGGTTACCGTGATGCGGTTTTCCACCTGCCGCTGCCGCAGCCGGGCAATGGTCATTTCGTCCCGGATTCTCTGCCGGAAGGACTCGTAATTGTAACCGTCCTCCACGAGAATACGGCGGAATTCAGACAGCGACAGGTTGTTCTTTGCGGCAATGTCGTTGATAGCCCGGTTGAGCATCTCGTCATCAATACGAATACCGTTATTTTCAGCCATCTGCAGCTGCAGTTTGGTGACGACCAGCTGCTCCAGCACCTGTTGTTCGAGTTGTCGGGGTGGAGGTAGCTGGTTGCCCTGCTGGGCGGCCTGGCTGCGGACCGTGCGCATCATGTCTTCGAGCTCACTGCGAAGTACGACGTCACCGTTAACCACGGCCACGATCCGGTCCAGCGGGATACCGGCCGAAACCGGGATGGCCTGAAGTGACAGACTCAGTAACAGGATCAGATGTGGAAATTTTTTCATGGGCGACGACGATCAGGATTCTGTTTGTGACGGATTGACAGGTATATTTTAGCGACAGCAGACTGTTCAGACTAGGGAACCTGTGGGCGCGTGGGAGTTCCCCTGAAAATCTCCAGGCTAGAATTCATCCGGGTTGAAGCCGCGGATGCTGCGTCTCAGGAATTCTCCGGTGTCACTGCCCAGACCGGTCAGACCCTTGAGTTCCAGCTGCAGGAACACGCCGGTGCTGTATTCGCCGTCGATGTCCGAAAGATAACGCCGCGCCACCACACGCGTGGCCCAGCAGCAACTTTCGTATTCGATACCGCCGAACAGTTCCAGGGTCTTACTTTCGGGCAGGGCGTAATTCCAGCGCCCGACGACGTTCCATTGGCGGGTGATCGGCCAGCGGAAGGACAGATCGGTCTGTTCGAGGTTTTCCAGTCCCAGCAGGCCGGCGAGCGGCTGGAAGCGGGAGTCCCGGCGTACCCGGTAGGACAGATTGACGATACGCTCGTCGTCCGGATTGTAGCTCAGACGTGCGGTGAGTTTTTCTGTGCGGCTGTCGTTGGGATCCCACTGGATCGTGCCGACCGCTTCCCAGTCCGGAATAAAGGTGGTCGCGAGTTCAGCGACGATGGGTGAGCTGTCGTCGTCATCCAGCGTCTGGTCGGGCAGGCTGACATCCGGATCGGTGATATAGAAAATCTGGCCGAGACTGAAGCGGCCCAGCTCCCGCCCCTGTTCCAGATCGAGTAGCCGGCTGGTAACTGCCAGGGTTACCTGATTCGCGTCGCCGAAACGGTCCACGCCGGTGAAGCGGTTTTCGCGGAAAAGCTGGGCGAACGAAAAATCGAACAGCCGGCTGTCGAAGACCGGCAGGTCGTCCTGATCGTCTTCCGGGACGTACAGATAAAACAGCCGCGGTTCCAGTGTCTGCTGATAGGATTCTCCGCCATACTGAAAATCGCGCTCAAAGAACAGACCACTGTCCAGGCTGAAAAACGGCAAAGCACGGCTGGGGCTGTCCGTGAATGCACCGCTGGAGTCGAGACTGTACTGAGTATAGCGAAAACCGGCTTTCGGCTCGACAAAGCTTGCGAGGGTACGCATGGGGTAACTAATGGACGGCATCAGATCCAGGCGGCCGCCTTCGACGTCCTGAATCGAGCCCGGCATGTTGACATCATCGCGCGTGAAGTACGCTGCCTGGCTCTTTAGCTGGAAATTGAGGCGGTTGCTTCGATTCGGATAATGGGTATTGAAAAAGATCTGCGGCAGTGCACTGTAGGGCCGGAATTCCGGCGGGATGCGCCGGTCAATAGTTTGGTAGTTCAGTACCCGACCCCAAACATTCCAGTAACTGCCGTAATAGCGGGTCTGTGCCAGCTGCTGCAGATGCGTGATGCTGGTAAGTTCCAGGTTGGTGCCGAAGTCCTCGAAATATTCGCGATCGGAGGCCCATTCGTAATTGATGTCGAAGAGGCCGCGGTTGCCGGCGAACCTTTGGTAGTGTTCGAAGTCGATTGCCCCGCGTGCTCCACGGTCCGAGCCGCTGTCGGAGGGCAGATATTCCAGGTTGAGCTGACCGTCGCCTTTTTCAAACAGGTAGCGGTATTCGCCCATCAGCATGACGCCGCGGTCGGACATGATACGCGGCGCGATGGTCGCATCCATCTCCGGCGCGATATTCCAGTAGTAGGGCGTAATCAATTCAAGGCCGGTGTCGGAACCGGAGCCGATACTGGGTACCAGAAAACCGCTCTTGCGCTTGTCACTGATCGGGAAAGTAATATAGGGCGTATAAAACACAGGCGTGTCTTTCAGCCGCAGGACAACATGCTTCGCCGAGCCGAACTCGGTCTGATGATCCAGGGTGATCTCGCTGGCTGATATCTTCCAGAATTCGCTCTGGGTCGGGCAGGTCGTGTAGTCGGCGTTCTGCAGTATGCTGACCGTCTCACGTTCGTGATACAGCTCGTCGGCCTGGCCGCGCCCGCGGTTGAACGGCAGCAGGTAGCTGGCCTCGAAGAACGTGCCCAGCTCGTCGTCCAGCTCGATATCCGCCGTGTCACTGTTCAGATAGAGATCCCGGTCCCAGAGCCTGACATCTCCCTCGAGTTCGGCCCGTTCCTGTGCCCGGTAATAGCGCATATGATCAGCGCGCGCGGCCTGGTCGCGTCCGGAAACTGTCACATTGCCCCAGAAATCCGATATGCCGGTTTCAGTCAGCTCGGCGTCGTCGGCCTGGATTTCGACTTCTTCAGCACTGAGAGCGGGATCGAAAGGCGGTCGGGGCGGGACCGAAAAGTCACCGGGACATAACGGCCATCTACCGGATTCAGTAGCCTCGGCAGCCTCATCATCAGACGCCCATGCGTAACTGCTGCCCGTGCCCGTCAGCAAGAGCAGGGCCAGCAAACGGAAAGAGTGGTTTGGCTGCACCTTGGTGAAATTGTGTTATGGGTTTGTTATCAGATTGTTATCCGGATGCTTCAACCCCGGCCTAGGCATGTCCGGATACGCCTGCCCCTTCGCTATCAATCAACCCGGCCCCGTGGGGAATGTCAGCAACAATGTGGTGAACACTGATAGCATAGCTTGGTAAAAATCGCATAGAATTCATTGTTATTCAATTGCATTCGTTAACATGCTGCAGATACTTTCCGTCAGATCCGCCCCGTATCAGTGTTGCCCGTAACCTGAAGCCATGCTGAAAACGTGGTTTTATCTGTTGATCGTGATCGCCGTTACACTGCTGGCCGTTGTGTTCCTGATCCGTACGGGGCCAGAGAGCCAGGCAACCCTGCAACCGCAGCCACCGCAGCATGTCGTGACGGATACCGTACGTACGCTGGATTTCAGGCCGCTCAACCGCCAGACGGGGCAGCTGCAACCGGCCCGCCGGGCGCGTCTGCACTTCGAGGTTACCGGTCAGATCAGTGAACGCCACGTCGAGCCCGGTCAGGAGGTGGAGCAGGGAGAGATCCTGCTAACGCTGGCCAGTGGTGATTTTGATGATGCGGTCACCGAAACGCAGGCACTTCTGGAACAGGAACGCAATGCCATCGCGCGTGACCGGCGACTGCTTGAGCTGGTCGAGGACCAGGTGGCATTGCAGGCGCGTGAAGTCGATCGCATGGATCGCCTGGGGCGGGACTCACTGGCGTCAAAATCCGCGTACGATACGGCGCGGCAGGCGCTGCTCAAGCTGGAGTCCGAGGCAGCTCAGCTGCGGAATAACGTCGACAGTGCCGCGGCCCGCCTGCAGCAGCGCGAGGCAGCCTATAACAGGGCACTGCGGGATCAGGAACGCACGCAGCTGACGGCGCCGTTTAAGTCAACCGTGAACGAGGTGGCGGTAGATGCCGGTGATTATGTCACGCCGGGCCAGATGGCGCTGAAACTGGTGCAGCTGGATGAACTCGATCTGGCGCTGGAGGTAGCGGCTGCCGCCGGTGAGACGCTGGCGCTGCAGCAGGAAATCAATGTCCGTGTTGATGATCAGCAAAAGAGCGGCGTCATTGTTGCCCTGGCACCGGAACCGGATCCCGTTACCCACACATATGCCCTGCGCATTCGTCTGCCGGCCGGCGACTGGTTTCCCGGGCAGCTGGCGTTGGCGGAACTGCCGGGCCGCTATTACGAGGATGCCCGTATTGTGCCTGCCGGCGCAGTCCTGCGTGACGGCGGTGAAACCTACGTGTTCAGACTGGATGACGATCAGTTACAGCGACTGCCGGTGACGGTCGTCCGGCGCTACCTCGACTGGCAGGTTGTCGAAGGTGTCGAGCCGGGCATCCGTGTTGTTGCCCGAGACGTGGCGGCGTTGGCCGATGGCCAGACAGTCACGGTTGACTGATGACTGATCCCGGCAGCCTGGCCGTGGGCTGGCCGTACAACGGGTGGCTGCCATGGGGCTGATCCGTTTTTCCGTCAACAACCCTCTGCTGGTCAATCTGACCCTGATTATTTTGTTGTTGCTGGGCGTGCTTTCCTGGCGGGCAATGCCGCAGGAGCTGTTTCCGGCGATCCAGCTAGACATGGCCTACATCATGACCGAGTTTGAAGGCGCCTCGCCGGCGGAAGTCGAACAGCAGATCACGATCACCATTGAAGAGGAGTTCAAGGAAAACGAGGATATCGATTACATCAGTTCAACCAGCAGCGAGGGATTCTCGCATATCTATATCAAGCTTAAACCGGGTGCAAATGTAGATGATTTCATGCGCGACGCCCGTACGCTGCTGGATCGGATCACCGAGCTGCCGGAGCTTGCCGAGGAACCCGAACTGACGCGTATCCGCGCGCGTTTTCCCGTCATCAGTCTGAGTCTCTACGGTGAATTGTCCAATGCTGCTCTGTTCGAGGCGGCCGAGCAGGTGCGCCGGCAGGCGATCAAGATCCCCGGTGTGGCCAGTGTCGCGGTCGCCGGTGATCGGGAATGGGAAATATGGACGGTTGTCGACCCCCATGTGCTGGCAGCACGCCGGGTACCGCTCGAGCAGGTGATCACGGCCTTACGCAATAATCTGCGCGATCAGCCGGGCGGCAATATCGAATCGATCGAAGGTGATATCCGTCTCCGCGGCCAGGGTGTGGCGCCCGATCCGGCGGCGATCGAGGATATTGTCCTGCGCGTCAATGATAACGGCGGCAAATTGCGACTCGGCGAGATTGCCAGGGTCGAGCGGCGTTTCGAAAAGCCCCTGACCTATGCCCGCTTCGACGGTCAGCCATCGGTGAACCTGACCGTCACCAAGACGGCCGAAGCATCGACTATCGATGTATCCAATCGTGTCAAAGCGCTGGCGGATGAACTGATCCGCACATTACCGGCCAGTGTCAACGTAGGACACCACACCGACATGTCGGTATATGTGGAATCACGGCTGAATACCGTGAAATCGTCCGGCCTGATCGGCCTGATCCTGGTACTGCTGGCGCTGTGCCTGCTGCTGAACCTGCGTGCTGCCACGGTGACTTCATTCGGTATTCCCGTATCGTTTCTGGTCGGCATCATTCTGCTTTATTACTTCGGCTACAGTCTCAATATGGTGTCGTTGTTTGCGTTCCTGATCGTGCTTGGCATGATCGTGGACGATGCGATTATCGTGACCGAAAATGTTTACCGTCACATCGAGAATGGCGTCCAACCTCTGCAGGCAGCGGTCACCGGCGCCCGCGAGGTGATGTGGCCTGTGATTGTTTCGACCCTGACGACAATGGCCGCTTTCCTGCCCATGTTTGCCATCGGCAGTACTCTGGGTACTTTCATACAGGTCATACCAGTCGTGGTGACCTGTACACTGCTGGGTTCGCTGATCGAAGCTTTCATGGTGCTGCCATCCCATGCAGCACATCTGCTGCGCAAACAGCCACCAAGGCGGCGTCTTATCAACTGGCGCAGGCTGCTGGATCGCTATGCAGCTCTGGTGCACTGGTCGGCGCTCAATCGCTATCTGGTAACGGCAGCCAGCGCGGGATTGCTGATTATCAGTTTGGTGTACGCCCACACACGCCTGCCGTTCGAGATGTTCGGCAATGTTGAAATCGGCCAGTTTTTTGTGAATATCGAAACGCCGAGCACTTACAGTCTGGAGGCCAGTCTGGAACTGGCCGAGCGGCTGGAGGGTGAAATACTGAACGTAGTGGATCGCGACAAGGAGCTGGGCACCCTGCTTACCAATGTCGGCATCAGTATGATCGATTTCAACCGCACCAAGACCGGCTCCAACCTTATTCAGTTGATTGTTGACTTGAAACGACCGGTACCGGAAGGTTTTATCGAGCACTGGATATCGCCCCTCGTCAACTTCAGCTACGATGATTTTGGCCCGCGCGAAAGAGATGCAGAGACGATTATCAATGAAGTCCGCGAACGGCTGGTCCGGATACCGGGAATTGAACGCATGAGTATACTCCGGCCGGATGCAGGTCCTGCCGGCAATGATATTGAAGTCGGTGTAGCCAGCTCGAATTTCAAGGTGATTGATGACCGGACCCGGGCAATTACTGACTATCTGAAGCAATTGCCCGGTGTTAATGACGTCCGCCATGATCAGGAACCCGGCAAGATCGAGTATCGCTATGTTTTGAATGAAAGCGGCCGACGACTGGGACTGGACCAGAGTCAGGTGGCGACCGCTGTGCGCAGCGGTTACCTGGGCAACGAAGTGGTTTATGTGACCTGGAATGAAAAGCGGATTCCGGTCCGGTTGATTTACTCTGAATATGTGCGCACGAGTTCGGCCAGTCTGTCTGATCTGCCGATTGTGCTGTCATCCGGCGAGACCGTGTATCTGGGTGATGTGGCGGATATAGAAGTCGCGCGGGAACTGAATGATATTCGCCGTCGCGACAATCAGCGCATGGCCAAGATAACCGCCGAAGTCGACAGTGACATCACCACGCCTTTAGTGGTGACCCAGCAGATTGCTGACCGGTTCAGTCCCCAGGGAGCGACTGCCGATTATTCACTGCTGTTCCTGGGAGAGAAGAAGGACGCCGAAGAATCCTTTGCCGGCATGTTCCAGGCGCTGATTATCGCTCTGGTGCTGATATTTTTCATGCTGACGGCTTTGTTCAAATCGGTGCTGGATCCCATGGCGGTGATGCTGGCGATCCCGTTTGGTTTCATCGGCGTGGTTTTCGGTCATGCCTTGTTCGGCTACCATCTCCAGTTTCTTTCGGCCGTGGGCATGCTGGCACTGTCGGGCATTATCGTAAATGATTCGCTGATTCTGGTAGATTTCATCAAACGTAAACGCCAGGCAGGGATGGATCGTATTCAGGCGGTGGTTGAGGCCGGCCGCGTCCGGGCACGGCCGATCCTGTTGACTACGATTACCACCTTTCTTGGTGTATCACCATTAATCTTCTTTGCCACCGGCCAGACTGCGTTCCTGAGTCCGATGGCAGTCAGTCTCGGTTTCGGCCTCATCTTCGCCACCGGGCTTATACTGCTGGTGCTGCCCAGCCTGTATCTGATTTTTGATGATTTGCGTCATCTGTTGATGCGGGTCTGGCGCAGTGGCTGGGTTTCCGAGACTTGAGGCACCCATGCAAAACATACTGGTGAGTGGCTGCTCCTCCGGCATCGGTTATTGTGTTGCCACCGGTCTCCGGTCGCGTGGCTATCGGGTATTCGCGGGTGTACGAAATATGGTGGACGCGGATAAACTCAGCCAGGCAAAGCTCGAACCGGTACAGCTGGATCTGGCCAATAGCGAATCAATTCGCCTGACCGTTGAATCGGTGCTTGAGCAAACACATGGAAAGCTCTACGGTCTGTTTAATAATGCCGGTTTCGGTCAGCCGGGAGCGGTAGAGGACCTGTCGCGTGATGCGCTACGCGAGCAGTTCGAAGTGAATTTTTTCGGCGCGCACGAACTGACAACCCGTGTACTGCCGGCCATGCGCCGCCAGGGAACGGGACGTATTATTCAGAACAGTTCGGTCCTGGGTTTTATTGCACTGAAATACCGCGGTGCCTACATTGCCAGCAAATATGCCCTTGAAGGACTCACGGACACCCTGCGCCTGGAACTTCAAGACACCGGTATTCACGTCAGCCTGATAGAACCGGGTCCTATTACAAGTTGTTTCCGTGAAAACGCCCTGCGCGCTTATCTGCGTAATATCCATCCGGAGAACAGCGCACACAGGATAATCTACCAGCGTGTACTTGAGCGGCTGCAAACGCAGGACGACGATGTTCCGTTTACGCTCGGCCCCGAGGCGGTGCTCGCCAAGGTGATTCATGCACTCGAGAGCGACAGACCGCGCCAGCGTTACCCGGTTACACTGCCCACGTATGTTTTCGCGTTTCTTAAAAGAATACTGCCGGATTCGCTGATGGACCGGCTGCTGAGTCGAGCTTCCGGCGCTGAAAACCGGCCTGCCCGTTAGGGACGGATGATATGCGATTGAAACTGCTGGCCTGGTGGCAGTTGCTGCATCGAAGTTACTGGTTCATTCCGGGGCTGATGTCGATCGGGGCGCTCGTACTCGCCGTTGCCATGGTGTATCTGGATAACCGGATCGTTGCCTCCGGTGCCGAGCCCATCCGGTTTCTGCCGCAAAGCGATGCCGCCGGTGGACGTGCCATTCTGTCGACCATTGCGGGCTCCGCCATCACTGTTGCCGGCGTGGTGTTCTCGATTACTATCGTGATTCTGTCGACAGCTGCTGCCCAATTCGGTCCCGGCCTGCTGCCGAATTTCATGAACCAAAACGGCACCCAGATCGTACTGGGCGGGTTCATCGCCACA
The DNA here is from genome assembly GCA_964522485.1 of uncultured Enterobacteriaceae bacterium. Classification (GTDB taxonomy): domain Bacteria; phylum Pseudomonadota; class Gammaproteobacteria; order Methylohalomonadales; family Methylohalomonadaceae; genus Methylohalomonas. The sequence continues at coordinate 13,210 of CAZFUS010000034.1, read as the reverse complement.
TTTATTTATTCGCTGCTGATACTGGCTCATATCCAGGAAAGCGAAGATCCCGCCGTACCCCAGTATGCATTGTCGCTGGGATTGGCGCTTGGCATTTTCAGTTTTGGTCTGTTGATATTCTTTATCCATTATGTGGCCATGTTTATTCAGGTGCCGCGCATCCTGGCCAACGTTGAAGCCGATTTGAAACGCTCTATCAGGGGAAGTTTTCCTGATACGCCCGATTCAAATGCCGGCGATGATGAATGGCCGCAGGATTTTGATGCCAACAGTGTAGATGTGGAAAGTCGATCAACAGGGTATTTGCAGGCTATTGATTATCAAGCCCTGCTTGAGGAGGCCGTTTGCCACGATCTGCGCATTCAAACACATATGGTCGCCGGGCATTACGTACTGGCAGGGCAGACCTTGATGCAGATTTGCGCCGCCCGGCCCGTGGATGAAGATGTAATATCGGGACTGCGGGCATTCTATATGATCAACGAGGAGCGTACCTCGTCCCAGGACCCCGTCTTCGCCGTCGATCAGATCGTGGAGATTGCACTGCGGGCTTTGTCACCCGGTATTAATGATCCCTTTACCGCTGTGCAGTGTGTGAACATGCTCGGCAACGTGCTGGTTTGTCTTGCGGGTCGTTACGAGCCGCAACCTTTATTATTCGATAAACAGGGCCGGGTGAGACTGCGACGTCGTGTTTATACCTATGAGAAAGTGATTGACAAGGCGTTCAACCAATTGCGGCAATACGGCGCCGGTCATGCAGCCGTTGCCGTCAGGCTGATGGAATTGATGGCAGACCTCGCCTGCCTCGAACTGCCGGATGATTTCCGGGCTTGCCTGCAGCGTCATGCCGAGCTGCTGGCTGAAGATACCCGCACGATGCTCAGGAATACTGCCGATGTGGAGGATTTTGATCGCTACTATCAGATATTCAGTAACAACGCACAATCATGCAGGGTATGATTAAACACTCTGCTGATGTTGGTGGAAGTCACGCAATTCACGGCGGAACTTTTTATGTTCATACATCATCCGATCGGCATACTTTATGGTTTCGCTGATGGTTTGTTCGCCGAAGCGTGATGCCCAGCCGATCGAAGTGCTGACTCCGGCATCGGCCAGCGCGAAATGAATCCGCCCATAAAGCTTTTCAGCCTGCGCACCCGAGATTTCGACGGTGAGGATCGCAAACTCATCGCCGCCCAGCCGGGCGATTATGTCACTGGTCCGGCAGCATTCACGTAGTATTCGGGCAGTTTTCCGGAGCAGTTGGTCGCCGGCATAATGTCCCTTGTCATCGTTAATAGCCTTTAAATCGTCCAGATCCAGGATAATAATCCCCGCGGGGTGACCATAACGCAGGCAGCGTTGCTCTTCTTTTTCGAGCAAACGCTCCCATCCCCGGCGATTATAGACCTCTGTCAGTTCATCAATCATGGCTTCAGCTTCAACGCGTTCGCGTAAACGCAGTTCACGGGTCAACTGGTTTTCCAGTTCAAAGGTGGTGCCGAGGAATTGGGCGAAGATTTCCAATAAAGCCTGATACGTTTCGATAAACGATTCACACGGTTTGTCATCCACGGCGCACAATGTTCCAAACAGCGAGCCGTCCGGTCGCATGATGGGCATGCCTATGTAGGCGCCGATCTGAATATCTTGATTGATTGGGGCCTCTATGTATTCAGCTACCAGGGAAACATCGTGCACCATCTGTGGGCATTGCCGGTTGACCATGCGGTAACAGAGAGTGTCTTTCCAGCGAAAGACCGTCCCCGGTTTGACTTCATTGAGCTTGTCGAGGGAGGCGAGCACGATCCAGTCCTCGCCATCGGTGCGGGTAATCATCCATAACCTGAAATCGATCAGGTTATTCAGGTAGTTCAGTGTGGATACACAGGCGCTGTCAAAATCCTTGAACGGTAGCAGGCTGGCCGGGTCCGATGGCTGTTGTAATTCGGAACCTGACATGATTTTCCGGATCTTGCCCTGTAACGTAAAAGTCTGGAACTTTGCAGACTGGCTCATTCAATATAGTAGCGTAATCAATCATAGAGGTTTTGCTTTTTGGCCTGATAAAATTCCAGAGCGTGATGTACTGCCGCAATTACGGCGCGCGGACTGACCGTGGCACCGCTTAAGCCGTCAAAGGCGCCGCCCTCGCCGGCGAGCTGCCAATCCCCGGGGGGTGGATTTTCCAGCGAAGTCTCCTTGAATTGATGAATCCAGCCGGATTCGGACTGATCGATGCCTGCTCCGAGGCCCTCGGTTTCATGCTGAGACAGCACGCGCACACCGGTAATTCGCTCGTTCGCGTCAATCCCGATGATCAGTTCAATGCGGCCGTTGTAGCCAGTCGTAACCACCGGCATGAGTACGACACCGGCGGGCGCACCCTGTCGGCGCGCCCGGTAGATCGTGAAATGCTGATGACGGTTGAAGAATTCGTCAGTTGTCCAGTCGACCCTATCGCTGAGCGGATCGTTATCGTAAGAAGCCGGTAGCAGATTTTGCAGAAGGGATTGGGTTGTCTGTAGTTGATTATTCTCAATACGTTCGCGACTGAGTTGATAGGTCACACCAATCAGGCCCAGCAGAATCAGCATAACCAGCCCGAGCACCACTGCGTTCAGCCGGGCGTACTCATTCTGTTCCCGGCGCTTCATGTCCGCCGTTCTCCGACGACCAGCGGCCGGGTATAACGGTCTATGAGGGGCACGGCTGCATTCATGAGCAGCACGGCAAAGGCTACACCGTCGGGATAACCACCGAAGGTGCGGATCAAATAGATCAATAGTCCGATACCGGCGCCGTAAATCAGCCGGCCACGCGGCGTGGTCGAAGCGGAAACCGGATCGGTGGCAATAAAAAACGCCGCAAGCATCAGACCGCCGCTGAACAGATGAAACAGAGGTGAGGCATACAGGTCGGCATCATAGGCATGGAATACGAGACTGACGCTGACAAAGCCCAGGATCACAGCCAGCGGGATGCGCCATTGAATAATGCCGCGAAACAGCAGCCACAGGCCGCCGACCAGCCAGGCTGTTGCGAGCCATTCCCAGCCGCGTGCGCCCAGATAGCCAAACAGAGGATCGTGACCGAGTTCGGAGATCATGGTCATGCGACCGAGCTCGGTACGCAGGTGCGCCAGCGGCGTCGCACCACTGACAGCGTCCGTGGGAGAGGCACCGAGGAAAATGGCTGCAAACGTTTCGCCCAGTGCTGGTGCCGCGGCGGTTGTATCCGGCCAGATCGACAACGTTGCCGGGTAGCACAGCAGCACGAATGCATAGCCGGCCATGGCAGGATTGAAAGGATTGTGGCCGATCCCGCCGAACAGGTGTTTGGCGACGGCAACAGCGAACGCGGTGGCCAGCAGTGTCGCCCACCAGGGTGTGAATGGGCTGAGACTGAGCGCCAGCAACAGTCCGGTGACGACGGCACTGTAATCGCCCAGGAACGGGGTCAGTGGTCGCTGCCGGAGGCTGAGCATCACGGCTTCCACCCCCACCGCAAAAGCGCAGGCGAGCAGACACTGGATAATCACGCCCCAGCCGAACACCAGTGTGGCGACCAGTATCCCCGGTAGCAGCGCATAAATCACCTCGCGCATGATGGCGCCAACCGTGCGCGGGCTATGAATGTGAGGCGCGCTGCGCGCCGACTCAGTCATTGCGACTCTGCTTATGCTGGCCGCGCCGGGCACGCGCCCGCGCGACGGCGGCTTCGATGAGATCGCGTTTCTGCGTCCGGTCCGTATTGCTGGCAGTGGGGGCTGTGGATTTTTCGCTTTGTTGCCGGGCCAGGCGGCCGAGCCGGGCCTGGTAACGGCTACGCGCCTGCTCTTCACCGTTGCGGCGCTGCCCGGTGTCGATGATTGCCTGTTTGGCTTGCCGGTAATACTGCACGAGCGGGATATGACTGGGGCAGACATAGGCGCAGCAGCCGCATTCAATACAGTCGAATAGGTGATGCGATTGCAGTCCCGGTTCGTCACCGCTGCGGGCGAACCAGTAAAGCTGCTGCGGCAGCAGACGTACCGGGCAGACATCGACACAGTCACCGCAGCGGATACACGGCATCTCCTGCGGCCGCTGCTGGGGTTTTTGTACCAGAACGCAGTTACTGGTTTTTACCACCGGCACACAGGTGTCATGCAGGCGCGTTCCCATCATCGGTCCGCCGAGAATGATTTCATGATCCTGTTCGGCGTGGTGGGCGCAGAGTTCGAGGCAGTCCCGCACCGGTGTACCGATCAACACCTGCAGATTGCGCGGCTGGGCGACGCCGTCGCCGGTGATGGTGATGTAACGGGAGACCACGGGTTCGCCCCGGGTTACCGCGCGGTACATCGCGGCAGCGGTAGCCACGTTTTGCATGACGACGCCGATGTCGATGGCCAGGCCGTTGCTCGGCACTTCGCGGCCGGTGATGACCTGGATCAGCTGTTGTTCGCCGCCGGCCGGATAGCGGGTCGGTACCCGCAGCAGTTCGATATCTTCGTGGATATGCTCGGCCAGTGCCGCATAGGCTTCCGGCATGTCGTCTTCCACGGCGATGACGCAGTGTTCTGCCTGGACCGCGTGCCGGATCATGCGTGCCCCGGCCACCACGTAATGCGCCTTTTCCTGAATCAGCCGGTCATCGCAGGTGATGTACGGTTCGCATTCGACACCGTTGATGATCAGTGTGTCGACTCGGTTTTCCACCCCTTCGCGGATTTTGAGATGGGTCGGGAAGCCGGCGCCACCGAGGCCGACGATGCCGGCATCCAGAATGGCCTGCTGCAGGATCGCCGGATCCAGCGAGGCGTATTCGCCGATCGGTTCGAGTTCCGTCCAGCGGTCTTCGCCGTCCGTTTCAATGACAATGCACGAGCTGTCGCTATTTCCGGGGGCTCCCAGTGGATCGGCGAGCGCCTGTGGTCCGATAGCGACGACGCGGCCGGAACTGCTGGCATGCACCGGCACGCTGGATGCGCCGTCGGGATGGGCGATGATCTGACCCTTCAGGACCGATTCGCCGATCTGGACACAGGGCCGGGCCGGCTGACCGAGATGCTGTTTCAGCGACAGGATCAGCCGTTCCGGAAGCGGTACCTGCACGGATGCAATGCTGTCCGAAATGGCCTTGCCGGTCGGCAGGTGCAGACCGCCGGGGAAACTGTGAAGTGATCGGGTCATGCCGCGCCGGGCCGGGCCGGTTGCGCCACCAGGCTTATGCAGTCCACCGGACAGGGCTCAATGCAGAGTTCACAACCGGTGCATTCGGCGGCGATGACGGTATGCATCTGTTTCGGTGCGCCGACGATGGCATCCACCGGACAGGCGCGGATGCATTTGACGCAGCCGATACATAGCGATTCATCAATGACTGCGACCCGGGGAGGACGATAGCTGCCGTAATCGGGATTCAGCGGTTCCGGTTGCCGGCCCAGCAGGGCTGCTAATTCCCGGATTGTGCGCTCTCCGCCGGGCGGGCACTGATTGATGTCGGCCAGTCCCTGACGGATCGCCTCGGCGTACGGCCGGCAGCCGTTGTAACCGCAGGCGCCGCACTGGGTCTGTGGCAGCAGGACGTCGATACGATCTGTCAGTGCGGTCGCCTCGGGCTGTGCCGGACTATGTCGGCTCAGCCAGAATCCGGCGGCCGCGGCGGCCAGTGTCAGCAGGAGCAGTGTCAGCATGCCGATACTCTACAAAAGAAAACGGGCCGGCGGTCAGACCGGCATGGATCAGATCTTAATGAGACCCGTCAGGCCAAGAAAGGCCATGGCGGTCAGGCCCAGACTGATGAAAGCGATTGGTGCGCCACGAAACGCCGCCGGTATATCGGCCGCCTGCAACCGTTCCCGCTGCGCCGCGAACAATATCAGGATCAGGGCAAAACCCAGACCGGTCCCCAGTCCGAATGCGAACGCGGCCGGGATACCGTAGTCATGCTGCCGGCTGAGGAGGGCGGTGCCGAGGATCGAAGTGTTGACCAGCATTAGTGGCAGAAAAGGTCCAATGCGGGATGCCAGAGCGGGCTGCCAGCGTTGCAGTGCCGCTTCCAGCCCGAGCACCAGCAATGCAGTGACAAAGACAAAGGCGATCAGGGAAAAATGCTCGAGGCCGGTCGGTTGCAGCCAGTAAGTCTGGATCAGTGCCGTCGCAACCGTGGTCAGCGGCAGGATGACTGCGGCGGTTACACCCAGGATAGCGGCCACCTCCAGACGGCGGGTCGTGGCCAGCAGCGGACACAGTCCAATCAAGTACACCAGCGCCAGGTTGTTAATTACTGCTGCGCTGATCAGAATCAGCAAAAGTTCGATCATGGATACCTCGTATCCCGTCACCCGTGTCTCTAAAGAATGTTTACTTCACTTTCATACCGGGCTGCGCGCCGCTGTCCGGTGACAGAATAAAGAGTTCGTCACCGCCGGTGCCGGCTGCCAGCACCATGCCCTCCGAAGTGCCAAAGTGCATCTTGCGCGGAGCAAGGTTGGCCACCATGATCGTCAGCCGGCCTTCCAGTTGATCGGGCGTATAGGCGGACTTGATGCCGGCGAATACATTGCGTGTTTCATGGCCGATATCGAGCGTCAGCCGCAGCAGTTTGTCGGCACCGTCCACGTGCTCGGCCTTGATGATCCTGGCGACACGCAGGTCGACCCTGACGAAATCATCAATATTGATCGTCTCGGCGATCGGCTCTCCCGGGTTGACAGGACTGACCACTGCCGGTGCCGGATTCAGATTTTCACGGCTGTCACTTATCATGGCGTCGAGAGTCTCCTGTTCAATACGGGTGAGCAACGGTTTGAACGGCTGGATGGTATGGCCGAGTAGCGGTTTGTCGAGATCCGACCAGCGCAGTGCCGGAACGTCGAGAAACGCTTCCACCTTTTCCGCCATCGCCGGCAGTACCGGTTTCAGATATATCATCAGCACCCGGAAGGCATTCAGCCCCATGGTGCAGACTGCCTGCAGTTCCCCCTCACTGCCCTCCTGCTTGGCGATCACCCATGGTTTGAGTTCGTCGATGAACTCGTTGACCTGATCCGCCAGCGCCATGATTTCACGCATGGCGCGGGCGTACTCGCGCGTCTCGTAGGCTTCAGCAATGGGCAGGGAGCGGGCCGTCAGTGTTTGCCAGAGTCCATCATCATAAATGCCGTCGGCGAGGTGGCCGTTGAAGCGTTTGTTGATGAACCCGCTGCAGCGACTGGCGATATTGACGACCTTGCCGACCAGATCCGAATTCACCCGCTGGCGGAAATCGTCCAGGTTGAGATCGATATCGTCAATGCCGCCGCCGAGCTTGGCGGCAAAGTAATACCGCAGATATTCTGCATTGAGATGGTTGAGATAGGTGCGCGCGGTGATGAAAGTGCCGCGTGATTTCGACATCTTCTGGCCGTTGACGGTCAAAAATCCGTGCGCATATACCGCTGTCGGGGTACGGAAACCGCTGCCAGCCAGCATGGCAGGCCAGAACAGGGCGTGGAAATAGATAATGTCCTTGCCGATGAAGTGATAGACCTCGGTCTCGGCACCCTGGCGCCAGTAGGCGTCGAAATCCAGGCCCTGACGATTGCACAGGTTCTTGAAACTGGCGAGATAGCCGATCGGTGCGTCCAGCCAGACATAGAAATACTTGTCTTTCGTGTCGGGGATCGGAAAGCCGAAGTACGGTGCATCGCGGGAGATGTCCCATTCCTGCAGGCCGGGTTCGAACCACTCCTCGAGTTTGTTGACGACCTCGTCCTGTACATGGCCCGCCCGGATCCAGTCGGCAAGCATGGTGGTAAAGTCGGGCAGCTTGAAGAAGAAGTGTTCCGACTCCTTTTCCACCGGGGTGGCGCCGGACAGGGCCGAGACCGGATTTTTGAGTTCAGTCGGTGTGTAGGTGGCACCGCAGACTTCGCAGGAATCCCCGTACTGATCTTTCGCGCCGCAGCGCGGGCATTCGCCGCGGATAAAACGATCCGGCAAAAACATTTTTTTCTCCGGATCGAATGCCTGCTTAATAACGCGCCGGGCGATATGGTCGCCAGCCTCCAGCCGCCGGTAGATTTCAGTGGCGAGCGCTTCATTCTCGGGCGAGTGGGTGCTGTAATAGTTGTCAAAGCTGACCGCGAAATCCTCGAAATCGGCGCGATGCTCGCCGTATACCCGGTTGATCAGTTCTTCCGGACTGATGCCTTCCTGCTGAGCCTTGAGCATGATCGGTGTGCCGTGCGCATCGTCAGCACAGACGTAATAACAATGATGGCCGCGCAGTCGCTGGAACCGGACCCAGATGTCGGTCTGGATGTATTCCACCAGATGGCCGATGTGGATCGGACCGTTGGCGTAGGGCAGTGCGCTGGTGACGAGGATGTCGCGGAGTTTACTTGGCACGGCGTTCCCGGGTGTTTTTTGAGTTGGTCGGTTATTGTCTGCGACTGCACGCATTGTAACGCATCCGGGCGGCCACAAAGCTCCGCAAGATGCTAAGATGGCCGGACCAAGACAATCCCTGAGCTGTGATTATCCATGTCCGAACTGACGACCGACAACGTCCGTGCTGCCCTGAGCCGGTGCCGGCTGCCTTATCTGGATACAGACCCGGTTTCGGCCCGGGCGGTCGCCGATGTCCGGGTAGAACCGGGCCGCGTGCATGTAAGCCTGAAACTCGGTTTCCCGTTTGCCGGAGCCCGCGAGGAGATCGTGCAAGCCCTGCGCGACGGGCTGCGTGAGACTACCGCTGATGCCGAGGTCGAGTTTGACCTCCAGCAGAGCGTGGTTGCGCATGCCACCCAGAAAGGCATCAAGCCGTTACCGGAGGTCAAGAACATTATCGCGATCGCCTCCGGCAAAGGCGGCGTCGGCAAGTCTACGGTGGCAGCCAACCTGGCCCTGGCTCTGAAGGCCGAAGGTGCCAGCGTGGGTATCCTCGATGCCGATATTTACGGTCCCAGTCAGCCGCGCATGCTTGGCTGCCAGGGCAAGCCGGAGACCACCGACGGCAAGACTGTCGAGCCCAAACTCAGCTACGGTATACAGACCATGTCGATCGGCTATCTGATCGACGAAGAGACACCGATGATCTGGCGCGGGCCGATGGTGACGTCGGCGCTGGAGCAATTACTGGGCGATACCAACTGGCGGGATCTGGATTATCTGGTGATCGATCTGCCGCCCGGGACCGGTGATATTCAACTGACGTTATGTCAGAAGATCCCGGTCAGCGGCGCGATCATCGTAACGACGCCACAGGACATTGCGCTGCTGGATGCGCGCAAGGCGCTGAAGATGTTCGAGAAGGTCGAGGTGCCGGTGCTCGGTATCGTTGAAAACATGAGCATCCATGTCTGCAGCCAGTGCGGCCATGAAGAACATATTTTCGGCGAGGGCGGCGGCGAGCGCATGGCGGCGCAATACGGTACCGAAGTGCTGGGTGCACTGCCCCTGGCCATCGATATCCGCGAAGGCGTCGACAGCGGCAAACCGACAGTGGCCATGCAGCCGGAGTCGCGAACGAGCGAAATTTTCTGCGCCATCGCCCGCCGTTCGGCGGCCAAACTGTCTCTCAGCGCCAAGGATTACAGTGCCAAGTTTCCCAACATTGTGGTTGAGGATACGTGACATTCGTATCTCGTCGCTCGTGAAGCGTATCTCGTGATGAGTTAAATGGACGTTATCGACTGCCAGGAGGGCAAATAATGAAATCGAAAAACTTCAGGGACTTGAAAGTATGGCAACTGGGACAGGAACTAGTCCTGGAAATATATAGGTTGACCGGCGGGCTTCCGGATGAAGAGCGGTTTGGACTGATAGCTCAGATGAGACGTGCAGCAATATCTATCCCTTCTAATATTGCAGAAGGCTTTAATAGGTATCACAACAAGGACTATCGTAAATTTTTATTTGTTTCGCTTGGCTCTTGCGCTGAGCTGGAAACTCAGCTTGAAATAGCCGAGAGATTGGATTTTGTGCGAATTGAACAAAAAGAAATTGTTTTAGATATGATTGATCATGAATCCCGCATGTTGCGTAAGCTGATAGAAACCGTCTCGATCAGCAACGAGATACGAGATACGAGGAACGAGATACGCTCTAATGAGTATTAAATCCGATCACTGGATACGGCGCATGGCCGAGCAGCAAGGTCTGATCGATCCCTTTGAACCGAATCAGATTAAATACAATGGTTTCGAGCGTCTGATTTCCTATGGCACTTCAAGTTACGGTTACGATTTGCGTTGTGCCGATGAATTCAAGATATTCACGAACATCAATACAACGATTGTTGACCCAAAGAAGTTCGATGAGAAATCTTTTGTCGATTTCAAGGGTGATGTCTGCGTCATTCCGCCAAATTCGTTTGCGCTGGCGAGCACAGTTGAATACTTTCGTATTCCACGCAATGTGCTCACTATCTGTCTGGGGAAATCCACTTACGCGCGCTGTGGCATTATCGTCAATGTGACACCACTGGAACCGGAATGGGAAGGTCACGTGACGCTGGAATTTTCCAATACCACGCCGCTGCCGGCAAAGATATATGCCAATGAAGGTGTCGCTCAGGTGATCTTTCTTGAGTCGGATGAGCCTTGTGATGTTTCCTACAAAGATCGTGACGGTAAATACCAGGGACAGCGTGGCGTGACATTACCCAAGACGTGAAAAGTGAAATGTAAATTAACATGAAGACTTGGTTTGCGTTTCATTTCACGTTTCACATTTCACCATAATCACCTTGTTTCGCACTCTACGCGTTTGAGTATATGCAGTATTTGCCAATCTTTCTGCAGCTTAAAGATCGTCCCTGCCTCGTCGTCGGCGGCGGTGACGTGGCCCGTCGCAAGGTGGAGCGTCTGTTACGTACCGGTGCGATAGTAACGGTGGTGGCCCCCGAACTGGAAACCTGGCTGGCGACGCAGAAGGCTGAGGGTTCCATAAACCATATCAGTGCAGACTTCGACCCGGATCAGCTGGAGGGCATGGTGCTGGTGATTGCCGCAACCGATGATAATGCCGTTAATCGTCAGGTCGCGACTGCGGCTGAGCATTATGGTCTGTTGGTGAACGTCGTCGACAATCCTGAACTGTGTTCTTTCATTATGCCTTCGGTGATAGAACGTGACCCGGTGCAGATCGCCATCTCGACTGGTGGAGCTTCGCCGGTGCTGGCGCGGCTGCTGCGTGCACGGCTGGAAACCCTGATTCCGTCAGCCTACGGCCGGCTGGCTTCGCTGATGCGCGATTTCCGGGAGAAGGTCAAAGCACGTTTTCAGCAACAGCATGACCGACGCCGGTTCTGGGAAGAGATCCTGCAGGGGCCGATCGCGGAGATGCTGATGGCGGGTCAGGACAAGGCCGCGCTGGACGCACTGGAGCAGCGGCTTGAAGACGGCACTCTGTCGGGACCCCAGGGCGAGGTCTATCTGGTGGGCGGCGGACCGGGGGATCCGGATCTGCTGACGTTTCGGGCGTTGCGCCTCATGCAGCAGGCCGACGTGGTTTTGTATGATCGATTAGTGGCACCGCAAATCCTGGAACTGGTGCGCCGTGACGCGGAACGTATCTATGTAGGCAAGGCGCGCGACCAGCACGCCCTGCCACAGGGTGATATCAATCAGCTTCTGATTCATTTCGCTCAGGGAGGTAAACGTGTGTTGCGGTTGAAGGGCGGCGATCCGTTCATCTTTGGCCGTGGCGGTGAGGAGATCGAGGATCTGACCGAAGTGGGCGTAGCCTTTCAGGTGGTGCCCGGCATTACCGCGGCGGCCGGCTGCGCCAGCTACGCCGGTATTCCGCTGACTCATCGCGACTATGCTCAGTCCTGCATCTTTGTCACCGGGCATCTGAAGGACGGTCGCATGGATATGAACTGGGACGCCCTGATCCAGCCGCGCCAGACGATCGCCGTTTACATGGGCGTGCAGGCAGTTGAACTGTTCTGCCAGGAATTAACGACGCGCGGTATGGCAAAAGCAATGCCCGCGGCACTGATTCAGCAGGGCACCACACCGGAACAGCGGGTCTTTATCGGTACGTTGGAGACGCTGCCTGCCATCATTGCGCAGAAGAACATCGCTCCACCGAGCATGATCATCATCGGCGAGGTCGTGAAGCTGCATGAAAAACTCGCCTGGTACGATCCGCGGACAGGGAAGGCAGCTCGCTGACAGTCCCTGAGTAAAACTGCGTGGCCGCATCAGCCGGTTCCGCAGTGGAGTTCAAATTGACCAACCCAGGCACCAGGACTATCCCATTCATTATTGATATTATAAATAAGAATAATTATTATTAAGTTTTAATATCTGGGAGAGTCTCCGTTGGTTAATTCGGGACGCCAACATGGCCTGTTACGGCGCGCTGCAGGCGCATTCGTCATATTATTCATGCTTGCTTATTCGGATTTTGGCCGGGCCCAGGCGTCGGCCGGGGCAAGCGACCTATCTGCATCAGAAGAGGCGAATCAGCCCGCACAACTGGGTACCGTTACGGTGGAAGGTCAGACCGAAACCGGCTATGTGCCGGAATTTTCAGACAGCGCTACTAAAACCGATACGCCGCTCATCGAAACCCCGCAATCTGTATCCGTAATTAATGAAAACCGTATCGAGACACAGAATATAGACAGTCTGGGCGAGGCTTTGCGCTATACGCCCGGCATACAGGGCGAACCTTTCGGCTTCGAACCGCGTTTTACATTCCTGCGCATTCGTGGCTTCGACGCATCGACCACTGGGCTCTATCGTAACGGCCTCCAGCTTCGTAATCCCGACTTCGCCATATCCTACGGTCTTGAGCCCTACGGAGCGGAACGTATTGACGTACTGCGCGGTCCGGTATCGGTGCTTTTTGGTGCCGGCAGTCCCGGTGGACTTGTAAATTACGTATCCAAACGACCGACGGCGAGGCCGCTGCGTGAAGTCGGGGTTGAACTCGGCAACTTTGATCACGTGGGAGGCAAATTTGATCTCGGTGGGCCGATTGATGAGGCGGGCAATTTCTCTTACCGTCTGACGGGACTGACCCGGGAGAGCAATACCCAGGTTAATTTTATTAACGATGATCGCCTGTTTATCGCACCGGCGCTGACATGGCGTCCCGATAGCCAAACCCGGCTTACTTTGCTGGGTCATTTCCAGGACGATGATACCCGCTCTTCTCAAGCACTACCCGCTTTGGCCTCATGTATGTCTCCGATATCGGTTTATCACCTTACTTCAGTT
>CAZFUS010000033.1:13977-24714 GCA_964522485.1 uncultured Enterobacteriaceae bacterium | reverse complement strand
CGTCGACCATCATCTGAAAGGCCCGTGAATACAGGAAGTCACCCACCAGCACGCTGGCCTCGTTGCCCCAGCGCTGATTGGCGGTCTGGTGGCCGCGCCGGAGCTTCGAGGCATCGACCACGTCGTCATGCAGCAGGGTCGCCGTATGAATGAACTCGATAATTGCGGCCAGTTCGATATGCTGGTTGCCCTGGTAGTCAAAAGCGCGGGCGCTGATCAACACGAGCGCCGGCCGCAGCCGTTTGCCGCCGCTGTTGATGATATAGTGACTCAGCTGATTGATAAGCCCGACATCGGAATAGAGGCGTCGTTCGATCAGCGCGTCCACCTGCTGCATGTCCTCGGTGACGAGGCGGCGCAGAGGCTCAAGACTGGCGGAGGGCGCGCTCTGACAGGCGGTAGCGTTTGACTGGTTCACTGCTCGGATCGGACAGCCGGTAATTAGGATGGATATTCCATTTTGCCAAGAGCTGCCGGCGAATGCCATGAAAATGTCTGTGCAAACCCCTATTTAGGCTTGTCTGAGCGGGCCGAATTCCTTAGAATCTGCGGCCTTGACCTGCGGTGGCCGGACCGGTTGCCGTGATCCGATAAAGATTTCCTGGAGATTTTCCGATGTATGCGGTGATCAGGACCGGCGGTAAACAGTATCGCGTCAGCGAAGGCGCCAAACTCAGGGTCGAACGCCTGGAAGCCGAAGCCGGTAGCACGCTCGATCTCACCGATGTCATGCTGGTGGCTGACGGTGAAAATGTCACAGTCGGCGACCCGCTGGTCAAGGGCGCGAAGGTGACGGCCAGAGTCCTCGGCCATGGCCGCGGCCCGAAGATTCGCATCATCAAGTTCCGTCGCCGCAAGCATCATCAGAAAGCCACCGGCCACCGCCAGGCCTATACTGAACTGAGCATCGACAAGATCGCCGCCGGCAAGTAAACAGCAGGAGCAGCATTCATGGCACATAAAAAGGCAGCAGGCAGTTCACGCAACGGCCGCGATTCCGAATCCAAACGTCTGGGCATCAAGTGTTTTGGTGGCCAGAGTGTATCTGCGGGCAGCATCCTGGTGCGTCAGCGCGGCACCCGTTTTCACCCCGGCGTCAATGTCGGTATCGGTCGTGATCATACGCTTTTCGCCACCAGCAATGGCCAGGTGAAGTACGAAACCCGAGGCCCGAAAAGCCGCAAATTCGTGAGCATTGTGGCCAGTTGACGCCCGCGCTCATGGGATGGAGTCGAAACCCCGTCAATGACGGGGTTTTTTGTTTGTGAGCAAGTGCTGTCGATTTCAAAGAATCCGCGAATGAACGCGAATTAACGCAAATGAAGTGATAAGGAATCTCTGATTAATTCGTCATTTGGAGCGAAACGAGAGCTCTTCGCTTATGATGCATTAAATCAAGCAGTTACAAGATTTCTCCCACTGGTCGAAATGACAATGGAGACTTGATCACGAGGCTCAAAAATAAGTAACAAAATCTCAAGTTACAGGAGTCTTAAGAAATGAATCCGTGTTTTCATCAATAGCGTACAAGATTCGTCACCACTATCTATCATTCGCGTCCATTTGCGTTTATTCGCGGACTGATTTTTCTTATAAGTGAACTGTTACCATGAAATTCGTTGATGAAGCCCGGATCCGGGTCGAGGCTGGCAAAGGCGGCAATGGTTGCCTCAGCTTCCGGCGCGAGAAATTCGTTCCCAGGGGCGGGCCTGACGGTGGGGATGGCGGTGACGGCGGCAGTGTCTATCTGACGGTCGACAGCGGTCTCAATACCCTGGTGGATTTCCGCCATGAAAGACTGTTCCGGGCCGAGAGCGGCCGTCCCGGCATGGGTCGCAACCGTAGCGGTAAGGGTGGCGCGGACTTATATATCCGCGTGCCGCAGGGCACGCTGGTTTACGATGCAGATACCGGTGAGTTGATCGGCGATCTCGTCCAGCAGGACAAGCCGGTGTGTGTAGCCAAGGGCGGGTTTCACGGTATCGGTAATGCCCGTTTCAAGAGCAGCACCAACCGCGCGCCGCGCCAGACCACGCCGGGAAAACCGGGAGAGCAGCGTGACCTGCAGCTGGTGTTGCAGGTCCTGGCTGACGTCGGTCTGCTTGGCAAACCCAACGCCGGCAAGTCGACTCTTTTAAACCAGCTTAGCGCCGCCCGGCCAAGGATCGCCGATTATCCGTTCACGACGCTGTATCCGCATCTGGGTGTCGTTCAGACAGGCAGTGAACGCAGTTTCGTGATGGCAGATATTCCCGGTCTGATTGCCGGGGCAGCCGAAGGTGCCGGGCTCGGGCATCAGTTTCTGCGCCATGTATCGCGTACCCGGGCGCTACTGCATCTCGTGGATGCCGGGCCGCAGCGCACGGCGGCGGAAATCAGTGCCGATATCCGCGAGGTCGAGCACGAGCTGCGACAGTATGATGCGGGACTGCTGGAGCGGCCACGCTGGCTGGTATTGAACAAGTTCGATCTATATCCGGACGCTAGCCGGGATGCGCAAAGCCAGAAGCTGCGGCAGGCGCTGGACTGGCAGGGCCCGGTCTACGCCATCTCGGCCGTGAGCGGCTGGGGCTGTCAGCAATTGATCCAGTCGCTACAGCATGAGATCGAGACGGTGGGGCGCTCTATCTCTGTTGCTGAAAAACAGGACGCTGAGAACCAGGATGATGTCGGAAACACGCTCGAGTCTTAAATCCGCCCGCCGCTGGGTCGTCAAGCTGGGCAGCGCTGTCCTGACCAATAACGGACTCGGTTTGCGCATGGAGTCACTAGCTGGCTGGGTCGACCAGATCGTCGCCCTGCGCCGGCGGGGCCATGAAGTTGTACTGGTTTCCTCTGGCGCCGTGGCCGAGGGTGTGGTCCGGCTCGGCTGGGGGGCACGACCCAAAGCCGTGCATGATCTTCAGGCCGCCGCGGCGGTCGGCCAGATGGGTCTGATCCAGGCCTATGAGGCCTGCTTCCAGCAGCACGGTATTCATACGGCCCAGATATTGCTGACTCACGACGATATCGCCGACCGCGAGCGCTATCTGAATGCGCGGAGCGCCTTGCGCACTCTGGTCAATCTCGGTGTGATACCGGTTGTCAACGAAAACGATACAGTGGCTACCGAAGAGATCCGCTTTGGTGACAATGACACGCTGGCCGGTCTGGTAACCAATCTGGTCGAAGCCCAGGTCCTGTTGATCCTGACCGATCAACAGGGACTGTACAGCCACGATCCGCGACAGTCCAACGATGCCAAGCTTATCGCCGAAGCCGAAGCCGGCGACCCGGCTCTGGAGGGGATGGCCGGTGCCGGCACCACACTCGGACGCGGCGGCATGACCACCAAGTTGAAAGCGGCAGCCATGGCCGCCAAGTCCGGCGCCCAGACGGTCATCGCTTCAGGGCTGGAAGCGGATGTCCTGCTGCGGATCGCGGCCGGTGAACCGCTCGGCACCTTGCTGACGGCGGTTCGCGGGCCGCTGGCGGCTCGTAAACAGTGGCTGGCCGGCCAGGCAATCGTCCGCGGCCGCCTGACGCTGGATGATGGCGCTGTCCGCGTATTACGGGAGCAGGGCCGTAGTCTCCTGGCTGTGGGCGTGACCGGTGTGGATGGAGAATTCAAACGCGGCGAGATCGTTGCCTGCAAGGACGCACAAGGGCGCGAAATCGCCCGCGGCCTAGTCAACTATGGGTCTAGCGAAACACGTAAAATTATAGGACAGCCCACGAGTAAATATGCGGCGTTGCTGGGTTATGAAGACGAGCCGGAGCTTATTCACCGGGATAATCTGATATTGCTTTGATTCTGAATCTTCCCCTGTCAGGGATAATGCATGGCGATGCGTCGGCAGAGGTGACATCACGGTTATGAATACTAAAAAAGGTTATCCCGGTTGACGCTGAAAGCAAAACAGCCTAAAGCTTAACTATGTAACCAGGGCTATCCAGCAGGAGCTGTCGTAATGGAAACCCAGGCCGGCCTCCGCGAACGTATTGTTGATGCCGCGATCGGTATTGCCGAGCATAGTTCATGGGAGGCAGTGCGCCTGCATGCTGTGGCGACCGAACTCGGCATCACACTGGATGACATTCGTCAGCATTTCCGCGAAAAGGAAGAGCTGATCGATGCCTGGTTCGATCGTGCCGACAACGCCATGCTGAAGGCAGCGCAGGCCCCGGATTTCCCCGGACTTACGTCGCGCCAGCGTTTGCACCGGCTTATCATGGCTTGGCTGGGGGCGCTGGCGACCCACCGTCGAGTGACCCGGCAGATGATCCACGGCAGACTGGAACCGGGCCATCTTCACATCCAGATACCTTCACTGATGCGCATCAGCCGTACCGTGCAATGGTTACGGGAGGCAGCCTGCCGTGACGCCACTTACTTCCGACGCGCGCTGGAAGAAACCGGGCTGACCACGATTTACCTGATGACGTTCTGTCGCTGGTTGCACGACGACTCGCAGGATTCGATCAGCACCAGCCGATTCCTCGATCGCAATTTGGCCCTGGCCGAGCGTCTGGACCATACGGTCTATGCCTGTCACTGTGGTCCTGCAAGGCGGCAAACAGAAGCCGCGACAACGCCGCGTGGCCCGGATCATGGCGGCGATACGCCCGCGGCATAATACCCGGCGCGTCCATGGAAACCCTGACTCACGCTTTGAGCGGTGCTTTACTGGCGCGCGCCACTGTTGCCAACACCTCCGATCCCGCTGCGCTGTCCCGCGGAATCTCATTATCCAGGACCTCGTCACACCGGACCTTGTCAACGAAGGCCCGTGTGCTGACGGGCGGACTCGCCGCTGCGTTTCCCGATGCTGATATCGTACTGCGCTCGATTGACACGCTTACGTATCTCAACTGGCATCAGGGCGTAACCCATTCGCTGCTCCTGCTGCCGGCGTGGGCACTGGTGCTGGCATGGCTGTTCTCCCGGGCGACACGCGGACACTATCATTGGCGGCTGTTTTACAGTCCCGTCTGTCTGGGGCTCGCGGTGCATATCGCAGGTGATGTGTTCACCGCCTATGCGCCGATGCTGCTGGCCCCTTTCTCGGATCAACGTTTTTCACTGCCGTTCATTTATCTGATCGATCCCCTTTTCACTGCCATTGTGGCGGGCGGGCTGGCGGTCTCGCTGCTGCTTCCGCGCGGTCGTTTCTACGCATGGGCAGCATTGTCTCTCGTAGCGGGGTACGTGGTGTTTCAAGGCATACTGCATGCCCGTGCACTTGAAATTGGCAAGGTCCATGCCGTCAGTCACGGCTTGGTCGGTGCGAAAGTAGATGCTTTGCCACAACCGTTCACGCCTTATAACTGGATGATCATCGTTAGCCATGGAGAAGGCTACGAGGTGGCACGGGTCAACCTGCGCCGCCGCAACCCTGCATTTTCAGACCAGGCGGGCGGTCTGCTGCGATCGATCCATGCGGCTCATCAGCCGGTAGCCAATGCCCGCTGGCGGCGGTACTGGCGCTATGGTGAAACTGAAACCGAGACGGATCTGGTGTCCGAGGCCTGGAACCGGCCGGATTTCGCCGGATTTCGCCGGTTCGCCGTATTTCCCGCGCTGGCCGGCATTGAGCGTAACGACGATCGGGTTTGTGTGCGCTTTAAGGATCTGCGTTTTGAACTGCCGTCACTGCCGACTTCATTCCGCTATGATATCTGTCACCATGATGCTGCGGATACCTGGCGTCTCGAACGCGTGCGTGGCGCTTTCTGGATTGACTGACAATGGCAGTGGAACTGATCTCTGCTTGACGACAGAGTCATCAATTATCGCGGCTGCAAGCCGCTCCCACAGGTTTCGGAACGTCTACCAGAGTTTTTCGATCTTTAAGCTTCTTGAGCCGCGTCAGCCGGCGACAGAATAGGAAATATAATTACAGCGCGCGGATCTGACTGTTCAGACGGCTCTTGTGGCGGGCGGCCTTGTTTTTGTGAATGATGCCTTTGTCGGCCATGCGATCGATAACCGGTACCGCCGCCTGATAGGCGGCCGTTGCGGCGTCCTTATCCTTTTTGCCGATGGCAGTGATGACCTTTTTGATCTCGGTGCGCAGCATGGAGCGCTGACCGGCATTCTGTTTGCGGTTCTGCTCCGACTGCCGAGCCCGCTTTTTCGCCGATGCGATATTGGCCAAAATTGAAACTCCTGATGTCATGGGTTGAAGGCACTGACCTGCGCCCGGCGCAGGTCCGGCAAGGCGCGACATCATGCTGATTCGCCGGGGGTTTGTCAATCCTGAGGACGGTCTGTGCTATGCTGCCCGGCTTGCGAAACCGACGCCTGCCGCGTCCATGTGATTGAATTATAACCCGAGGCCCGCGTCCTGAGCAGACGACTCCTGAAATCGACCGCAACCGTCGGAGGCATGACGCTGCTGTCACGGGTATTCGGCCTGGTACGCGACGTCGTTATTGCCCGCATGTTCGGCGCCGGTATCGGCACGGACGCTTTTTTTGTCGCCTTCCGCATCCCCAATTTTTTCCGACGGTTGTTCGGCGAAGGCGCGTTTGCCCAGGCCTTTGTACCGGTCCTGTCGGAATACAAGGCCCAACACGGTGAGGAGCGGGTACGTGATCTGGTTGATCACACCACCGCGATGCTGGGGCTGATTCTGACCGTCGTGACGGTGGTCGGAATTCTGGCGGCACCGCTTGTGATCCTGGTATTCGCGCCGGGCTTTCATGACGACATGAGCCGCTACGAACTGGCAGTAGCAATGCTGCGCATCACTTTCCCTTATTTACTGTTTATCTGCCTGACGGCGCTGGCCGGCGCGATCCTGAATGCCCATCGGCGGTTCAGCATCCCCGCGTTTACGCCGGTGTTGCTCAATCTGTCGCTGATCGGCTGCGCTATCTGGTTGGCGCCGCGGCTGGAGACACCGATAACAGCCCTGGCGTGGGGTACGTTGCTGGCCGGAGTGGTGCAACTCGCATTTCAGCTACCGTTTCTGCAACGCATCCGCCTCCTGCCGCGACCGCGCTTCGGGCGCGATACGGAGGGTGTCCGGCGTATTTTTAAACTGATGTTGCCGACTTTGTTCGGAGTTTCAGTGTCGCAGATCAATGTCATGATCGATACGTTGATTGCTTCATTTCTCGTCAGCGGCAGTATTTCCTGGCTGTATTACTCCGATCGCATGATGGAGTTTCCGCTCGGTGTGTTCGGGATCGCGCTGGCCACCGTCATATTGCCGCAGCTGTCCGACAAGCATGCGCGCGGTGACGCCGCGGCCTATTCGGCGACCCTGGACTGGGGGCTGCGCTGGGTATTGCTGATTACCCTGCCGGCACTGGCTGGACTGGCCGTGCTGGCAGCACCGATCATGGTGACACTGTTCCAGTATGGTGAATTCACGGTCAATGATGCGACCATGGCCGCGCGCAGCCTCATGGCTTTTGCGGTCGGATTGCCTGCATTCGTACTGATCAAGATACTCGCCAGTGCCTTTTTCTCGCGTCAGGACACGCGCACACCTGTCAAAGCGGGTGTGGCGGCGATGGTGACCAATATTGTGTTGAATCTGGCGCTGGTCGGCCCATTGGCCCACGTCGGTCTGGCGCTGGCCACGTCGACGGCGGCCGTGGTCAACGCCGGGTTACTGTTTTACTGGCTGCGTCGCTATCGTGCTTACGAGGCCAGTTCAGGCTGGACGAGTTTCGCCTGCCGCATCGTTATCGCGACGCTGGTCATGGCCGCTGTTCTTTACTTTATTGTTCCGTCACTGGCGAACTGGGCGGCTCTGGATCTGATGCAGCGGGCGCTGGCGCTGAGCGGCTGGATTGCACTCGGGATCGGTATTTATCCGGTTACGCTATGGCTCTGCGGATTGCGCCCGCACCATTTGAGTGGCGGCGCCGCCATGGCCGAGCATTGATACACCATGCAGCTTATCCGCGGTTTACATAACCTGTCTGAATCCCTGCGCGGCTGTGTGGCCACGATCGGTAACTTCGATGGTCTGCATCTCGGGCATCAGGCGATACTCACCCGGCTTCGGGAATTGTCGGCCGAATACGAACTGCCGGGTGTCGTCATGACGTTCGAGCCACAGCCGCTGGAGTACTTCAGACCGGGCGAGGTGCCGGCGCGACTGACCACGCTGCGGGAAAAGGCGTTGCTGCTGGATCGCTGCGGTATTGATCGACTGGTCTGTCTGCATTTCGATAAACGGCTGGCGAGTTTATCAGCCCAGGATTTTATCCAGCAGTTACTGGTCGACAGACTCGGGCTGAAAGCATTGGTCATCGGCGATGATTTCCGTTTTGGTCAGGGCCGCGACGGTGACCGGGCTCTGCTGGAACAGGCCGGCCGCCAGCACGGATTTTCCGTGATCGCCCTGGATACCCATCAGGTCGGCCATGAGCGTGTCAGCAGCACACTTGTGCGCGAAGCTCTGGCGGCGGCTGATCTGGATCGGGCAGAAGTGCTGCTCGGCCGGCGCTACGGTAATGCCGGCCGGGTGATCCATGGCGAAAAGCGCGGCCGCTGGCTTGGAGTACCGACACTGAACATTGATATGAAGCGTCTGCATGCACCTTTGTCCGGCGTATTCGTGAGCCGGGTCCATCAATTAACGCCAGCACCGAGACCGGCGATCAGCTATATTGGCACCCGGCCGGTGTTCAATGGCCGGCGCCTGTTTCTGGAAACGCATATCTTTGATTACGACGACGATTGTTATGGCCGTCTGGTCGAAGTGGAATATCTGGATCGGCTGCGGCCTGATCAGATGTTTGCCTCGGTCAATGATCTGGTCAGGCAAATGCACGCCGATATGAAATCCGCACGCGAGTATCTGGGCATCACTGAATGAAACGCTGGTCCGGAATGGCGCCATGGCTGGCAGTAACCGCTGTTGTGCTGGTGCTGGATCGAATCACCAAGTTAATGGCTGAAAGCTGGCTCGATCTGCATGTACCACTGGCCGTGGTTCCCGGCCTGAATTTGACCCTGACTTATAATACGGGTGCGGCCTTCAGTTTTCTGAGCCAGGCTGGCGGCTGGCAGCGCTGGCTGTTCAGCGGGTTCGCGATCGTGATCAGCGGGATACTGGTCACCTGGCTGTACCGGCTGCCGCGTGCCGATCGCTGGCTGGCGGCGGCACTGGCGCTGGTACTGGCTGGCGCGCTGGGCAATCTGTGGGATCGTCTGGCTTACGGCTATGTCATTGACTATATAGATTTTTATTACAAATATTGGCACTGGCCGGCATTTAATGTGGCCGATGCCGCAATTACGACAGGTGCGGTCATGCTGATCATTGATGCCATCTGGTTGTCACATGACGATAAGAAAAGGGGCGGGCATCCGGGTAATCGTGATTGAAGTTTGCCTTGAGGAGCCGTTTGGTGAGCTCCCTAGCATTTGCTCGGGCCGCCCGCCGGCAAATGCCGGCGGGCGGTTGACACGCCACGGGGCGGGCCGTAGTGTGCATAGCAACAAATTCTTATGAGGTTGTATAATTTCAACCAGTTAGCTGACATCCTGGCAGTTGCCGGGCGTGACAGTTGAAGTTGTCATTGCGAGCGAAGCGAGAAATCTTCCCGGATTCCTCGTCGCCAAGTGCTCCTCGGAATGACATTGGTTTACCACCGGCCGTTGCCGGAGGTGCAACCGGAGCCTTGATATGGAGTCCAACGCCAAGATTATGCAAATACAGCTAGCCAATCCGCGCGGTTTCTGCGCCGGCGTCGATCGTGCCATCGAGATCGTCGAGCGCGCCCTGGATCAGTTCGGCGCACCGGTATACGTACGCCATGAAGTCGTGCATAACAAGTATGTTGTCGACGGACTGCGGGATAAGGGCGCCGTATTCGTCGAGGAACTGGACGATGTGCCGGACGACTCCATTGTGATCTTCAGCGCCCACGGTGTTTCCAAAACTGTCCGCGAGGAAGCCGCACGCCGCAATCTGCGGATTTTCGATGCGATTTGTCCGCTGGTGACCAAGGTGCATATGGAAGTCGGCCGCTATCAGGATGAAGGCCGCGAGTGCATTCTTATCGGTCATGCCGGTCATCCCGAAGTCGAAGGCACGCTCGGCCAGTATCGCCCGAAGGGTGGCAAAGGCGGTATGTATCTGGTCGAATCGGTCGAGGATGTCTGGAAGCTGGAAGCCAAGAACCCGGACTTCATGGCCTATGTCACCCAGACGACGCTGTCGATGGATGATACGTCCGAAATCATCGATGCTCTGCGCCAGCGGTTTCCCAAAATTGTCGGCCCCAAGAAGAACGATATCTGTTATGCCACCCAGAATCGTCAGGATGCCGTCAAGAAGCTCAGCGGGGAGTGTGACATGGTGCTGGTGGTCGGTTCGCCCAATAGTTCGAATTCAACCCGCCTGAAAGAGATATCCCAGAAATACGGTATTCCGGCCTATCTCATCGACAGTGCCGATCAGATCCAGCGTGAGTGGCTGGACGGACGCACTTCAGTCGGTATAACCGCTGGTGCCTCGGCGCCCGAAGTGCTGGTAGAGCGTGTGGTTCAGCAGCTCAAGGAATGGGGTGCCAACGTCGTCAATGAAGTGCCCGGCAAGCAGGAGAAAGTGGTTTTTTCGCTGCCGCGTGAACTCGCCAGCGAACGCGATGTAATCCCGGGTTGATTGTCTGGCCTTGCGTAAACTCTGCCGAGCATCTTGAATATTCAAGCCCCGTCCTGTAAGAGGATCTTTCAAGGGGCGATGCTGGTTGTAACTTCTCAGGTCGCCGGTTAAGACCGCCTCCTAC
>CAZFUS010000033.1:0-13877 GCA_964522485.1 uncultured Enterobacteriaceae bacterium | reverse complement strand
AGACCGCCTCCTACAATTGCTTACTGGATGCCTGCTTTGGCGGGTATGACGACAGAAGGATTTTTTAGAAGTTTACTATTGTGTCACTGCTGACCGCAGTTTTCCTGCACGAGCTTCCGGGCTTCATCCATACGCTGCTGACGTTGCTCCTCGGTCAGGAAGGCGCGTTCGCCCTCGTCGTTGATATACTGAAGCCGCCTGTTATTCTCCAATTGCTGTAGCGCCTGACGGGCGTTGTCGCAATTCTGTTTGCGGGCCTCCTGTAGCTGGTCCGCCCCCCTGGCCTGTTCCTGTTTATCAGCTTCCTGTTCACGCCATTCTTCATCCTGTTCGATACGTTCATCCAGTGTTTCACGGGCATTCTCGGTTCTGGCCCTCGGCGGGCCGGCCGGCGTCTTGACGGACTCGGCTTGCTGGCCGGCTGGTGGCGTATTGCCGTAATGCACGGTTCCGTCTTCGATCCATTTGTAAATTTCCGCTGAGACACTGGCTGTTGCCAATGCGAATGCCAGCATTGTTATTGGGTGAATGAATTTCAGCATAAAGCAGAAATAAACCGGAGAATTACCAGCACCGGTCCAGCGGTGCGGAGCCGGTCTTATCCTGCTCGCCGCGTGAATCCAGTGACAGATTGCCGCAATCGACGTCATTGAAGGGAGCAGCCGGCGTCGCGGTGATTTCGTAACTGCTCGCGATACTGCCACTGGGGCCTGCAGCCACACTCAGGTTGTAATAACCATCCGGCGAAGTCGTGCCGTAGTTCAGGCTGCCGTCGCCGGTCAGATCGGTCGTATAGGTATTATTGTCGAAATAAAAACGTTCCTGGCGTGAAGCTATCTCCAGCAACGCGTTTTTAGCATCGGCACGCTTGGATCGATTGACGTATTCCTGATAGCTGGGATAGGCAATGGCTGCCAGAATGCCGACAATCACCACGACGATCATCAGCTCAATCAGCGTAAAACCGTTGCAGGCATAGCGGCCGGATGCACAATGCTGTCTGTTATTCATGACTCTGTCCCTCTTTATTAATACCACCGACTTCATCCGGTGGTCAATGTGGCATCAATTGAGCATAAAGTCCGGTACTTTAAGCAATCCCTGATTAAGCTGCTCTTTGTCATTTTGAGTGCAGCGGGCAATTCCTGTTTCGATAGCTTCTCTTAGTCATTTCGAGCGTAGCGAGAAATCCCCGTATTGACCAAGGGAGAGAGAACTCCGTGAGATTCCTCGCCCTCCTCGGAACACCTGCGGTAGATTTCTCCCGCTGGTCGAAATGACAGCTTATTGCTTTATATTCCTCATTAATCGAAGAATTCGCGCCATGATATTTCGGCATTGTTGAGACCGGCGCCGGTAAAGGCTTCTTCGGTCGATGTTTCGCCGGTAGACTTCTGGATGACCACAGTCACACGGCCGGGCAGATCCCCTTCTCCCGGCTGCCCGACGTGAATACTGGGGGTGGAGGCCAAGCCAAAACCCAGATCGATGCTCGGAACGGATTCAAACACGCCATCAGGGCAGCTTGGGCAGGACTCGGTGCCGAAGATAGGGCTGGGTGTGGTGGTACCCGTATTGAAAGCGAAGGCCAGCAACTCGCTGTTGCCTTCGGCACCGCAGAGATCCAGGCTGGGCTTGAAAGCAGTACTGAAAACAATACCGTTGATTAACGTCGAACGGGTTACGTTCCGCTGCGCCGGATCGATGCCGTCGGCATCAAGATGCCGTTTCCAGCCACCGGCCTGATCGATTTCCTGCACCAGTCCTGTGTAACTGGTGACGCCATCCACGCCATCGACATTGCCGTCCGTAAATACGGTAGCATCGGTAACGTCGACAAAGGCGCCTGCATTGGCAGAACTATTACTGCTGGCATCGAAGGGATCATTCGGATCCCGGAACCCGTAGAATGTCTGTTGCGCCACGCTGGATTTGTCGGGATTGGAGAAGAAGCGGCCGGTGCCGGCAACCACCCATATATCGCCGTCGTTATCCAGTGCTAACGTCGGCAGGGCCAGGAACGGCTGATCCACGTCCAGTAATGGTGCGGCCGAAGTCCAGTTCCCCGGATTCTCCTGCTCGGCAATGCCAATACGCCAGAGCTTGCCCTCGTCACCGTCGGCATCACCGACTGTGCCGAAATACAGCACTTCGGTTTTAAGGTTCAGATCAGTATCTGCCACCACCGGATCACCGACAAACTGCTTGGCGCCATTCGGTCCGAGGTTCATGCCATCAACGGTAAAGGCTCCTGCGGTTACGATGCCGTTATCAGCATCGCCGGCCACCAGTTCACCCAGGTCATAGCCATACAGACGCGCATTCTGGCTGCTGGTGACATCGCCCAGGTTGTCCGGACCGGAACCGAAGACGAGATACCATTTATTGGGCGAGTCACCGTTCGGCGTCGCGACCGGCACAACCGTCGGGAACGAGGTCGTGAACTGCAGATTCGGCGGTGTCAGTTCCGCCAGCACCTCGGGCGGCTTCTCGGGATTGGTGACGTCCATGACCACATAGGCGGACTTGGTCTTGACATCGTCCGTGTCGTCATTGTCGTCATTGTTATTGCCCAGACCGTCAGCCTGTGTATCCACGGTGATGCCGGTCGCATCGGTACCGCCGCCCAGCCGGAAGCCGGCGACCAGAATCGTGCCCCAGCCGCCCGGATGATCGGCATCATCCGCAAACACCTTGGCCTCGAACAGCCGCGGCTGGGCGTCGACGTAATACACGTGCTCGTAGTCCTCGCGCTTCAGCCACTGCAGGTGCGGCAGCAGGTTTTTCGGCACGTACGCCCAGAGTTCGGCCCCGAGCGGATGGGAAGTCGGATTGCCCGCGGCACCGGTCCCGCCTGCATCGGTTGTCGTTTCATAGGTCTGGGTCGAGGCATCGAAAAAGCCGGCATTGAAGGCATGCAGCATGCCATCGTTGGCGCCGACATAGACAACCTCGCGCCGGTTGCGGTATTGCAGCCGGAAGTTGAAGTAACCGGCATCGCCAGTCAGCAGGTCATAGGCCTCGAACGGGGAGGCAATCGGGACCGGAGAAGAATTGACGATGTCACCCAGCCGCAGAACCTGGGCAGTGCCGGTGCCGTAATAGTCAACAGTACGGTTACGGGAATCCGGTTTTTCCTCGCCGCGGATGTATTCGACCAGTTCCTGAGCTGTGGCAACGTCCGGTTGATCCAGCCAGCCGAATGTACTGCTGTCAAAGGTGGTCGTATCGAAGGCTATTTGCTCGCTGCTCTGGACCACACCGTCATAGTTGCTGTCCAGCCAGGTGAGGATATGTCTGCCGCTCGCGGCGGACGTTGTGTAGTTACGCTGGGTTGTCACATTCACAACAGATGACAGTTGATCGCGCGCATTCCAGATGGGTTCGAGTTCTCTCAGATCGAAATCCAGACTGCCGGAAGGCTGGAATACATCGTCCTCGCTGCTGCTGAAACGGCGCACCTTGGTCCGCTGGTCATCGTCATCGAAAAATATCTCGACGACCTTGTCAGTATTGTAATCGTCGAGTGTTCCGTTGCCATTGCCGTCTTCACGCAGCAGGCCCTGGGAATCGATGAACAGGGCGTGAACGCTGCCGGCCCACTTGGCCTCGTTGCCATCGGTATCAGTGCGTACGGGATCGTAAAGCGCCTGATAGACAGCACCGACACCGGTCTGCTCGTTGGCCACCACCGCTGCGGCGGTACCCGAGGAGGCACGCTCGAGAATGGCGTCGAAGACATTGCGCAGGGCGTCTTCCAGGGCGGCCGGATTGGTGACGAAGAAATAATTGTCCGGTATGCCGTCGCCGCCGACCACCTTCTTGCCGCTGGTATCCCGCTGATCCCACTCTTCCTGCAGATCGGGAACATCGTTATTGTTGATATCGTCAAAACCACCCCACTTGGCTGCATAGAACAGCGGATTCTCCAGTAGTTCGGCCGAGCCATCACCGATGGTGAATTCGTGTGAGCGGCCGTCGTCGTTGACGTCGCATTGGTTTGGATCAGACGGCACATGTTCAGTAGACGGTAAGTTGCCATTATCAAAGGGATCGTTATTACAATCAGGCATGGTCGGATCAGGATCATCAAATTTTGCCCCTTCGATGCCGGAATAGGCATGGAACCCGTCCTGTTCCGTCCCGCTGATGACGAAACCGAAAAGCTGCTGGCCGTTGGTCGATTCGGCGATGGCATCGGTGGCGACCTCGATGGTGTCGTTATTGGTATCCAGCCGGTAGGTGATGATGCCCCACATGTCCTGATCGAAGTCGCCGCCCTGCTCGGAATCCTCCCAGTTGACATAGAATTGGGCATCGTAAATTCCTGTGCCCGTCGCTTTGTCACCTTTACAACCTTTACTGATATCAGGACAGTTTGCCTTGCTCACTTCCGTATGCGGTTGTACGACCTTGAAATCCACCAGTGAACCGCCGCCGGTGCGCGGTTCACCATTCGCAGTCAACAAGCGGTAGGCCGGCAGAATGGTCACATTCTTATCCGCCGATACCGGTACCCGGATCTGCGGCACATTGGTCGCGAGCTGGACGGCGTAGGTGCTCACACTCTGAGTACCGTCCAGATCGCTGCGGATATCGTTGGTTCGGGCGTAGTGCGCCATGCCGGCCATATGATAGGAACCGAACAGGGTCGGGGCCTCGGGACAGATACCAATTGCGTTGCCCAGTGAACTGATGGTCTTGGCGTTACAGAATTCATCATCATCGCTGCCATTGCGGCCGATGAAGAATTCCTTGCCATGGATGCCTTCGCCCGCACCGACAGTATCCGTCAGTGAAACGGGATCGCTGGCGCCGGGCAGATCGGTGATGCCGCCGGTCTGGTCGCCGTCATAGCTGTTGACACTGGTATTGAAGGCGATGATGTTCAGCGGTGCACAGGCGCTATCGCTGTCGAGACAGTCTTCCCACACCGCTTCATCCAGGCCGCCCACGAAATTTGCGTCATTGGACTGGAAGGCGGGTGTCGGCTGCAGGGCGCCGAAATAACGCAATGCCTCCATGTAGATCTCGGAGATGGGATTGCCCCAGCTGTTGCAGGTGCCTTCGGTGATGCTGTCCAGCTGGAACGGACAGTCATCGCCACTGCCGCTGCCGAAATACACGCCGGCATTGTCATTGCCGTAGCGGTAGCCGTACAGGCGTATCTTGTCCAGAGTTCGGATGACACCGACCGATGGCAGGGCCGAGTTAGGATCGGCTTTGAAGACACCAGTCTCCAGATCCAGCTCATCATCTAGCGGCCCGATATTGGATCGCAATACACCGCCCGAAATATTCTTTTCATAACTGCCGGTCATCAGGCCGAAATGGATGGCCTCCTGTTCGCCGTACTGCTGCAACAAGCCGGTGGGTTTGGCCACCGTGCCTGCCTTGGGATACTGCTGGCAGTTCTCGTTGTTCTCAGAGCCGATGAGCCCGGGCACACAGGTGAGAATGTAGACATTGTAGTCCGGCCCGAAACCACTGGTTAGATCAGTCAGGCCGAGTGATTTGTTCGGCGAGTCGTCGCCGGCCGGAATACCAGACTCTGCAGTATTCGAATTCTGACCGCGGTCACCGCCGTGGTCGCCATCATATTCGCACTGATAGCGTTCGCCGGCCGCCCACAGGGAATAATTGCCCTTGACGATGCGCATCAGCGGTGGATTATTCTGCGTGTTCAGACCCTGTGAATTGCCCGAATTCGGTGGTGTCGTGGTATTGCAGATGGTCAGGCCATCATTAAAGTCATCTCCTGAAGAGATCTCGGTAAATGGCGTCAGTTTGGCAATGTCGTCGTCGTTGTAATATTTGGCGAAACTGTGAGCATCGGTCGGCAGATAGGTGCGCTCCAGAATGGTATGTGTTTCCTTGTCTTCGATCCGGCGTCCGCCGTAGAGCAGCTTGCGGACGATATCCATGCGCGTCATGGAGGCCCAGTTCAGGAAATTCCCGCTCCACTCGCCGGCGACGGAATCGCAGTAGTGACCATTGGTGCCGGCGGCGAAGGCCTTGGGCACGAAAAGTTTTACGTTTCCTTTAGCGGGAAAGCTCTGCTCTTCATAGCTGTAGCACTTGTCGGGATCAAAATATCCGTAATACTGAAACGTATCCTTATAGGTGGTTTCGATAATGCCGTCACCGGTCAGGTCGGTGAAATCGTTATAGGCCTTGAACCAGTACAGATGATCCTTGGCCATGGTCAGCATAACCTTGGGTGGCGCCGATTTGGTTGTAACTACCGGACTCTTGACATAGGTGATCATGTCCGCACCGGAGATTTCTGCCTGGGCCAGCGGCTGAAAAAGAATCTGTGCACCGCCCAATACAGCCAGGGCTGCCCCATTGAGGAATCCCTTCAAATTGATTTTGATCCTTTTCATGATTGGCTACCCCTGTCCCCAGAAAGTCAGTTGGACGTTGAGATTCGGTAATCGGCCGCGGTATCGGACCGGGCGTTGCCGGGACCGTAACCGGTGCTGCGGACATCGAAATACAGATGGGCGCCGCCGCCGGCCGCACCGCCGCCGGTCCCCAGTGCGCCCTGACCGATGGTCGGGCTGCCGCCGCCCGGCACGACCCGCGCCTGCAGTTCGATTTCAATGTCCGAACAGATATCTCCCTGGTTCAGGTCTTTGGCCTGACTGGCGCAGTCGGCAGCCGTAGTTGCCGGTTTGCCATCGCTGTCAGCATCGTACATGTAAGAAACTGACCCGCTTTCTTCCACGGGGATGTAACCCGCGGCCCCGCTCACTGCGGATCGGACCTTGATTTGAGCGGGAACGGTATAGCCGCTGCTCGGATCGACCGGCCCGCCAACCGATGTAGGCCAGCCTTCATTGAGCACATGGCCGATGAGTGCGACCCCGCTCACCCGGCGCGAACTCTCGGAGCCCTGGAAGGCGCGGCTCTTGAGCATGGTGTTGGTGGTCATTTGCAGATCGACGGTGGTCGAGCGCATCGCGACGACCGCGACGATCGTGAGTACCAGCAGCATGATCAGGGCGATGACAAGCACCATGCCGCGCTGTGTGTGTCTGGACAGGATTCTGTTCATAATCAGGACCGGGTCTGGTTGCGGACTTCCACGACGGTGGAAAACAGTTTGCGGCGGTTGAATTTGGCCTCCGCCGGGACGGTATAGGTGTAGCCACTGGCCATTGCCTGGGTTTCACCTTCTTCGTCAATACTGATGTCTTTTTCCGAGGAGCGTATCAGCAGGTCAATTCGGGCGCTGACGACCTGTGCCCAGTTGTCCGGATTGCCGGCGAGATCGGCATTGTCGGCCGCCAGATATTGATTGGCGTTGTAATTACCATCCGTGTCAAGGCCGTACTCCACCTGCATCTGTTCGATACCGGATACCACAATCTCGGGGCTGTCCGGCGCAGCGGGAATATTGCCGCCATCAAGGACCAGTTTGACCAAAGCCGGAGTATTCAGGCTGTCGTCGGCCGGACAGGCACCCGGCGTGTCGCAGCGGCGTACGAAATATATGGCGAAATAATAGGACCAGACACATTCGTTATCCTCGATGGCACCACAGAACGGCAGTGCATCGGTATTAGTAGCGGGTGCCATGCTGTCTCTGATCTCGGCCTTGCGCCCCCGTTGGGTATAAACAAACAGGCCGCTGGGATAATCGCCGGCGTTTGCCTGATCCGCATAACGCACGACGATGACATCTGTGCCCGCTACAGCATCGTAGGCATTGATACAGCTGGCTATCTGGGAAGGCAGACTGTCGCCGTCAAAGCTGTACAGGCCGTTGACAGTACCGGTCAGACCGGCATCAGGCGCATCCAGGCTGAAGCTGGAAAAACAGTCATTGCCCGGTACAGAAGCCATGGATTCCACCGAGTCGCGGTTGACACCCCCCCAGTGATCGGCCATGCGCAGATCGTGCTGCAAACGGGCCACTGCAAAGCGTGCATTCTCATTCAGAATACTCAACCCTTCCTGCAGCCGGTATCCCTGCTTGTTGCTGACGAATAGCTGGATGATGCCTGCCAGCAGGATCAGGGCGATGACGATCGAAACCATTACCTCGATCAGTGAAAAGCCGCTTTCCCTGGAATGGAGCTGTCGGATTGTCGTAGTTAGGCGCATCATAACGGGACGAATCTCATGACATAAGTTTGGGTGGAAACATCACTTTCATTCTCGCCGACACCGCGTTCAGTCCATGCAATCTTGACGGTGTAAACCTCGCCGGTGTTATCGCATTTCCAGTCACCGGGAACTGCGTCGTTTTCGGGCGTCGAATCAATGCAGACGATGCCCGCACCATCCGGTAGCAAGGCACCGTTATGCAGATTCCAGTTGTATAAATCATGCTCCGCGATCTCGGCAGACGTGCACTCGGTATCGCACGTTTCGGACGAGGCCGGTATGGAACCGGTCACGTTATATTCGTCATCCGCAACGCCAGCCAGATTGGCGCGCATACGGTCGGCGATATTCTCGGCCTGCATGGCCGCCGTGGCGCGCAGTTGTGAAGTATGGGTATAACGCAAACCGGCCAGTTGCAGACTGGCGATACCGAGCAGGCCAATCGAAAAGATGACAATGGCGATCAGGACTTCAAGCAGTGTAAAGCCATGTTGCCTGTTGCTATCGGGATTGAAATGGATCAGGCGCATGTCAGACTGGTTCCATCGACTTTGGTATTGGAAATACGCGGTCGACCGGTGTTACTGATGATGATCGCTTTGGCCTCTTCGGCGCCGCGCGAATCACAGAATGTAAAGGTCCCGTTGGTATTGCTGGTGCCGCGGCCGTTGTAAATTAACTGATTGACATTGGCGTCGACCTGGATATTTCCTGACAGAGTACTCTGTACACTGAGTTTGCAGTCACCGCTGCCGTCGCAGTTATTCCCGCCCCCGTCAATACTGCCGTTTTCATTCTCATCCACAAACACCAGCCAGCCCTGTGCCCAGCCGGAACCACTGCCGGCGCATGAACTGCTGTCGGTTGAGCGGCAGACTACGACGTCCCGGTTTTGCTTGATGGCCTCGCTGCGGGCCTGATTGAGGGAGGTAACGAGTGCATTGATCTGGGAAGTCATGCGATTATTCATCACAGTGCTCTGGAACGCGGGTACACCGATGCCCGCCAGGAGTGCCAGCACCAGGATGGTTATCATCAATTCGACGATGGTGAAACCGCGCATATTCAACATGGGTATAGTTCTAGCCTTGCTCGAAGGTGTTGTCAGCAACTGCCGGACGAACGGTAGTACATCGCCGATTAACGGCCACTGCAGGGTGCGGAAAGACTGAGTCATTGTGATGGCGTTCACACTTCAATTGAGATGAAAACCTGTGACGCAGTGATTATCGGCGGTGGACTTGTCGGACTGATGACCGCGCGTGAATTGAACGCGGCAGGCATGAAAGTGAGGCTGTTTGATCGATCCGATACACCGCGCGCGGCAAGCTGGGCCGGGGGCGGTATTCTGTCGCCACTGCAGCCCTGGCAGGAACCCGAGCCGGTACTGCGGCTGGCGCAGTGGAGCCAGGCTGTCTATGCTCGGCTGGCGAACGAACTGGCAGAGGTGACGGGCACTGATCCGGGTTACCGGCTGAGCGGCATGCTGATGCTGGATCCGCCGGATCCGGAAACCATTCATTACTGGGCGGATTGTTATCAACAGCCGATCGAAGTAATGACGCGGGATGAACTCCGGGCTGCCGAACCGGCACTGTCCGGAAGCTTCGAATCGGCGATCCTTTTACCCGCCGTTGCGCAGATCCGTAATCCGAGATTACTGCACGCGCTAATCAGCGAACTGGGACAGCGGGGTGTGATGCTGGAATATGGCAGAATGGTTGAACGAGTGTTAATAGAAGCGCAGCGCTGCACCGGTGTGGTGGTTGATGGTGAAAGGTACGCTGCCGATCATGTCATTATCTGTGCCGGCGCCTGGAGTTCGGCGTTACTGCCCGATATGCCGGTCCTGCGACCGGTGAAGGGACAGATACTGGCCTATCGTCTGCCGCCCGACCGGCTGCGGCATCTTGTGCTGCATCATCTGCGTTATCTGATTCCCCGCCCCGATGGCCTGGTACTGGCCGGCAGTACGCTGGAAGAGGCGGGTTTTGATACTGCAGCCACGGCGGAGGCAGCCACGTCTTTACAGGCCCACGCGCGGCAGCTGCTGCCGGAACTGGCTGGTCAGGCGCCCTCGCTGCACTGGACGGGGCTGCGGCCTGCCACATCTGATGGTTTGCCGCTGATCGGCCGGCATGCTGAAATCGCCGGCCTTTATCTGAATACCGGTCATTTCCGCAATGGCATACTGCTGGCGCCAGCATCGGCCCGGTTGCTGGCCGATCTCCTGTTGCAGCGCGAGCCGGTAGTGCCACCGGCCCCATACGCGCCGACACGGGTTCTGGCTCAGGTGTAATGAAAATCAATCGCATTCATTGTTTATATCGCCCAAGCTATTTATAATGTAAGGATGAAAATGACCATGCCTCCCAGCGCAAAGCAGCTTGATGGCTTGATGCGAGCCCACGGCATCCTGCCGACAAACCAGCGCAGCGCCATTGCGTCCGTGCTGTTTGCCGCCCCCCGGCATTTATCCGCCGACCAGGTGCTCGAGGAGGTCAATCGCACCCGCAAGAAAGTCTCCAAGGCGACGGTCTATAATACGTTAAACCTGTTCGCCCATAAGGGTCTGGTGCGTGAGGTCGTGGTAGATACCAGCAAGGTCTTCTACGATTCCAATACCGAGCCGCATCACCATTTCTATAATGAGGATGATGGCACGCTGACGGATTTCCCTGCGGAATCGGTCCGCTTTGCAAGCCTGCCTGAGTTACCAGCTGGGACCGAAACAGACGATGTCGAAGTCGTTATCCGCCTGCGGAACCAGATCCGTAAAAATACTCGCCGGAGTTGAGCCGGTTCCGGCTGTTCTCTATACTCGCAACCCGTGCGTATTTCGTGAAATGTATCTTGTGGAAAGGCATGAAAACACGCTTGTAAGAACTCAGGATTCTTTATTCAACTTTCCAATTTCAAGAGACGGAAGGCACAAGGTACAACGAAGAATAGCCGGAGTAGCTCAGTTGGTAGAGCAACGCATTCGTAATGCGTGGGTCGGTGGTTCGAGTCCACTCTCCGGCACCAAGTAAATCAACAAATTACAGGATACTCCGTCCGGTAAAGTCCGTCTCTAGAGTGCACCCAAAGCCGAACAGTCACCGCTAGCTGGTAGTATCTGGAGTCAGGAAAGAGATAATACCGCCAATATCACTCCCTGATTATCCTCCACACTGGTAATTCACTGTTCCCCGTATTTTTAGAGCCGGAGCAGACATGTTCATGATTCAAAATTCACGACATCACCATTGAAATAACCTGATACCTTATTTCCAGTCTGGCTTCGCGGGCTGGCTCTGACGATGTCGTGGACTGTGCCACCCCAATCAATTCTGGCGTCGGTCACTTCATTCCCTGTGCATTTAAAGCGATGGCCTCTGAATTCGACGATACACACATCGGGCGAATTCTTTAACTTGGCTCGCAAGTTTATAACCTCGTTGTAATTGGAATTACCAAACCCTACCAAGGCTCTGTAGCCACCGGGATCATCGGAATTGATTTGTATATTGCGACAGGTATTGTGATGTGCTCCTTCACCGATACCAATACCAAAGCCGGGCGCACCAGGATAGCCTTCCCGATAAGTCGTCTGTACGTTCTCAATCAGGCTGTGATGACAGTAATAGGCCAAGTGCAGGTTGCGCCGCCAGTAATGGGCTTTAATGTTTCTCATGACGGAACGTGCAAAGCCATTGATATTCATCACGCCGGCGCTGTCCAGTTCCAGATTCTCAATCTTACATTCAAAAGCGCCGCCAAGTGCCATCCATGATCCGGCGCTGGATATTTTAAGATCACTCAGCCCGGCTTTTTTTACAATCTTCGCCACATTGTTTCTGATTGACATATTGCTTATATGGCCGGATCGCTGGACCTTGGGATTACTGCCGCCCAGATTATCATGCAGCGGGTACTTTAATTTTACCGAGTCCGGGCCTACCGCTGTTACTTCATTGATTTCCTGAAACAGTGGACGATGATCACCACGAAATCCTTCTTCAGATTGCAATATGATCAAATCGCCGGGGCTGAACATTCTGGAATGTTCAGGCGACTTGAAAAACAGCATCAACGAGTATTTAAGGGCTGGCTTAATACTTGAAAATTCACCCTCAAGAAACGATTTTCCATGATAATCCCCCATCATGATAGCGTTCGTGGGTTGCCCCTTTACAGCAACATTTTTTATGTGACTGGATGCACCTTCACCGATCAGGGTTACATAATCTCGCATGTAAATGGTGTTATCCGTTTCATACGTTCCAGCAGGCACAAACACAATCGGCTTCCTGTTTAATCTCGCAGCCTTATCAATTGCTGATTGAAATGCAATTACATTTTGCGAAGGGGGCGCCGCAGGACTGGCACCATAATCCTGTACATTGATAAATTTGAGCTTTTTCTTATCCGGGATCCGGCCATCCAGCGGACCGGCCAGAAGATCGCCGGCCAGGCCCGAGCCGACCACCACGCCGGCCGCCAGGCCGGTCACACTGGTTTTCAGGAATCTCCGGCGGGACGGTTCCGCCACTTCCTGTCCATGACCGTGATGGTCGCCGTCAGGGTGGTCGTATGTACCCGAGGGTTGAGTGTCAACGGCCGGTTTCGACCCGGAGTTATCTTTAATGTTCATATACTTACCCATCCCGCTATCGCAATCTCTGTGATACTATAGTCCCCGATTTTCCATAACATGGACTTAGCAGTAAAAGTTTCCCGAAGCAAGCCATTGTATAGGAACCGCTAACCTCGACAGCGCTGTTCCGGGTTTTTTTATTATGACGAATCACGATACTCTGCTACAAGTCACAATAAGCAGATTTAATCAGTGCAGAAACGATGTGTGCTATCAGGTAAAGCCAGAACCAGGATGCTGGCAGATAAAAACTGAATCCTGGTTTGGGGAGTAAATTACTGACAATGGGCGAGCTCGAACCACCGATATTCTCCGTCCCCTTCATAATGTTACAGCGATTGTATTAACTGAAATTTCTATACCCCCAGTAAATCAATAGTTCTGTGCCTGCCCGCGGCTGTTTGTACAAGAGCACTCTGCCTGATCTGTGTTGAACACGGCAGCCGGGGAGCTTCGGCAGCCTGGCTTATGCAATCGATCAACGGGGGGAAAGCAGCACGCTGTCGGGCGCGTCGAATTCGGAGATTTCCTTTTGAGTTGAAAGCTTGATAATGCGGTAGTCGCGCTCAGCGAAAAACTCATGCAGCCAATCGACGTCTACGTCAGAGTGAATATCCAGCCAGATCATGGGCCTGAAGCGATCAATTGTTTCTTCTGCACCACGAATGACTTCGACTTCGCCTCCTTCCACATCGATCTTAACCGCGTCAACGCGATCAAGTTCAAGTTCCGGAACCAGTGAGTCGAGTGTCACCGTCCGGACTTCAATCGTCCCATCCTCAGACTCATCTCTGCCGGGAAGCAGATTTCCCCAGCCACTTCTGTCACCAAGTCGAAATGTCGCACGTCCATTCTCGTCGGACAGTGCTGCCTCGACTAACGTAACATTTTCCAGATCGTTTTCGGCGAGACTTTTGTTGAACCAGTGTATGTTCTCCGGTACGGGTTCGACTGCAATCACTTTACCGCTTTCGCCGATCAAATGTCCGGTGAAAAGAGTGTAATCGCCTTTGTTCGCACCTACGTCAATAAAGGTCATGCCGGGCCGTATCCGTGAGCGAATGGAGTCGAACGTGTAAGATTCGTATACTCCGACGGCCCGGTCGTACATCATCGGCGACTC
>CAZFUS010000032.1:0-24895 GCA_964522485.1 uncultured Enterobacteriaceae bacterium | reverse complement strand
GCCAGCGTCTCCACCCGTATACGCATGATGCGGCCGCTGACGACCTGCAGTTTTTCGATGGCCTGGATGGCGGCGATCATGTTGCCCTCGCGCACCTTCTGGGTCAGCAGGATAATCGGCACATGCGTTGTGTCCGGCGCCTGTTCTTTCTGCAGGAAGGCCTCAATACTGATTTCGCGCTCGCCCAGGATGCGCGTGATCTCGGCCAGCACACCCGGTTTATCAACAGCATTCATGCGCAGATAGTAGGCCGTTTCGTTTTCTTCCACGGGCAGAATGCCACCGGCATTGAGCGCGTCCGGCTGGAAAGCAAGATGCGGCACCCGGTTTTCCGGATCCGAGGTCAGCGCGCGGGTCACATCCACAAGATCGGCAACTACCGCGGAGGCGGTCGGCTCGGCGCCGGCACCGGCGCCATAATAAATGGTCGGGCCGACCGCATCGCCCTTGACCAGCACCGCATTCATGACACCCTCGACATTCGCCATGAGCCGGCGGCGAGGTACCAGCGTCGGGTGTACGCGCATTTCGATGCCGCGTTCAGCCTGACGGGCAAAGCCGAGATGCTTGATGCGGTAACCGAGTTCCTCGGCATAGCTGACATCGTCCGGGGTAATCCTGGTAATGCCCTCGGTATAAACCCGGTCAAACTGCAGTGGTATGCCGAACGCGATTGCCGCCAGGATCGTCAGCTTGTGCGCCGCATCGATGCCCTCGATGTCGAATGTCGGATCGGCTTCAGCGTAGCCGCGCTTTTTGGCCTCGTTCAGCACGGTCTCGAACTTATGGCCGCGCTCGCGCATTTCAGTCAGGATGAAATTGGAGGTGCCATTGATGATGCCGGCGACCAGTTCAATACGATTGCCGGACAACCCTTCGCGGATCGCCTTGATGATCGGAATGCCGCCGGCGACCGCTGCCTCGAAAGCCACCATCACGCCCTGATCCTGCGCGGCGCGGAAAATCTCGTTGCCGTGCAGCGCAATCAGCGCCTTGTTGGCGGTGACAACATGTTTGTCGTTGGCAATGGCGCGCATCACCAGTTCCTTCGCCGGCTCGATGCCGCCGATGAGTTCGGCGACGATATCGACGTCGGGATGATCGACAACCTGGAAAGGATCCGCGCAGACTTCGATATCGTCGGTGGAAAACGTCCGCGTCCGGTTTAGATCACGAGCGCTGGCATGCGTTACGCGGATACCGCGGCCGGCGCGCCGGGTGATCTCTTCGGCGTTTCGATTGAGCACCGAGATGGTGCCCCCGCCAACGGTGCCCAGTCCCAGCAGACCGACATTAACCGGTTTCAAAAGAGATATCCCCTATTGTGAATCGTGAAAGGTTAAAAGTGAAAAGCCACAAGCGCTTGCAAGTTTAACAATTTCCTCATCCAGGAAATCACCTTGCACCATTCACATTTAACTCTTCACTTCCAACTATTCGTCATTCATCCAGCAGCCCGTCGGCGCGGAACATATCACGGATGCCCCGGATCGCCTGACGTGTCCGGTGACGGTTTTCAATCAGGGCGAAACGCAGGTAATCGTCACCGTAACTGCCAAAACCGATGCCGGGTGAGACAGCAACCTTGGCCTCCATCAGCAGCTTTTTGGAAAACTCCAGCGATTTCATTTCCCGATAGGGTTCCGGAATCGGCACCCATACGAACATCGTGCCCAACGGCCGCTCGATATACCAGCCGACGTCGTTCAGTCCGTCACACAGCGCGTCACGCCGGTCCCGGTACATATCGGCAATTTCGTGGATGCAGTCCTGGGACTCCTCCAATGCCGTAATCGCAGCCACCTGGATGGGCGTGAACATGCCGTAATCCAGGTAGGATTTCATGCGTGTCAGCGCACCGACCAGTTTCTGGTTGCCGACCATAAAACCGACACGCCAGCCCGGCATATTGTAACTCTTTGACAGAGAGTAGAATTCCACGGCGACATCTTTCGCACCAGGCACCTGAAGAATGGACGGGGCCTGGTAACCATCGAAGACGATATCCGCGTAAGCCAGGTCCTGGATAACCCAGATGCCGTGTTCACGGGCGATATCGATGACCTTTTCAAAAAAGGCCAGATCGACACACTGCGAAGTCGGATTGCTGGGAAAATTCAGCAACAGGATCTTGGGCCGCGGCCAGCAGTCACGGATTGCTTTCTGCAGCTCGGCGAAGAAGTCGATCTCCGGACCAATCGGCACGTGCCGGACATCGGCACCGGCGATGACGAAGCCGAACGGGTGGATCGGATAAGCCGGGTTCGGCACCAGTACCACATCGCCCTTGTCCACCATGGCCATGGCCAGGTGCGCCAGCCCTTCCTTGGAACCAATGGTGACGATGGCCTCGCTGTCAGGGTCCAGATCGACGTCATAACGCTGTTTGTACCAGTTGCAGATGGCACGGCGCAGCCGCGGGATGCCGCGGGAAACAGAGTAACGATGCGTGTCCTGGCGCTGTGCGGCCTCGACCAGCTTATCGACGATATGCTGCGGGGTCGGCTGATCCGGATTGCCCATGCCGAAATCGACAATATCGTCGCCAGCGCGGCGCGCCTGCATTTTCAAGTCGTTGACGATATTGAAAACATACGGCGGCAGCCGCTTGATTCTTGGAAAATCTTCGTTCAACTGGAAAACCGGCTATAAGGAGGTTGTTTTATCAGACGCAGCGCGGTCACCATAGGCGGACCGACGCATTTTTGCGCTGCAATGTACCGCGAACGGCCCGCTACTTGCAAGAAACGGGGGCCGACAACATGAACATTACTGCAGAGTGCCGCAGCAATTTGTTAATATAAAACCGCAGTCGCAAGCACCCGCCCGATTGCCATTTCCCTGTTCAACCCACAGCCGGTCCGGTTTCTGAAGATAAATGTTACGTGCTGCAATCATACAGATGGTTTCAACCGCCGAAGTCGAGGAAAACCTGGCCCAGGCTGGCGAGCTGATCGCCCGGGCGGCGGCCGACAATGCGCAGCTTGCGGTATTACCCGAGAACTTTGCGTTCATGGGTATGCAGGAGCAGGACAAGATCGCACTGCGCGAAGCTGACGGTGACGGTCCGATTCAGCATTTTCTGAGCACGGCGGCCAGCCAGCACAACATCTGGCTGGTGGCCGGCACCATACCGCTGGAGGCCGAATCGCCGGATCGCGCGCGCGCCGCCAGCCTGCTGTATAACGACAGCGGTGAGCGCATCGCCCGCTACGACAAGATTCATCTTTTCGACGTCGAGATCGAGGGCGGTGAACGTTATTGCGAATCCGACAGCCTCGAGGCGGGCGATACCGTCATCGTGGCCGCAACACCGTTTGCGAAAATCGGTCTGAGTGTCTGCTACGACGTGCGTTTTCCGGAACTCTACCGGAATATGCACGGGGCGGGCGTCGAACTGATTACCGTACCCTCGGCCTTCACCGCGACCACAGGCCGGGCGCACTGGGAAGCGTTTCTGCGCGCGCGGGCAGTGGAGAACTTAAGCTATGTCATTGCCCCGAATCAGGGTGGCCGCCACGTCAACGGCCGCGAAACCTGGGGCCACAGTCTGATTCTCGATCCGTGGGGCAAGATTCTGGCGCAGATACGGTCCGGGCCGGGTGTCGCCTGTGCCGATCTGGATTTTGATCGTCTGCGGGAATTGCGCCTGCGGTTTCCGACACTCAGCCACCGGCGCTTGAATTACAGGCTGGCGGACCAAACTTTAGAGAATCAGGTGTCAGGAGCGCACAACCCAGCATGAGTCGTACCAATAACAATCCTGCCAGTAGTCATCTCGATATTGCCCGTCAGCAGCTGCTCGAACCGGTCGGGCTGAACGACAACAATCTGGAACAGACCCTCGGCCACGTCATGGGGCCCGCTATCGATAATGCCGATCTGTATTTTGAATATGCCCGGTCCGAGTCCTGGCTGCTGGAAGACGGTATCGTCAAGGATGGCAGCCACAGCATCGACCAGGGCGTCGGCATCCGCGCCGTCAGTGGCGACAAGACCGGCTTCGCCTATTCGGATGACCTCGTGCTGCCGGCACTGACCCAGGCTGCCACGGCAGCGCGCGCGATCGCCACGCAGGGCGGCGAAGGCCGCATCCAGGCCTGGCAGCGTCAGAGTGCGCCGGTGCTGTACAGGCCGACTGACCCGCTGACCAGCCTGGCCGATACCGACAAGGTCGCCTTGCTCGAGAAACTCGATGCCGAGGCGCGGGCGATGGACCCGCGCGTCAGCCAGGTCATGGTGGGCCTGACCGGCGTCTACAATGTCGTGCTGGTTGCCGGCACCGACGGCACCCATATCGCCGATGTACGGCCACTGGTCCGGCTCAACGTCAGCGTCATCGCTGAACAGAACGGCCGGCGCGAACGCGGCGGTTCCGGCGGTGGCGGCCGCTTCGGTTACGAATATTTCCTCAAGGACGGAATCACCGATACTTACGTCAGGGAAGCCGTGCAGCAGGCGATTATCAATCTGGAAGCCGGCGAGGCACCGGCCGGTACCATGACGGTCGTGCTCGGACCCGGCTGGCCGGGCATCCTGCTGCACGAAGCCATCGGCCATGGCCTGGAAGGGGATTTCAACCGCAAGGGCAGTTCAGCTTTCTCCGGTCGCATGGGCGAGAAGGTTGCCTCGGAACTCTGCACCGTTGTCGACGACGGCACGATTGCGGATCGCCGCGGCTCCCTCAACGTCGATGACGAGGGAACACCCGGCCAGTATACGACGCTGATCGAAAACGGCATCCTCAAGGGTTACATGCAGGACAAGATGAACGCCCGGCTGATGGGCATGCAGCCGACCGGCAACGGCCGACGTGAATCCTACGCCCACCTGCCGATGCCGCGCATGACCAACACCTACATGCTGAACGGTCCGCACGATCCGCAGGAAATCATCGGCTCGGTCAAGAAAGGTCTGTACGCCGCCCAGTTCGGCGGCGGCCAGGTCGACATCACGAATGGCAAGTTCGTCTTCAGTGCCAGCGAAGCCTGGCTGATCGAGGACGGCAAGCTAACCAGGCCAGTCAAGGGCGCCACCCTGATCGGCAACGGACCGGACGTGCTGACCCGCGTCAGCATGGTCGGCAACGATCTCGCGCTGGACTCCGGCATCGGCACCTGCGGCAAGGACGGCCAGTCAGTGCCGGTCGGCGTCGGTCAGCCGACGATCCGTATCGACAGCCTGACGGTCGGGGGAACGGCAACATGAAACGTGAAGTGTAAAATGTAAGGCAAAATCAGAACTGATAAATATTACAGTTCATTTTGATTAATGACTTCACGATTCACTTTTCACACCGGACTTTTCGCTTTCTTTATTATTTTCTTTATTATTATGAGTCGAGCATTCGTCAAAGAACCGGACGGCGAGCAGGCTGAAGACGATCTGCCCGAGCGACCGCAGAGTGACCTGCCGAATTACATCACTCCGGCCGGGCTGGTGGACTTGAAGCAGCGCTGGCACGCTCTGCAGCGGGAATATGCCGGCCTGGATGAGGACAACCTGTCCAGCCGCAATCGCCGTAAACTGCTTGAACAGGAGCTGAAATACCTGGAGCAGCGCATCCAGGCGGCTATCGTCATCGATCCCGCCAAACAGCCAGCCGACGCCATCCGCTTTGGCGCGACGGTGGAGCTGCTGGGTGAAAACGACAAAGCCTGGTGTTTCACCATCGTCGGTGAAGATGAAGCGGATCCGGGCAACAATCGAATCAGCTGGGCATCACCCCTGGCCAGAGCTCTGATGGGCCGGCAAGTCGACGATATGGTTGTCTGGGAACGGCCCGCCGGGCAACTGGAGCTGGAGGTTACCGGCTTTCATTATAAAAGCTGATTTCAGTCCGCGAATGAACGAAAATTAACCCGAACCAGGCAACATGAGATCCTTCGCATAACACGGGACGCCTGCGACGAGGACTTCTCGCTGCGCACGAAATGGAAGATCAATCAGAAAGCTTCCGGATATCGGTTTACTCACGATTAACGATAAAAAAAGCAGACACGGATACGCTTGTCTGATTTCCACTGATCATTCGCTGTTTGCGTTTATTTGCGGGGCCTATTCCCGTAGCCAGCGCAACGCGATCACCAGCGCCACCAGACTGGAAGCCACGGCAAAGCGGAAACTCCATACCGGCGCGATCGCCTCCCATAAATAACCGCTGATGAGACTGCCTAACGCGATGCCCGCGCCGAAGCTGAGACTGCTGTAGAGTGCCTGGCCGCGACCCTGCAGACGACCGGTAAAATACCGGTGTATGTACTGAATGGTGACGGCGTGATAAAGACCGAACGTGGCGGCATGCAATAACTGCGCGATGATTAATGCCGGTACTGAAGTCACGAATTCGCTGATCAGCGTCCAGCGCAGCAGCGCCAGCAACAGACTGGCCAGCAGGAGCGGCCGCAGACCGAAGCGCAGCAACAGCCGGTGCATGATCATGAACAATCCCACCTCGGCGATTACACCCAGTGCCCACAGCTCACCGATGTGATCGAGCTTGTAACCGGCACGCTCCAGATACAGCGAGTAAAATGTGTAATACGGACCATGACCGGCCTGCATCAACAGGCAGACCGCAATCAGGGCCAGCACTTCCGGACGGCGGATAACCTGACGAAAGCGCATGCTACCGTCGTCATGATGAACCGTCGTACTGTCGGGCAATTGCAGGGCCACCAGCCAGTTAAGCAGCAGCAGTGACAGGATGATCCATGGCACCGACGTCAGCGACCATACTTCCAGCAATTGGGCGGCTATCCAGACGGCGAGAATGAAGCCGATCGATCCCCAGATGCGGATCATGGGATAGGCATGCTCGCGATCGCGCAGATGATTGAGTGTTGTTGCCTCGACCTGCGGCAGCGCGGCGTTCGAACAGAAACCAAAGATCAATAGCACCAGCGCCAGACCGGCGTAACTCTGCGTAAGCAGGACGCCGGAAAAGCTGACGCACGCCAGAAACGATCCCATGCGGATAATGCCGAGGCGACGGCCGGTATGATCGGCCAGCCAGCCCCAGAGATTCGGTGCAACCATCTTGGTTCCCACCAGCATCGCTGTCAGGATGCCGATGGCACCGGCGCCGAAGCCGATGTCTTTCAGATACAACGACCAGTACGGCAGAAATACGCCCAGAGTCGCGAAATAGAAAAAATAAAATCC
Organism: uncultured Enterobacteriaceae bacterium; assembly: GCA_964522485.1. Lineage (GTDB taxonomy): Bacteria > Pseudomonadota > Gammaproteobacteria > Methylohalomonadales > Methylohalomonadaceae > Methylohalomonas. The sequence goes on along the minus strand of CAZFUS010000032.1, from coordinate 17,731 downwards.
GGACAGGCGCCAGTAGGGGGTCATGAGAGGGAGTGAAAAGTTAAATGTGAAAAGTGTAAAGCAAGACGACCAGATTAATATTTCAACGAGAAAGTGTTACACGCTTTTAAGCTTTCACTTTTCACTTTTTTCCAGCGGGTATAATCGGCGTTTCCGACTGCACATCCAGACACTGCGCCCGGTGACGCAGGCAGTGATCCATGAGCACCAGCGCCAGCATGGCCTCGGCAATCGGTGTCGCACGGATACCGACACAGGGATCGTGCCGACCCTTGGTACGGACTTCCGCGGCCTGGCCGTGGATATCGACCGTGCGGCCGGGCAAGTGAATGCTGGAAGTCGGCTTCAGCGCCATGCTGACAAGAATATCCTGGCCGCTGGAAATACCGCCGAGCACGCCACCGGCATGATTGCTCAGAAAACCCTGGGGCGTCATTTCGTCGCGGTGTTCAGTGCCTTTCTGCACCACACTGTCGAAACCCGCTCCGATCTCGACCCCTTTGACGGCATTGATACTCATCATGGCTTTGGCGATGTCGGCATCGAGACGGTCAAAAACCGGCTCGCCCCAGCCCGGCGGTACACCCTCGGCGATGACATTGACCCGCGCGCCGATCGAGTCGCCGGACTTGCGCAATACATTCATAAAGTCTTCAAGCTCGGCTATCCTGCCCGGATCGGGACAGAAGAAAGCGTTGTCATCCACGGCACTTAAATCCCTGGGCTCGATCACGATAGGACCGAGCTGGGCCAGGTAACCACGGATTGTGACACCATAGCGTTCGCGCAGATATTTTTTGGCGATACCCGCTGCCGCCACCCGCATGGCAGTCTCGCGCGCCGAGGCACGGCCGCCACCACGGTAATCACGCCGGCCATACTTCTGCTGGTAAGTGTAATCGGCGTGACCAGGCCGAAACAGATCCTTGATATCGGAATAGTCCCTGGATTTCTGATCGGTATTTTCGATCAGCAGACCGATGGGCGTACCGGTGGTCACACCATCGACGACCCCGGACAGGATCCGCACCGCATCGGCCTCCCGGCGCTGGGTGACATGACGCGACTGGCCCGGTTTGCGCCGGTCCAGATCATGCTGCAGATCGGCCTCGCTCAGGGTCAGGCCAGGCGGACAGCCGTCGACCACACAGCCGTAAGCGACACCATGACTTTCGCCAAAAGTGCTGATCGTGAATAAAGTACCCAGAGTGTTGCCAGACATGGGCGGCTATTCTAGCAGCAAAATCAATCCACCTTGATGCCGGACGGCAGAACGACGGACCGGGCGGAACCAATGAAAGTTTTCTGCCTGCAGATCAGAAGAACCCATGGCTGCCCTGCTGTCGAGTATGTACGGAAACTTCCATACGGCCTGGCAGCTCCAAATGTTTAAATATCCAGGGGGCTATTTCATGCCGTACCGAGTCAGACAGTTACTGGCCGGACTGCTGTTGCTGCTGTCAGGCACGGTCATGGGTGAAACTCCGGCGCTGGAACTGGAGCGACTGGACGGCGGCATGCAGGCCATGGCCGACTTTATCGGCCAGGGCGAGTGGGTTGTCGTCAATGTCTGGAGCCCGAGCTGTCGGGCCTGCGTCATCGAAATACCCAAAATCAGGCAGTTCCGGCGCGAACATCCGCATATTCCCTTTCTTGGCGTCACCATCGACTTTCCAAGCTTCGAATACGGCAAGCCCGGGGTCATCAGGACCTTCCTCAAAACCCATCCCCTGGACTATCCTCTGTTCCTTGCCGATATGAATCTGGCTTCGGAGTTGATCGGCAAGCGGCTGGTGGCCATCCCATTGATAGCCATTTTCCATCCTGACGGCCGCGCCGTTGCCCGCTGGCCCGGCAAGATCAAACCCGAAGAAATCATGGAGTTCATAAACAACTACGACAGCTACTCTGTCGAGGATGACAACCTCATGGAAGGCTTCTGAAGCTGTCAGGCCAGGCGCGAACAGGATAAATTCATGAGCGAATCGATATCTCGCCGTCCGGATGCCGCCGAACTGGAGCCGGTGGCTGGCAACGGCCTGCTGGATCGCCGGCTGCTGCTGAAATACGGCCTCGGTTTCGGTGCCGGCGGCGCGCTCGCCACCCTGCTGCCAGCCACAGCAATCGCCGACGCTGCCCCGGATATTCCGCCACGCAATCCGTGGATGAACGAGCCGGGAAAGCCTTTTTCCAACTACGGCCAGCCTTCCGGGCATGAAAACGCGGTCATCCGCTGGATATCGAGTAATACCGATGTTGAAGGCAACGGCGTCTCATGGACACCTTTACATCTGCTGGAAGGCACGCTGGTGCCAAACGGCCTGCACTTCGAACGCCATCACAATGGCGTACCTGCTATTTACCCGGCGCAACACCAATTGCTGATCCATGGACAGGTACAGAGTGAACTGCTGTTTTCGACAGCCGATCTGCTGCGCTATCCGATGCAGTCGCGTGTCTGCTTCATCGAATGCGGCGGCAATTCCAACGCCGCCTGGAACGAAACACCTGCACAGGCGGCGGTCGGCTACTTCAACGGTCTGGTGTCGAACAGCGAATGGACCGGCATACCGTTGCGCGTTCTGTTCGAAGAAGCCGGCATTAAAAATTCTGCCCGGTGGCTGATCGCCGAAGGCGCCGATGCCTTCGCCATGCAGAACAGCATTCCCCTGGACCTGGCGATGGAAGAAGGGTTACTGGCGCTGTATCAGAACGGCGAAAGACTGAGGCCGGAAAACGGTTATCCGATGCGTGTGGTCATTCCCGGTCTCGAAGGCGTGCGGAACGTGAAATGGGTACGGCGGCTCATGCTCAGTGACCAGCCGGTAATGGCGCGCAACGAAACCGCGCGTTACACGGATCTGATGCCGTCGGGCAAGGCGCGCCAGTTCGCCTTTGTCATCAATGCCCGTGCCCTGCTCACCTTTCCAGCCACAGGTCATCGGCTGCCCGGTGCCGGCTATTATCAGATCAAGGGTCTGGCCTGGAGCGGCCGCGGCACGATCGCCAAAGTCGAAGTATCGGCCGATGACGGTCAGAGCTGGGCGGAAGCGGCGCTTGACGAACCGATACTGCCGAAAGCCTTTACCCGTTTCCGGCTGCCCTGGCGCTGGGACGGTCAGAGTGTACGGCTGAAAGCCCGCGCCACTGATAACACCGGCTATGTTCAACCCGAGCGCACGGCGCTGATCGCCGAACGCGGCAACAATGCCTTCTATCATTTCAACGGCATCCTCACGTTCGAGGTGGCCCCGGATGGACAAATCCGTCATGTTTACGATCAGGACAACGACACTGGCACTGATACTGGCGACGGTATCGATTCCGGCTGGTTCTGAAGACGCCGGGCCCGCTCTGGGACAACCGGCACCGGAAAAGCTGGTGAAAAGCTGGAATCTGAGCGTGTTTCCGGACGGCCGCGATCTGCCGGAAGGCAGCGGCGACGTGGCAACCGGCCAAAAACTTTACGAACAACATTGCCTCGCCTGCCACGCAACGGGTGGTGCCGGCGGCAGTGGTGATCGACTGGCGAATGCCGAGATGGGTCTGACGGACGAATATCCACAGAAGACGATTGGCAACTTCTGGCCCTATGCCACGACATTGTTCGATTTCATTCGCCGCAGTAAACCCATGGGCAAGCCCGGTTCACTCACCAATGATGAAGTCTACGCGCTAACAGCTTACTTATTATCGCTCGATGGCGTGATTGAAGAAGATGCGACGATAAATCAGGATGCGCTGCCGAAAATCGATCTGCCAAATAGAGATGGCTTTATTGATATATGGGCAGAAGATCCGGCGAATACATCAAATTGATTGAATCCGATCCCGGCATTATCGATACCAGGGGCTATTCTTGATTTCACAATAAAAAGCCCGTCATAAGACGGGCTTTTTTCTATTCCCTATCGACTATTAACTAATCATCAACCGACCGGGATGGTTTCCTCCCAGGTCTGATCCTTGGTATCGGTTGCCGTGATCCGGAACTCGCCCTTGCCTTTCGGAATGAAGAAGAAGCGGAAGGTCGGATCCAGACTGATGGCGAATGTGAGATCCGCGCTCAGCACTTTTTCGCCGTCATACTCGACCTCAACATGCTTGACGAAGTGTGCCGGCGGGCGTGCCCGGGTGCGCTGGTCAATGGCCATGCCGGTGACGTTCGGATGACGCACCTGTAACTGCGCGAGATTCGGTTCACCGGGTTTGAATTCACCAATGGTCTTCACGGCAATCTCGCCCATGTGATTTTTTGATTCCTCGGCGGCCTCGCCGGGAGGTGCGGAACAACCACCGAGCGAGCGGACGAAGTTTTGATCCATGTACAGCTCGCCGTCATTGGTCTCGGCCACGACCCGGATATAGGAAAAGTCGTCGACGCGGACCCGCATGGCCAGATCGGCTTTACCACTCTTTCTGGTCAGATCGAAAACACCCACCAGCGGTAACGGATTCTTGTCGATGAAAACATGCATCTTCTCGATGTAACGATCCGACGCGTCACTGAGTCTTGAATGAATGGTAACGGGCACCAGTGTCGGATCATCGGCGCGAAACGGCGCCTTGATTTCGATTACATCGTTGGCCGCTCCTTCCCTGACCTCGCGATCCTGGAAATTGGCGGGTTTCAGCTGATCTTCCCAGACCTTGCGGGAGGCTTCCTTGCGGGCATCCGGACCGGCCAGCGCCGGCTGTATGGCGAAAGCCGCCAGCAGCAGCCCGGTCAGCAGTGTTATTGCGACCCCTTTGTAAGAAATAGTACTAGTCATAACCTTTCTCCACCTGTCCAAGCCCCTGAAAAACTTGCTTGTACCAACTAAGACTGGCCCGCCCATCCTTTGTTCATACTGTCTGGCCGGCGCATGACAGTATTTTTCCAATTCTGTCTGTTACCGCCATTATGGCAGATCGCGGGCCTCGATGAGGCAGACGCCGTCGCCACCATGCTGGAATTCGGCCCATATTTTGGGCAGTGCCGGCCAGGCCTGTTCCAGCGCCGCCTGGGAATTACCGACTTCGAGCACCAGCAGACCCCCGTCGGTCAGATGATTGCGTGCCTCGCGCAGCAGCCGATCGACAATCGCCAGTCCGTCTTCACCGGCCGCCAGCGCCGCCGCTGGCTCATGCCGGTATTCAGGCGGCAGTTCCGCCATATCCGGGGCATCGACATAAGGCGGGTTGGCAATGATCAAATCGTAGCGGCGGTTGTGCAGGGCACTGAACACATCCGATTTGATGGCCGTGACTCGATCGCTGAGCTTGTGCGCCTCAATATTGCGGTGTGCTACCGTGAGCGCGTCGCGATCATTATCGACAGCATCAACAGAAGCCTGCGGAAAGGCGCGGGCGCTGGCAACCGCGATACAGCCGCAGCCGGCGCCGATATCGAGTATCGAAGTCACCTGTTCGGCGGCCAGCCACGGGCTGAAAGCTGTTTCGATCAGTTCGGCGATGGGTGAGCGCGGTATCAGCACACGCTCGTCGACATAAAACGGCAGACCGCAGAACCAGGCCCGGTTCACCAGATAAGCGACCGGCTTACGCTTTTCGATGCGGGTGCGGACCAGCGTTTCGAGATGCCGGCAGTCCGCTTCGTCCAGCGGCTCATCGAGTCTGGATTCAGAGCAGTCAAACGGCAGATCCAGCGCCGCGAATACCAGATAGACCGCTTCGTCATGCGGATTGTCGGTACCGTGACCATAATACAAATCCGCGGCGGCAAAGCGCCTGGCGGTGTCTTCCACCCAGGTACGGACCGTCTGCTTCACTGGTTCTGTCCGCGTCTGGATCAAGGATGGGGGATATGGCCGAGGATGGCTTTGCAACCGATGCCGCCAAGCTGGGCCGGCTCGGTATCTTTATGCAGTGTCATCTGCCCGGGAATATACAGCAACTGCAATAACATCATTGCATCCTCGTAAGGTCGATCGCCGGTGGCCAGAGCCTCCTGCGCATCGAACGTACCGCCGTTGGCACCGGCCATCAGCCGTGCCCGATTGAATATCATCTCCCGCAGCCCGCCGTGGCCCTGCCCGACGGATAAAGCTATGCTGACCGCCATGAAATCAGCACGCAGTCTGCAAACGTTCTGTTCAGTCGGCCGCATAGAGGCTGCCTGCTGGCACCCGGGTTGATGGCTGATTCTATGTGATTATCTACCCGGTGGCAGCAATCACGCCGTTTAAACTCGCGACGCAGTGTTTGATTTATTGTGGTCGGTATAACGCGTCAGCACCGTAACGTGGCGCTGATTTCAATCCAGTTTATTCTGAGACCTCTTCCCGGAGAATCCAGTATGCAGCGTCTGGGCATGATCCTCACTTTCATCGGCCTGTTTCTGATCGGTGGCTGTGAATCACTTAATATCCGTCCTGCCAGCGATACCGATATCGTCGAATTACAGCAGCGCGCCGATAAAGCCTACCAGGCCGGTGACTGGCCGGGTGCCGAACGGGCGTACAGCGAGCTGACTGAACTCGACCCGGATGCCGCCGAGCCCTGGTACCGGCTCGGGAATGTTCATGTCCATCTGAACCAGCCCGGGCGAGCCTTTGCCGCGTACGGCGAGGCCCTGAACCGACAGCCTGAACATGCCAGAGCCTGGCATAACCTGGGCATCCTGCAGCTGCGTCAGGCGACGCGCAGTTTTTTGTATCTGGAACAGGTCACGGCGGCCGAAGATCCGCTTCATCAGCGTGCCCGCAGCATTATCGACAATGTGACGGACCTGCTGGAGCGCGAGTTAAGTACCGGGCCGGCGCCGGCTACCAGTATTCCGCGGGCCGATGACACCGGACAGTTAAATCAGAATCGGCTTGAAAACGATTCGTAGATGGCGCCATGATCCGGTTTCATGACTGACACCGTTCCAGTCGCGACCGTGCAACATACACCGGTCATGCAGCAGTACCTGGGTCTCAAGGCCCGGTACCCCAATCAACTGCTGTTTTTCCACATGGGCGATTTCTACGAGCTGTTCTACGATGACGCCCGCAAGGTCGCCCGCCTGCTCGATATCACCCTGACCCGCCGCGGCAGCTCGGCCGGCGAGCCGATACCCATGGCCGGCGTCCCCATCCATGCCGCGGAAAATTATCTGGCCCGGCTGGTCCGGCAGGGTGAGTCGGTCGTTATCTGCGATCAAATCGGTGACCCGGCCACCGGCAAGGGACCGGTGGAACGCCGCGTCACCCGGATCGTCACGCCCGGCACCCTGACCGACGAGGCACTGCTGGATGCCCGCTGCGACAACCTGCTGGTCGCCATACATGTTGAAAAGGATGGTTTCGGGCTGGCCAGCCTGGAACTTTCCAGCGGTCGCTTTGCGCTGGCCGAGCCGGACGGCGCGGCGGCGCTGGCCGCGGAGCTGGAACGCTTGCAGCCGGCCGAAATCCTGCTGGCCGAGGATCAGGCCGGGCAGTACCCGACTTTGCCCTCGGCAGGACGCTGCGAGCGGCCAGGCTGGCATTTCGATCATGAATCCGCTGTGCCGCTGCTCTGCCGGCAATATGGCGTACAGTCGCTGACGGGTTATGGCTGCGACACAGCACCGCGGGCGCTAGCCGCCGCCGGCGCACTACTGCGCTATGTCCAGGAAACCCAGCGCGCTGCGCTGCCACACCTGCTGCCGCCGCGGCTGGAAATAGCGACCGAAAGCATCATTCTGGATGCAACCTGCCGGCGCAACCTGGAAATCGAACGGGATCTGAACGGCAAGCGGGATCACAGTCTGCTGCGCGTCATGGATACCACCCTCACCGCCATGGGCAGCCGCTGTCTGCGTCGCTGGCTATTGCGGCCGCTGCGCGATCAAACAGCGCTGACTGCACGCCATCAGGCAGTCGCCACTTTGCTCGACAACCGCCACTATCAGGATCTGCGCACGCTGCTGCAGGATCTCGGCGATCTGGAACGCATCCTTGCCCGTATCGCACTGGGGACTGCACGGCCGCGTGACCTCGTTCTGCTGCGTGATGGTCTGGAAAGGCTGCCGGCGCTGCAGCAGCACCTGACCGCCACCGAATGTCCGCTGCTGGATGAACAGGCCACCGCCCTGCAGATTGATCCCGCGATCCATGCGTTGCTGACGCATGCCCTCGCCGAGGAACCGGCGGCACTGATCCGGGATGGCGGTGTTATCGCCGATGGTCATGATGCCGAACTGGACGAGCTGCGCAGCCTCAGCAGTGATGCCGGCGATTTCATGCAGCAACTGGAGCGGCGCGAGCGCGAACGCACCGGCATCAGCACGCTCAAGGTGGGCTACAACCGCGTACATGGCTATTACATCGAGGTCAGCCGCAGCCAGTCGGACTCCGTACCGGAAGACTACCAGCGCCGGCAGACGCTCAAGGCCTGTGAACGCTATATTACCCGCGAGCTGAAACAGCATGAAGACAAGGTTCTCAGTGCACGTGAACGGTCGCTGGCGCGGGAGCGACAATTATATGCCGAACTGTTGCAGGCGCTGTCGGCCTGGCTGCCCGCCCTGCAGTGCGCCGCCACGGCACTGGCCAGGACCGATACCCTGGCAGCCTTCGCCGAACGCGCGGAAAGTCTTGAGCTGGCCCGGCCCGTACTCAGTGACCAGCCGGGGCTGGTCATTCGCGGCGGCCGTCATCCGGTGGTCGAGCAACTGCAGACCGAACCGTTCGTACCGAACGACCTGATACTCGATAGCGAGACCCGCATGCTGGTCATCACCGGCCCGAACATGGGCGGCAAATCGACGTATATGCGCCAGGCCGCGCTAATCGTTCTGCTGGCCCACGCCGGCAGTTTCGTACCTGCAGCCAGCTGCCACTGTGGCCCGATCGATCGGATTTTTACCCGTATCGGTGCGGCCGACGATCTGGCCGGTGGCCGTTCCACCTTCATGGTGGAAATGATGGAAACCGCGAATATCCTTAACAATGCGACATCACAAAGTCTGGTGCTGCTCGATGAAATCGGCCGCGGCACCAGCACTTTTGACGGCCTGGCGCTGGCCTGGGCCTGTGCCGCACAGCTCGCCACCCAGACCGGGGCATTCGCCCTGTTCGCCACGCACTACATGGAATTGACTGCATTACCGCGCGACCACATGAGTGTGGCCAATGTCCATGTAGAAGCGGTGGAACATGGCGAACGGATCGTGTTCCTGCACAGCGTTGCCGAAGGGCCGGCCGATCGCAGTTACGGCCTGCAGGTCGCACTGCTGGCCGGGGTACCACCAGCCGTGGTGAACCAGGCCCGCGCCCGGCTCGAGCAGCTGGAAGACCGGACCCTGACCCCGGCGGCGGGCGAGATACAACCGGATCTGTTCCGGCAGCCTCAGGCTCATCCGCTCGCCGAGTTCGTCGAATCCCTGGATCCGGACACCATCAGCCCGCGGGATGCCCTGCAAATACTGTACAGACTGCGCAACCTGCTCTGAATACGCGCTGCCAACTCAAGGCACGCGGTTTATAAGGATATAGGGATTGATTCTTTTTTAATCTAACAGCCCGCGGTATTATTACGGGCGCTGATTCATACCTGTATGGAACCTCTGAACAGGCTCAGAGGTTCCGCCGTACTGGAAGTCAGCCATTTGACAATCGTGCAAACGATTGGAAAATGAAGAAAAATGAAAAATCGCATTTTCATTTTTCGTGCTCTGAGTAGCGGCACAGGGACGTAAAGTCCTGGATGGACTTGCTTCAGAGCTTTCCCGTGAATTTAGCCATTTTTAAGTTCAGGATACGAACATGACTTTTGTCGTCACTGAGAGCTGCATCAAGTGCAAATATACGGACTGTGTGGAAGTCTGTCCCGTGGACTGCTTTCATGAGGGTCCGAACATGCTCGTCATTGACCCGGATGAATGCATCGACTGCACCCTGTGTGAACCCGAATGTCCGGTCGATGCCATCAAGTCCGAGGACGACGTGCCCGAAGATCAGCAGCAGTTCATCCAACTGAATGCCGAGCTGTCCCGCGAATGGCCAGTCATCAATGAAATGAAGGACCCGCCGGAAGACGCCGATGAATGGAAGGACACCACAGACAAACTGCAGTACCTCGAGCGTTAATAACGGCTGCCCCGTCCATCAGGCGCCGGGGTCGATTACCCGCCTTTCCCAAACGCATCAAAGCGGTTGACCGATACGGATACGGGCACCGGTAAATTCGTATAACCTTCGGACGGAGAGCCTCTTGAGCCGAACTGGCCGCTGTTATCCCATGTTTCTGGGTTTGTGGCTGGTTGCGGGCCCGGCTCCGGCAACCGACATCTACAAATGGACCGATGAGGCAGGCCGTGTGCATTACAGCGACAGTCCGGACAACACGGAGGCCCTGCAACTGGAAATCGAATCGGAACCGCCCCGCGCGGACCCGGATCTGCCGCAACGCCGTCAGACGCGACAGAAACTTCTCGAACAATTCCGCGACGAACGCCGCGCCGCAGCCACCGAGGCCGAACAACAGGCTCGTGAGCAGGCTGCACAGGAGCAAAAGTGTGATGCCGCTCGCAAGTTACTGCGGCAATATACCCACTCGGGCTATCTTTACGAAGAAAATGAACAGGGCGAACGTCGTATTCTGAATGATGCGGAACGTGCCGCCGAAGAAGCCCGACTGCGCACCGCAATCAACAAAAATTGCGGGCAACTCTAATCAAGAATTGGAACGACAGAGATCAGGCCGCGCGAACAGGCACAGATCTCATGGTAAAAATTCAGTCGCCGTGATGCAGGTAGCAGAATGGATGTGCCGGATTGCCGTAGACTTATAATCGCAGGGCATAATCGAATATATGAGCCGGTTTATGTAATGTCTATCCAAATTGGCAAGATTGATCGATGAATATGCAAAGCGATCTGGAGATCGCCAATATATCGGACGTCGGCCGGAAGCGTCCGCAAAATGAAGACAGTACCGGTACGGACCAGGCGATAGGACTGGCGGTACTGGCTGATGGCATGGGCGGTTACCGCGCCGGCGAAGTGGCCAGCGCCATTGCCGTCGGCACCATCATGCAGGCCGTCAAATCCGGGCTGCGCAACCTCAGACGCAGAGGCGCTAATGACAGTACCGGCTACAGCCAGGAATCACTGCTCATTAAACAAGCGATCAGCGACGCCAATCTCAGTATATTCAATACCGCCAGGTCCGAGGCTGCGTGTTATGGCATGGGGACCACGATTGTCGCCGCGCTGTTCTACGGTGAACGGCTGTCCATCGCCAATGTAGGGGATTCCCGGCTTTACCGGTTGCGGGGCGGGGAATTCCGTCAGATTACCTCGGATCATTCGCTGACCCAGGAACTGATTGACCGCGGCCTTTACAGCCGGGAACAGGCCAGCGTGAACACACCCAAGAATCTGGTCACACGCGCATTGGGCATAGAAACCACGGTACAGATCGATATACTCGAGGAGGAAGTCCGACCCGGCGATATCTACATGCTTTGTTCGGACGGTCTCAATGATATGGTAAGTGATGAAGAAATTCACTTAACCCTAAGAAAATATAGTGCTAATCTTGTAGTGTCAGCCCGGGAGCTGGTGCGGCTGGCGAACAAGAATGGGGGCAAGGACAATATCTCCGTTATCCTGATGCGCAGAGTGGATGCGGAGAAAAAAAACGGGAGTATTACCCGAAAACTGCTGAATCGATTCAGTTGAAATGAGGGTAGACAGGATATCGCTATGTCAAAGTTGGTCTTGAGCATGAATGGGGTCGTTCAGAGCGAGTTTGAACTCGACAAGGAACGAATCACGATCGGTCGCAAACCCGATAACGACATCCAGATTGACAATTTGGCAGTCAGCGGTAAGCACGCGCTGGTCATCAGCATTCTCGATGATTCCTTTCTGGAAGATCTCGGCAGTACCAATGGCACCTACATCAACGGCAAGCTCATCAAGAAACACGCCCTCAAAAACGGTGACGTGATCGCCATTGGAAAGCACGAACTGAAGTACGTTAATGAACATGCCACAGCCGATGATGATGAGTTCGAGAAGACCATGATCATCAAGCCGGGCTCGGCCAGCGCCGCAGTGGCTGCCGCCCAGGCAGCCCAGAAGGTGGGCGCCGTCACTTCGGCGCCCGGCGCAACTGCTCCGAAAAGCGCATCCGGCAACCTCCCGCTCGGTCGGCTCACCGTACTGAACGGCCCCATCGCCGGCAAGGAGCTGGAACTGACCAAGGCCCTGATCACGCTGGGCAAACCGGGAACACAGGTTGCTGTCATCTCACGCCGGCCGCAGGGCTATTTCCTCACTCATATTGAAAGCGATGGTGACGGTAAACGTTACCCCCTGGTCAACGGTGAATCTATCGGCCCCAAGGCCTATCCGCTAAAGGATGCTGATATGATCGAACTGGCCGGCATCAAGATGGAGTTTTCTTCCCTCCAATAACCACAAGCTATCACGCTTGCTCTGCACAGCTAATACTGTCTGAGTATTCCTGATTCTTATTCCGTACCGGAACTGGTTTCAGCAACCTGGCGTGCGTCCGCCAGAAACCTTGCGTAGATCTCGGTCAGAGCTTCACCAAAAGCCGTGATTACGGCAGTCATCGATCCTGATGCAGGCTTTTCTGCCCGATAGTGTTTAATCAGCAGTGGCGCCCTGCGATCCCGGTGTAGCAGCTGTAACTCCAGACTGGCGACTACACGCTGATCCTGCGACTGCCGTACATGCAGTAATTCATCAATCCGCCCGGCTATTCTCAGATCGGCTGACACGGTGCGGTCAGTCAGCACCACCGGCGCCACCGCCGCAGACTTAAGATAAGTGGCAAGGTGTTGCTGTATCAATCGCTCAGGTGACGTGTGCCAGTAATGATAATCATACTGATCCAGTTCGACACTATCGTCGCTGCGAGTATAAATAATAGCCCGATCGTACAGTAGCCCTGAAACCTGGAATGCCTCCACACGCACGCTCCCGTCTGTCAGCGTCTGATCGCTCTTCTGTACCTGCGGCTGCGGCAGACGGTAGAAATGATCTTTAGGTGCTGGCGGCGCGGTTGCACAGGCACTCAGCGCTGCCACAAGCAGCAGCAATAACCAGCGCTCCATCATTGCGCGGGATCCCCCGCTGCATCATTTTCCGCTTCGGACGAACCGCGTAGCAATACGCCGGGATTGGCGCGTATGTGACGGCTGAATTCATGCAGGTTACGGCTGCTCCCCTCCAGATGGTAGATAATACTGTCGATGTTGCCGGAGATGGATTCCATTGTCGCCCGCAGCTCGTTAACCGAGGCGCCGAGATCCTCCCGATTGTCCTCCACAAGCGTATCGACCCCGGTCATGACTTTCTCCATTTGCGCCCGGGTGTTGTCAAAGTCGTTCAGTAATTCATTCAGATTCTTTGAAGCGGCATTCAGATTCTCGAGTGTTCCGGCTACGTTATCACGGTTACTGGCATCAAAGAGACTGTCCAGATTGTCGGCAATCCCGTTGAGTTTGACCACCAGCTGATCCGCCTTACGGACAAAATCGGTTTCCTCCATGGTCTGGCGCATGTCGCGGAACAGGGGACGGATATCCTGCCGGGTCAGGTCCAGCAGTTCGGCGGTCAATTGATCGGTATTCTCGCGGACGCTGTCCAGTAACGGCTGGATACTTTCCTGCGACAGCCGCTGCAGCTCGCCAGCCACATCATTCACCGTTGCAAACAGGTTGCTGGCTTCACGTCCGCGGATTTCATCACCGGGCTTCAACATCTGCCGGCTGCGCCCTTCCCGGATCTCGATGGTCATCGACGACAATAAGCCTGAGGCAACGACCCGGGCGACACTGTCCTCCGGTATCTGCCAGTCCTCGAGAATCCTCAGTCTGAGACGATAGTGCATGCCATCGTCTTGCCTGAAAGGCTTGATATTCTCCACCTGCCCGACCTGGTAACCTTCATAGAGCACCGGCGTACCGGATTGTAGCCCGGCCACATTCTCGTAAACGACGGTATAGGTTTCCATCGGTTTGCCGCGCCCCGAAAGTTGATAGAGCAGCAGCAAAAGCGCCACAAACATTCCGATGACAAACAGGCCGACTGTAAAATAATTAATATTGTCGCGTTTCATGCCATTAATCAGCCGTCAGGCGATCCAGGTAGGTTTCACTAGCGGCATGGTACGCTGGCGGTTTCCGATTCAGCAACGACTGAACCCGTTCATTATCGCAGGCACGCACGGCTTCGGCCGTATCGGTTATAAGAATCCGGCCCTGATCAAGCACTGTGATGCGATCGGCGATCCTGAATGCACTTTCGAGTTCGTGCGTCACCACGACAATAGTCATCCCCATGACGTCTCGTAGCTGTAACATCAGTTCATCAATCTCTGCCGAAACAACAGGATCGAGTCCGGCCGTGGGTTCGTCAAAAAACAGTAATCCCGGATCAGTAACGATCGCCCGCGCCAGTGCTGCCCGCTTGATCATGCCACCGGAAAGTTCGGCCGGCATGAGTCTTTCGTAATCGCCCAGGTGCACCAGCTCCAGTTTCATCCGTGCCATGATACGGATGATTGTCTCATCCAGGTCGGTATTCTCCTGCAGGGGCAGCATGACATTATCCAGTACTGTCAGCGAGGACAACAGTGCGCCGTTCTGAAATGCAACGCCGATATTTCTGCGTAACGATTGCAGATCGTCGGCGCTGGTCCGGGTAATATCCTGGCCAAGCATATCAATATGACCCTGCGTCGGTGTCTCCAGTCCCAGCATATAGCGCAACAGCGTGCTTTTGCCCGAGCCACTGCCGCCCAGAATAACCATGATCTCACCTTGACGAATAACCAGATTGATGTCGTGCAGGATTTCCGTCCGGCCGTAATGAGTAGTGAGGTTCTCAATCCTGATCACCGGATCATGTTCTGATACAGGTACAGGCATTGTCATCAGCGGCTCAGGAAGTAGGTGAAGATCATATCGGCTACAACAATGTAGGATATTGCCAGTACAACAGAACGTGTGGTAATGCGACCGACACCCTCGGCACCGCCGCGGGCCTGGAAGCCATTCACGACACCGACCAGCGCGATAATGGTCGCGAAGACTGCGCTCTTGATCAGTCCCTGAAACACATCACTGATTTTCAGCGAGTCAAGCGTGCGATCAAAATAAACATCGTAACCCAGCCCAAGCTCCGCAGCAGTGTAAATCGCGCCGCCCACCAGGCCCGCCACATCCGCGAGAAACGTCAGCGACGGTACCATGACAAACATGGCAAGCAACGCCGGCGCCACCAGATAGCGCACCGGATTGATGCCCATGACCTGCAGTGCATCGACTTCCTGCGATACCTGCATGGTCCCGATGCGCGCGGCCAGCGCTGATCCGGAACGTCCGGCAACCAGAATGCCGGTGATCAGAGGGCCAAATTCGCGCGTCACTGATACCGCAATACCGTAGACCACCTGGGTTTCGGCACCATAGTAACGAAGCTGATAAATACCCTGAATGGCCAGCATGGCACCGATGGCCATAGACAACACCAGAACGATCGGGATGGCGGCAATGCCGATCTCCATCATCTGCACGAATACCGCCGACACTCGCACCGGCTGGCGCTTGAACGGCCCGACGATGATCCAGTAGAGACTTTCCAGCAACAGGGCAATGGCATAACCGATTTCTTCGATGCCATCGACCGCGGTCCGTCCCAGCCGTTCGATGGCGCTCCGCAGCTTATAGTCGGATGCATTCATGACCGGTCAGCTCATGCATTGTCAGACTTGTTATGCAGCGGCAGCACCTGATCGAGCCGCATCAGTTTAAAAACATTCATTACTGAATCCGTGATACCGGTCAAGCTGAAGCGCAGTGATTTATCTCTGGCCGCCTGATAGGCCTCGATCAGACTGGCCATGCCGGAACTGTCGATGTAGGTGACATGCGACAGGTCTACCAGCAGATGATGATCGTCATTGATCAGTTTCAGTATCTGCTGGCGGAAGCCGGACGAGGTCGACAGATCAACACGTCCACTGAACTCAAGTACCGTTACACCATCCTGTTCATGCTGCTGATATTGCATATGATTGTAGCCTCAGGTCCGGCGCCGGCCGCGTTCTGCCGGAACCGGGCTGGCTTTGTCATTCAACCGGATGTCACCAATACACATATTCAGACAGGCATGCCGAAAGGCTAAATTCAGAGATCCAGAAACTGGTGTTTATCCGGCCATTCACATAAATCGTTAATCGTGCAGAGGCCACAGGCCGGCGCCCGTGCCTTGCATACATAACGACCGTGCAGGATCAGCCAGTGATGGGCATGCTGCTTGAATTCGTCCGGGATGATGGCAAGCAGGCCGCGCTCGACCTCGAGCGGTGTACGCCCGGGCGCCAGCCCGGTGCGATTGGCGACTCGGAAGATGTGCGTATCCACCGCCAGGGTCGGCTGGCCGAATGCACTGTTGAGTATCACGCTGGCGGTCTTGCGACCCACCCCGGGCAATGCCTCCAGCGCCGCGCGATCGGACGGTACCTTACCGCCATGCTGTTCGACCAGAATACGGCAGGTCGCCATGATATTTTTTGCCTTGTTGTTGTACAGGCCAATGGTTTTGATATGACGTTTGAGACCGGCCAGCCCGAGCTTGAGGATAGCCTCGGGCGTGTTGGCTACCCTGAACAACTTATCGGTAGCCTTGTTGACGCCGACGTCGGTCGCCTGGGCGGAGAGCATGACAGCGACCAGGAGTTCAAACGGCGATGCATAACGTAACTCACTCCGGGGTTCCGGGTTCGCCGCACGCAGGCGCTCGAAAATCCTGCGACAGCGGCGCTTATTCAAATCCGCTCTCCGCCGCTTTCGGCGCAGCAGTCAGTGTCACTGTAACACCGGGTGATGGCGGCATAGACAGCCAGAACGCCCCCCATCAACAACAGGGCGCCGACCGGTTCGGCCAGCAGGGGCAACATGCCCCGGTCGAAACTGAACAGCGGCGCCGTTCCCATCAGTCCGGGCAGACCATCGATGCCTGCCAGCAGGCTGCCGTGTCCCAAGGGTTCACGAACCAGCCCGAACAGCAACAATAACCAGGACATGCCGAGGCCATGGCCGAGGGCACTGCCCAGCGCCTGGCGTGATGGAAGAACCAGTGCCGACTCTTCCAGCCATGCCAGCACCAGGCAACTGGTAGCTGTAAGCGGCAGATAGACACCAACCGCCTGGTGCAGAGGATATAGCCAGGCCTCGAGCAGGATATCCAGCAACGCGACCACGCCGGCGCTGACCAGCAATACCAGCGGCAACCGGATCGAAGCGGCGATAAAACTGCGCAGCCCGATCACAATCAGCGTCGTGGACATCAGCGTCACGAGCAAGACAAGACCGATCAACAGTGCATCCAGCAACCGGTGGCTGACCGCCAGCAATGGACACAGCCCCAGCAATCGCAACAGGAGTGGATGTTCACGCCAAAGCTCTGCTTTCATTGATCAGACAATCTTGCCGTGGAGATCGGGATGCGGAATGCGGAACATGTACAATTCGGCATAATACCCTGCCACCCATTGGAATGCATTTCGACAGACAATGAAGCTTGTGACTTTCACCGATAACGACGGTACACAGCTTGGCGTCATCGATGGCGATGACGTGGTTGCGGCCGATACTTCACTGCCGGGCCGGATGGAGGATTTTCTGGCCGCTGGTACCGATGCCCGCGCACGTTTGCAAAGCCTGATCCAGTCAGGCGGCAGACGGCGGCCGCTTGACACTATCCGCCTCGAGGCACCCGTT
>CAZFUS010000031.1:0-25466 GCA_964522485.1 uncultured Enterobacteriaceae bacterium | reverse complement strand
CTTCTGATATTAGAAAACTCGGGGGAGCCCTCTTTTGTGATCGACGCTACGGCAAGGTATTTGTATATCACAACGGTGCACAATCATACTATTCCGCCAGGGGATTCCGTGGCTCGCTAAGGATCTAAATTTTTCACAGACAGCTAAATTTGGATTTGAGAACGGAGCGCCGCAAAAGAGAGGAATGCAAAAGACAAGGTCTTGTCCGTGAACGTTGACTGGCAACTTGAAGCGCGCACTGGCACCCAACAATTCATTCCAGCCGACGCCAGAAAGCGGCGCGACTTATGGGCAACGTTATGCATCAATGAGGAAGCTATGAAAGAGACCGGAAAGATCAACTACGTCGAATTACCCTCGCGAGATCTTGAAGTAACCAAGAGCTTCTTTAGTGCCGCATTTGGGTGGTCATTTGTAGACTATGGCCCTGAATACGTAGCTATTGAAGACGCCGGGCTAGATGGTGGGTTCTTCAAGTCGGATAAAGTGGCCACTACCAGTAACGGAAGTGTAATGGTTGTGCTCTACAGCGCTACTCTTGAAGAAACTCTCGAAAAGGTCAAGTCGGCAGGTGGGACAATCGTCCAGGACATATTCTCGTTTCCAGGTGGCCGCAGGTTCCATTTCACTGACCCCAATGGCAACGAGTATGCTGTGTGGTCCGAGCCCGGTGCATAACAATTTGATCAACTTCTCGCGCAGAAGACGCGCGCCGGACAGCCTGCGCTACGCTTCGGCTGCCGGTTATCGAAAGCGTTAGGGTGCAGAGAAATTTCGAGGTGAAATATGAAGGTCAGGCGCATCGTATCCAATACCGAGACCCCGGACCTCAGCAAGGCGGTCGCCTTCTACCGGGAGATCCTCGGTCTTGACCTAATCATGGATCACGGGTGGTTCCAAACGTATGGCTCGGACGAAAAGATGACTGTTCAAGTCAGCTTTGGATCGGAGGGTGGGTCAGGCACCCCGGTACCTGATCTTTCGATTGAAGTCGATGACTTGGAAGCAGCATTAACAAGAGTCAAAAAGGAAAACATTCCCATTGAGTATGGGCCAGCGAGTGAGGCTTGGGGAGTACGGAGGTTCTATGTCCGGGATCCATTCGGGAAGCTTATCAATATCTTGCAGCACGAGTGAACGGAGGCGCCCTAACACGGCGCTCAACCCGACGCGCGTATCTGGCGCCGGTTAGCTCTGCGTTAGTCATCGATGCTTGCGAATCCAAAGGTCGGGTTGGCGTTGAGAAGAGATGCTCGTGACATTGCGGAGCTGTCTCGCGATGTCATCGAGCACGGGCTCGACTGGAACTACAATCAAGCCAGGATCCTGAAAGCCATCGAGTGCGAGTCCACGAACGTCGCGGTGATGCACGAACGGGGCCGTCTGCTGGCTTTCGGGATCATGGACTATGGGGACACGACAGCCCATCTGGTGCTTCTCGGGGTACAGCCCACGCAACGGCGCAGAGGTCTGGGAAGATACCTGGTCATGTGGTTGGAGAAATCGGCCATTACGGCGGGAATTGAGCGGATTCGGGTGGAAGCGCGGGCCGATAATCCAATCGGGATTGCCTTTTATGGAAGCCTTGGCTTCAATGTTTGCACACGTTTCCCGGGTTATTATTCCGGCATTGTGGATGCGGTTCGCCTTGAAAAGCGGCTTGGTGTTGGCGCCAAATAAGATGCACCAAACCCGTCGTTGGGGCGAACGCGGAAACCGTCGCACTGATTGCCGATGGTGCGCACTATTTGACCGGCGCGGTCTCTGACAGTACAAGAGGGGCTGTTGATTCCGGTCGTGTCTGACACTCAGTCAGGTAATCTCTCAATCAGGGACACCTTCGTTAGCGGATTCTTAATGAAATGATGCGCCTTCTGCACCGGCGACTCTTCGCTGTCCTTAGTCTCATGCTTTTCTCCGGCATGGCCGCGGCCGGGCCGTGCCAGGACGAGTCTTTCGAAGGCAATACCTATATCGTCTGCAGCTTCGATGTAACGGAGACCGACCTCAGGATGTTCTGGCGCGACAGGGAAGGAACGCCCTACCGGACATTCTCGGCGCTGGCGGACGACCTCGCCGGCCGGGGCCAGAAACTCGCTTTTGCGATGAACGGCGGCATGTATCAGGCCGACTTCAGCCCTCTCGGCTTGTACGTCGAGAACGGTAGCAAACTGAGGTCCGTCAACAGCGCCACCGTGGACGGCAGTCCCGCTCAGATCCCCAATTTCTACAAGCAGCCGAACGGGATCTTCTTCCTCGGGAACGGCAGAGCCGGAATCATGGAAACGGACGCTTTCCTCGAGGCGCGGCCGGAAGTCGATTTCGCGACACAATCCGGGCCGATGCTGGTGCTTGATGGAGCGATCCACTCAATGTTCAATGCCGATTCCACGGCCCGGAAGCCGCGCAGCGGCGTCGGACTGTCGAGTCCGACCGAGGTGCATTTCGTGATCACCCGGAGCTGGGTGAATTTCCACGAGTTCGCCCGCTTCTTCCGTGACGGGCTCGGCTGCGATAATGCGCTGTTCCTTGACGGGGGATCGGCGCCTGGTCTCTACGCGCCGGAACTCGGTCGCAACGATCCGCCTGGACACGGGGGTTACGGACCGATCATCGCTGTCGTGGAATAGGCAGGGGGATCGACGCGGGTGCATCAGCGTCGATCGCAGTGAAGTCAGTAATGCTTTGGTTCTTGTGCGATCGGTTCAATAGCCGCGCTCCGGATCGACCACGGACAGCATCGGTTCTCCGGCGGCATAACGCCGCAGATTTTCCCGTACGACCTGCCAGCGCGCTTCGCCTTTCAGATCGGAACGGGTCGCCACGTGTGGCGTGATGATGATATTCGGTGCCTGCCACAGCGGATGATCCGATGGCAGCGGTTCGGGATCGGTGACGTCGAGTCCGGCGCCGGCAATGTCACCATTCTTCAGTGCGGCCACCAGATCCTCAGTGACCACGGTTCCGCCACGGCCCACATTGATGAACAGGGCTGAGTTCTTCATTGTCTGGAAAAGCGCGGCATCGAACAGGTCACGGGTGGTGTCTGTCAGCGGCAGGGCATTAACCACCACGTCAGCCTCCGCAGCCAGGTCGGGTAAATCATCGGGCAGGCCGACCTTTGAAACAAAGTCCGGCCCTTCCGGTTTGCTGGCGCGGGTCGCGGTGATGGTCATTCCCAGCGCATGCGCGCGTCTGGCGGTTTCAGTACCGATGCCGCCCAGTCCGACAACCAGCATGGTTTTGCCCTTGATGACCCGCATGTTTTCCGTAATCGCTGGATCGCGGCGCCAGTCGCCCTTGCGTTTTGCGTTCTCGAATGCAGGCAGCTGGCGTGACAGACTCATCATCATGGCGATGACATGCTCGGCAATGACCGGCGCGGCGATCCGCTGCATATTGGTCAGCAAGGGCTTGCGTGCAGTGAATTCAGACAGGCTGACGCATTTTTCGACGCCGGCCGAGTAGAGCTGGATCCAGCGCAGGTCGTCGGCTTGTTCGAGCAGCTCGGCGCTGCACAGACCGATCAGTGCCTCGGCGCCGTCCAGTTTCTCCAGCGCTTCGTCGTAACCGCTGACACTGACCAGTTCAACATCCGGCACCGCCTGCTGCAGCCATTTCACGCGATCCGGTTCAAGTTCCAGTACCAGTATGCGTTCTGGTGGCTGCCAGTCGGCGCGTTCGCGCACCGGTGTCTCAGCCACTTCCAGATCGTAGTCGCGGATGAGCGCCTCTGCCTCGTCATCCGCGCGTAGGCCGGTTGCTGTACCCAGCAGACAGATCGCAAGCGTGTAACAAAAGAACTTGTGCATGGTCGTGGAATGCCATCTCAAATGTGGTTTTAACCATAACAAGTCCGGATATAGCTGGCCAGCGCCGCCCATGTAGAATCCTTTCAAAAGAATGTCGTCTAAACCGGGATAGGCTTGATTAAATCTGGGCCACAGGGCATTAAGCGTTACTTGGGTCCCGGCTGCGGTTGTATACCCTCTTGACCCTGTTATTCAGGATGAAAGCTGTCAAGCATGTGGGCGTGCTCCGAATTGCTTTGTGCCTTGAACCAATGTGGATAGGTTATATAGACAACCTCCGTATTATCCTGTTCGCCTACATACGTGACTTTTGTGCCCTTGTTGAGGAATATGACTTCTCCGGCCGTGGCCGTTTTCGATCCGCCGTCGTAGCGAACCGTGAAAGCACCGCGGGTCACGACCAATGCCTCGTCATACGTAACAATCCATTCATTGGTCGCGCCCTTGTCGTAGCGGGCAAAGCCGACGGTCATTGTTTCGCCGTTTGAGGCATCAAGGACATCGGCCAGAAATATGCGCCGATCAGTATGCTGATACCACTTCTCCGGATCCTCGATAGAAAAATGCCTGACATTTTCGGAATCATCCGAAGCTTGCACGGGACTGCCGCCGGGGACGGGAAGGATCAGAGACATTACAGCTGCCAGTGCCAGGGTATCCCGGATACGGATACAGTGTCTGGCTGAAAGAGTCTTTCGAATTTCTTTTTTCATACTCACCTCGTCCGGCCATGCCGGATTTATGGGTTTGTGCAGTAATGAATGACTTGTGTTGATCGGTCAGGCAGTGACAAATTTCCGCCTGACCGATCATTGCCGTTATTTGATTGGCACTCAGCCGGCGTTTGCGGTGCGCACAGACGCTTCACCCTCAATGGCATAACCGGCCGCTTGCCACCCGGCAAAGCCGCCTTCCATTTCCATCACCGGATAACCCATTGCGACCAGCTCCCTGGCGGCCAGCGCGGCAAGGTGGCAGGTCTGCGTGTAGCAATACACAATGTTGATCTTGTCACGGCTTAAACCGGTGGCTTTGTGCCACTGGCCATTGGGCAGGTTAATGGCACCGGGAATGTGTCCATTACGGTAGTCGCCTGGCAGGCGCACATCGACGATGACGGCCGGGTCAGCATTTGCAATCATGCCGTCCACCTCGTGGAGCCCCGTGGTGAAACCCGTTTTCGCCTCAAAGAAGATTTTTGCCTGTTCGAAATCGTAATTTTTCATGTTCAATCTCCATGCGTGATAGGTGGGAAATCAACTGGTTTCATGACCGGGATAATCCTGTCGTCTCCCGGATACAGACTGAATGGTAGGTACTTTCCCCGGCTTGATAATCCCCCCGATCGCGATAATATTGTTCATGAATATGAACTAATCTGGGTGGCATGGAGAATCTGACGGACATCGCGGTTTTCGTGCGCGTCGTGGATAACGGCAGTTTCACGAAGACGGCCGAGCAGCTGGGGTTCTCACGGGCGGTTATCAGTAAATACGTCAAACGCCTTGAAGAACGTCTGGGAGCACGTCTGCTGAACCGGACGACGCGCCGCCTGAGTCTTACCGAGGCCGGGGCGACCCTCTACGAGGGTAGCTATAGAGCACTCAGTCAGATTGACGAGGCCGAACAGGAGATCGGTCAGCTTCAGACCAAACCGCGCGGGGTACTTAAAGTCAGTGTCCCCATGTCATTCGGTATCCTGCATATTTCTCCCGCATTGCCTGACTTCCTGACGCGTCACCCCGACCTTACGGTCGATATGAAAATGGATGATCGTTTTGTTGATGTGGTGGAAGAGGGATTTGACCTGGCGATCCGTATTACCAGGCTGAAGGATTCCACCCTGGTCGCGCGCAATCTGGCGCCCAGCCGGTTTGTACTCTGTGCGGCCGAAAGTTATTTAAAACGCCACGGTATCCCGCAAACGCCTGAAGATCTGCGGGAACACAATTGTACTATTTATACTTATTCGCGCTCGCCCCACATGTGGCGGTTTAGTGCACCCGATGGCAGGGATATTGCCGTCCCCGTCCGCGGCAACCTGCGCCACAACAGCGGACTTGCGGAACGTGAAGCCGTACTCAACGGCCTGGGGATCATGTTGAGCCCGACATTCTACGTCGGCGATCTTATTCGTGAGGGCCGGCTACAGACGGTGTTGACTGATTACCATATAGCCGAGACCTCGGTCTATGCAGTCTATCCCGAGCGCAGATACTTATCTCCGAAAGTGCGTGCCTTTATTGATTTCTTTTTACAACGCTTTGGTCCGCAACCATACTGGGATCAATTTTAGGTGCCGGCAGGTATGATTGATTACCTGTGGATCCCTGCATAAATGTTTATTCGTCCTGCCGGGCGTGAACCGGCATCCATTATGCGTATTGCCTGACTGGATTCCGCTTTCGCGGTAATGACGCAAATCGTGGCACACTGACTTAATCCAGTGTGTGCCAATTGCAACCTTGTTTTCCCGGAAGCCTGACAACTGGTGGTGAAGACGGAAATCGGGTAATTCCTGACTCTATTGCTTTCAGATATGCCTGGAGTGGATATTTTGACCTGCCTGGATACAGCAATTGTCGTAGTTTCCGCGGAGCCTCTGGATCTGCCTTTACGGGAACCTTTCGCCATCGCCAGCGGCAGTGTGGCAATCGCCCGGAACGTATTGATTCGAATAGAACTTGCCAGTGGCATTGTGGGTCTGGGCGAGTCGGCGCCTTATCCGCAGGTGGATGGTGATACCCAGGCATCCGTGCTGGTCTGTGTCGATAAAATTCGCTCTGTCATCACCGGATCTGACGCAGCCCGATGGCGACAAGTCAGTCAGCAGCTATCTGAAAAGGATAATCTTTCGCCAGCGGCCCTGTGTGGTCTGGAGATGGCAATGCTGGATGCACTGACTCGTCACTACGGCATGCCGCTGTGGAAATTTTTCGGTGGCCAGCAGACTGAGCTGCGTACGGATATGACAGTGACGGCGGGTGATGCAAAGCAGGCCGTGGTCGCGGCCCGGAACATTCGGCAACATGGCATTTCGACCATCAAGGTAAAAATCGGCGCCTTAACACCGGTGGAAGATGCCGAGAGGGTAGTGGCCATCAGGCAGACAGTCCCGGACGCCGGACTGCTGGTTGATGCAAATGGTGGCTATAGTGTGTCAGCGGCGATTGAGTTTCTGGAACACATGCGCAACGCCGGGATCAGACTCGAGGCATTTGAACAGCCTGTCAGCCGCGACGACTGGTCCGGTATGGGCGAGATCAGACACGTGTCAGATGTGCCAGTATTCGCGGACGAATCAGCCCGTCATGCGGATGATGTCGTACGCATAGCGAGGCAAGGGCTTGCCGACGGTATTAATATCAAGGTCATGAAATCCGGTGTGGTGGGAGCGTTGCGCATGTGGGAACTGGCGCGCGCGCACGGCCTGAATCTGATGATCGGCGGCATGGTGGAAAGTGTTCTGGCGATGAGTTTCTCCGCCAGTCTGGCGGCTGGTCTGGGTGGTTTTCAGCTGGTGGATCTGGATACGCCGATGTTTATCAAGGCGCATCCTTTTATCGGCGGATTTGCACAACATGGCGCAATATTAAAGCTGGACAACATCAGCGGTGGCCACGGTGTACGACTTGCGTAATACACGCTCATGACCATGAATGAGCCATAACTGGATTTTTAATTGCATGCTTCTCTTTGTCAGCCATGTTGGCAGTATCTTTGTACTGGCATGGAATTGTATGCAGATGGGTCCTCTGGTACTGGCAATGATGACACTGGGTATGATCAGCACGAGTGCTGCGGCGGACAACACGGATAATCCTGAAGAGGCCGTCTGCGGTCCGGTGCGGGAACCGCTTGCCTTCTGGCTCTGGAGCAGCGCCGCCGGAAAGCCGGATCCGGAATCCGCCGGCCGCATACCAAACGCCGAGCCGATAACTCACGAGACCAGAGACGGTCGACTTCTGAAAGGCTACAGACTGAAAAGCACCGCCGCCGAAGGCGCAGTCATAAGTACCGTGCTGGTGGCCCAGGGTAATGCAATGCTGGCGGATCAACTGCTTGATGATCTGAGCACCTTTTCCCGTGCAGGTATCGAGATATACATCTTCGATTATCGCGGGTACGGGAATTCCGAAGGAAAGCGCAGACTCAAGGCGATTGTGAGTGACTATAAAGAGCTTTTCGATCGGTTCAGTATTACGTCGGAAGGGGAGGTTTCCTTATACGGCATCTCTTTCGGCGGTATCGTTTTGTTGAATGTTGCCGGGGCGGGGGTTAATTTTGATCGCGTTGTTATTGATTCGACACCAAGCCGGGTTTCTCCCTATGGATGTCCTGAGTCCTACGATCCGGTAGTGAATTTTCCGGAAGACGGCGCGCGGTTTCTGTTGATCTCCGGAGGACAGGACAGAGTCGTTCCACGTGAGGATTCGCAGGAACTCCTCGACCTTGGCAAAGCGCGGGGTGCTTCAATAGAAACACGAGCAGAGTACGCGCATCCGTTTATGGATTCGGATATCGGCGTGTATCGGGCACGCCTTGAGCTCATTAAATCATTTCTGGCAGGGAAAGAGGCGGACTGACGCTAAAGCGTCTACTGAATCATCAGATAGCAGGCAGCAATTCCAGATCGCCGTCATCGCGTTCGTTTTCGGGGATGAGGTCGCTTGTAGTCCAGTTGAGAAATATCAGCAGCGTCCAGCGTGTTTCGTGAGAAAAGCCGAACTCCGGTGAGGTTGATGCAATGAAAGAACCATCGTCGGCGTTATAGGCCGTTACCGCCAGCTTGGCAATGCCCTGCTGTTGATCCCGCTTGAACAGGGCAACCTCAGGGATCTCGGGGGTGCCGGTGAGAGGAAGGGGAACCTGGAAGCTGGGTATCCCGAGCAGGGTTTCATTCTCATCGATGGACAGTGCGCCAGAGCGGACTTCCACTACAACTTCCGCCTCGGATGCTTCCGTCACCAGATGGTAATCCTGTTTCAGCAATGCTTCCTTGATGGCGCCCAGTGTGTACCTGTAATCGGAATCCTTGTCGAAGCCCGAGGCCTTGAGCAGTATCCTGCTCTGGGCGGGCAGGTCCAGCTCGAGCTGCTTAGCCGCCCGATCGGCTGCGCCGGACACCAGGAGTTCTTCAGTGGCGGTGCGCGATGGCAGGGTTTGTCGCGTACTGGTGCAGCTGGCGAGGCAGACTGGTATCAGAACAGCGGCGATCCATCGGGATAGAGGGGACCCATATTGTTGTTTTGTCCCCGGGTTTCTATAACGGTTTGAGTACAACATTCATTCGATATTCATGGCATTTACAGAATAAGCGCGTTATTAATGTGTTGCTCGTTGTCGTTCGCGGGCTGACTATCAGTCCTTGAGTGAGCGGGACTGGATCTGACAGTCAGGTCAATCAATGACCGGCCCGCTCCGGTTCTGAATGACAGAAAGGTGTATGACCGCTATTACCGCTATTGCAGATTTAAGATGATTTTGCAGGGTCGTAGTTCACGGGCTAAGCTTGACGATACTAGGCAATATGCTTCGCTTTTATCTGCTTGACACCCGGTAAGGCTTGGATAAAGCGAATATATCCGGAACAGGAACGACAGGCAGGTGGAATGACTATTGATACGGATCCAGCTGGCGGGTGAACGGGAGGGCCCCTATAACCGGGCTGAAGGTGTGTGGATCGTCCGGGTTTTGAGCACTGGGCCACTCACTTAATACAAGTTTCTGCACTATGCTTTAATCCTGTGGCCGGTGGTCTTGCGGCCGCCGACAGGATCGTTTATTAAATCGGGGCAATTTTCTTGAAGCCGGCGGATAGGGGAGACTACATGCATCGGATTCGGACGATTGGTGTCTTTATGCTGATATTCGTGGCTGGCTGGGTCGCCGCCGCGGACACCGATCGTGCCGGACAAACGCTGCCGGACGAATTGTTGCAACCCCTGTTGATGCAGTATGAGCAGGAAAAAGACTCCCTGGGCAACAGTCGTTATGTGGCGCTGGTCAATTACCGCCAGCCTTCCTGGGAACCGCGCTTCTATCTGATTGATCCCGACCAGCGACAAGTCGTCGCCGCTTACCGTGTCTCCCACGGACAGGGTTCGGATCCGAATCATGACGGCTATGCGGATTTTTTCGGGAACCGGGAAGGGAGTCACATGAGTTCGGTCGGATTCTTTCTAACCGGTGAGACCTATATCAGCGAGCAGCAGTATCATGGTTTGTCGCTGCGGCTGGAGGGACTGTCGAAGACCAATCACGGTGCCTACGAACGCAACATCGTGATCCATGCCAATCATTATATGGAACAGCATTTTATCGATACCTACGGCAAACCGGGACGCAGCCACGGCTGCCTGGTCTTCGCCCCTTCCGATCGTGATGAAATCGTCGAGAAGCTGAAAGGCGGCGCCCTTATCTACGCTGCCCGCTGACGCGTCGCCGGCGTGTCCGGGCCTTCATCATGTCGGTACGGAAGCCCTTTTCCCAGGCCTGTGAGAACAACAAGCAGCCGATCCTGACTGTACTGCGGCAGGTATTCATCGAGCCGGCCATGATTCTCGAGATCGGCACCGGTACCGGCCAGCATGTTGTCTATTTCGCCGCTCAATTGCCACATCTGACCTGGCAGCCCAGCGATCAGGCGGAGTATCTGCCGGGCTGCAGCCTCTGGATCGATGAGGCGGGGCTCGACAACGTGCATGCACCTCTCGAACTGGATGTGCGGGAAGAACCGTGGCCATTGGATCATGCCGACGGTGTCTTTTCCGCCAATACCGCCCACATCATGCACTGGCCGGCGGTTGAAGCCATGTTCGCCGGCGTTTCCCGGCTGCTCGCCGCCAACGGGTACTTCTGTCTGTATGGACCTTTCCGGTACGACGGCCGCCATACCAGTGACAGCAACGCAGCTTTCGACCGGCAGCTCAGGGCGGCTGACGCCGGCATGGGCATACGCGATCTGGTCGATCTTGAACAGCTGGCGGCCACGCATCAGCTCGAACTGGCGGCCGACCATGCCATGCCGGCCAATAACCGCACGCTGGTCTGGAGACGCCGGCCCCAGATTAAAGCAACAATCAGTGATTAATGTCACATTTCACCTTACAATATTATTCTAAGGTTCTGACGAATATGTGATATAAGCCGTATGACGAATGAGTGCGGCATGCACTGAAAGAGCAATAGACTGCCCATGCATCAGACCACCGGTTCACGTTTGCCAGATGCTTTTCGAACAGTCCTGAGACTGTTACTGATCTTTCCGCTCGTATGCGCTTCCGTGTTTGCGGATGAAACCGAAGGTGAGACAAAGGCCATCGACACGGAACAGCCGCCGGGAGTGCTGCATGCTGATCCGGACGCTGCCGAACTCCCGCTAGGGGTGGAACCCGACTCCGGACCGCTGGAAGCAACGGTGACGGAACCTGTAGAGGTCGAGTCATTTACTCTCCTGGGAGAGACGGTTGCCCCGGGCAGCCTGCGCCGCCTGGCCTGGCATGCCAGCGACAACCCCGACGGTCTCAGCGAGGTCACCCCGGTGCTGGTCGCACATGGGGCGGAACCGGGCCCCGCCCTGTGCCTCAGTGCCGCGGTGCATGGTGACGAACTCAACGGTATCGAGATAGTCCGCGATTTGCTTTATGACCTTGAGCCGGAACGGCTCAGAGGTACCGTGATCGGAGTTCCGATAGTGAATTTGTATGGGTTCCGTCAGGGCTCGCGCTATCTGTCGGATCGCCGCGACCTGAACCGGTATTTCCCGGGGAATCCGAATGGCAGTTCCGCGTCGCGTATTGCCCATTCATTTTTCCAGTCCATCGTCAGGCATTGTGATTACCTGGTCGATCTGCACACGGGCTCATTTCATCGTACCAACCTGCCGCAACTGCGGGCTGACTTGAACAACAAGGAAGTGGTTCATCTCACCAAGGGTTTCGGAGCCACGGTGGTACTGCATGGTGATGGTCCGGACGGCAGTCTGCGCAGGGCGGCGACCAATGCCGGTATTCCATCAGTGGTTGTGGAGGCCGGTGAGCCGATGCGAGCCAGGCCAGAGGAAGTCGCTCATGGCATCAGAGCCTTGCGCAGCCTGCTCAACTATCTGGATATGGTGCCCAAGTTTTCGCTGTGGGGTGAACCGCAGCCGATATATTACGATTCCAACTGGGTACGCGTGGAAAGTCACGGCATACTGACGAGCAAGGTTGATCTCGGTCAGAGGATCAGCGAAGGGGATGTGCTGGGCAAAGTCACCAATCCGATTACCAACGAGCGTAATGAAATCCATTCGCCCTACAGCGGCCGCGTACTCGGAATGGCCTTGAACCGCGCAATGCGACCGGGGTACGCGGCCTATCACATCGGCATCCGTAAACCCGAAGAGGACCTCGCGGAAGAGGTCGATGTGGAAACACTCAGGCATAATGAGACTACAGCTGAAAATCAGGCCAGCGACCCGGACAGCGAAGCCGGAGAATGACATTCTGAAGTACCGCTGCCGGACTGTATGATGGTCTTTGAGCGCTGTCTGTTCGATTCCCGTGACTTTTTTCTGCTTTGATTCATGGCCTACATCGCCGCAATAGCATTTGCCATACCCACACTGATAGGTCTGATTTATGCCTGGTACTGGCTCGTCTACTGGGGTGAACACAGTCTCAAGCCCAGACTCGGCGATACGCCGGCATTCTTCATATCGGCGGTTATCGCGCCAGTTGTACTGGTAGTCGCCGTGGCACTCGCCGGCATTGTAGCCGGCCGCGAGACCGGCGCTTACATCATAGGAGCCGTATTGATCGTTTTTGCCTTGATCGGACTGTTCGCTATTTATCAGCGTCTGTTGATCAAATAGCGCCAGGGGGACCATGATTCCCCCTGTCATCATGATTGCCGGTGCCATGCAGGCCAATTGAGGTTGAAACGATGCGGGTTGCCCTGGTTGCGGATACCCACGGTGTGCTCGATTCACGCATCGCAGCCGCCATAGTGGGCTGCGATGTGCTGGTCCATGCCGGTGATATCGGTGCCGCAGCAGTTTTAGACGCGATGCGGCAGCGGGCCGGCCGGCTCGTGGCGGTGCGCGGCAACAACGACACTTCGGACAAGTGGCCGGATAGTGCAGACGGCGCGGATCCGGCCGCTTTGCCTGTGCGGGCCACACTCGATCTGCCCGGCGGCACGCTGGTCATTGTGCACGGCGATGCCTGGCGGGCCAAAGACCGGCACACCCGGCTACGACGTGAATTTCCCGACGCGCGTGCCGTGGTCTATGGACACAGTCACCGGCTGGTTATCGATGATGCCGAGTTCCCCTGGATACTCAATCCCGGCGCGGCGGGGCGTGCCCGCACCTACGGCGGCCCGTCCTTTATCCTGCTGGAGATCAGTCAAAGCGGTTGGAAACTCACACCGCAGCGCTTCGATAAAGTCGAAAAGCGAACCGGATAATCCGGTTGTTTCGTTCAAGTATGATGAGTCCTCGTTCATCGATGTACGAACGCTTCGAACAAATTGTCGCTCTGATATTAAGCCTGATAATAGCCGTAGTCATCGTCATCGCGCTGTTTCAGCTGATTACCCAGATTGTGCCGCTGGTGCTGGGCGGGCTCTTCGATCGGCTGCACTATAAGGAATTTCAGGTCTCTTCGGTGCGCTAATGACACTGCTGATTGCAATGGAGTTCGAGCATTCCATTGTTTGCGTGGCTGCGGGCTGTTGGCATCATGCAGGTCAAAACGGTTGTTCTGATTTCCCTGCTCGTGCTGAGTCGGAAATTTGTTATTCTGGACGTTAGCGCGACCAGTGCGGTAAGCATTGCCGCGCTTGCCGGCGCGACACTAGTACTCGGAATCGTCTATTGGTTGCTGCGCGAGCGCGATGACCGGCCGGTACGGCTTGATGCTTCGCAAGCGGACAGCAGAGAAGAAGACAGCAGATGATTTTCCAAACAGTCTCTTCAGGGAAAGTGCACGCCGGTGACGAAACGCCCGAATATTAGGGATGAAATGATTTAGGTTTTCATGTTGTATTTTGCTTACGGTTCTAATATGTCAAGCAGGCGGCTGGCTGCCAGGATCGAGTCGCCAAGCCGGATAGGTGTCGGCTGTCTTAAAGAGTATCGATTCGCATTCCACAAAGTCAGTATCCTGGATAGTTCAGGGAAGTGTGATGCCTGTTTTACAGGCAATACCGCGGATTCCGTCTGGGGTGTTATTTTTGAGATCGCGGATGCGGATATGTCCAAGCTCGACAGGTTTGAAGATCGCGGCTACGGTTATGAAAGGCAGTGGGTCCATGTTCAGTGCAATAATGGCGAGATACTTGCGGCGCAGACATATGTTGCCATCAGAACAGACAGCGCGCTGAAGCCTCTGCACTGGTACAAGGAACATGTGTTGAGAGGCGCCAGAGAGCATCGACTACCGGCTGATTATATCCGTTTCATTGAGGGCATTGACGCCA
Source organism: uncultured Enterobacteriaceae bacterium (assembly GCA_964522485.1). Classification (GTDB taxonomy): domain Bacteria; phylum Pseudomonadota; class Gammaproteobacteria; order Methylohalomonadales; family Methylohalomonadaceae; genus Methylohalomonas. The sequence continues at coordinate 11,187 of CAZFUS010000031.1, read as the reverse complement.
TCATTGATACGGATGCTGAACGTACCAGCCGGGAACTGTCGCTATACGATGAATAACATTTTCAAATATCGGACAAGGCAATTGCGACCATCCGGAGCCTGGCATGGTGTTGTCACGTGAAACCAGACTGGTTGCCGGCATTACATTGCTGGCTGTGCCCACGATCCTCTATGGCGGTCTGGCGCTGCTTGGCATCCTGACCGATGGAACAGCCGGTGTCAGTGCCGGTGAGCTGGCCCTGGATGAAACCCAGTGGGCATTGTGGCGGGCGGGACATGCACATGCCGGTGTCTGGGTCGTTCTGTCGCTGGTTATTCAGATCCTGCTGGACTCCGCCCCACTGTCAGCCGGTCTGAAATGGCTGGCCCGGATCAGCGCGCCGGTTGCCGCTATAGCCGTCTCGGGCGGTTTCTTCGGTCTCGCCTTCTTTCCCGCTTTTCGCTGGTTGCTGTATTTTGGTGGTGCGTGCCTGGTGGTGACCGTTCTGGTGACCGGCGTGGGGCTGCTGCTGAACCGGCATTCGTGACAGTCGACGCCTTGATTAATAGCTGGCCGGTCCACCGTTCAAGAGAGGATGACGATGCAATTAACACCCAGCAATTCGCAATCTGTGTGCATGCACCTGTTCATGATTCTGATGCTGGTCTGCTCGACGGTACATGCCCATGAAGACAAAAGCCATCCGGAAATCGTGCCGGAACAGGAATATGACACAGCCAGGAAACTCGGTCTGGAAGGGCCTGCTGAAACGCGCGGCATTTCTGCGGTGGAAATGCTCGGAGTGGTCGAGCTGGGCGAGGAGTTCCCGTCAATGACAGACCGTCAGTTCCGGGCGCGGGAGATCACGATCGAGCCCGGCGGTGTGGTCGCGGTGCACCAGCATCAGTCGAGACCCGGTTTCGCCTACATACTGGAGGGAGAAATCATCGAACACCGCAACGATCATCCCGAACCCATCCTGCGTAAAGCGGGCGAGGTGGCTATTGAAAAGACCGGAGTGTCACACTGGTGGGAGAATCAATCGGATGGCGTCGTCCGCGCTCTGATTGTGGATATCGTCAAACCCGACTCCGAGTGAGCATGGGTCGTTCTGAAGCAGGACGGTCGGTTTCAACTTGAAGTCATCATGGTCGTATCAGATTTAGTCCACGAATCCGATGATCAGCAAGTGGTAATCGAGACACAGTCTCTGACGGAGCATGAAACGGACACCGCCGAAGGCATGACTCGGGTTGTCGTCTATCGGGAATCCGGCCTGTCGCAATAGGTCTCAGATAATACCAGTGCTGTCTGCCGGTCAGGCAGCCGCTCGTTTAAACCCGTCGAATCTGGCAGAATTCCCGGCTATGAATGAACCCGCCGCCAAACCGGTTGCACCGCAGCTTGATATTCCGACGATTGAGAGCTTTGTCGGCAATACTCCGCTGGTGCGCCTGCAACGCCTGCCGGGTACGACATCCAACCTGCTGCTGGCCAAGCTGGAGGGCGACAATCCGGCCGGCTCGGTCAAGGACCGTCCGGCACTCAGTATGATCAAGCACGCCGAGGAACGCGGCGACATCAAGCCCGGCGACACTCTGATAGAAGCCACCAGCGGCAATACCGGTATTGCGCTTGCCATGGTCGCGGCCATGCGGGGTTACCGTCTGGTGCTGATCATGCCGGAGCATCTGAGCCTGGAGCGTCGCGCGGTAATGAAGGCCTTCGGTGCCGAGCTTATCCTGGTGTCCAGGGAAGGCGGCATGGAGGAGGCGCGCGATGTTGCCGATGACATGGGCGCAAAGGGTGAGGGGCTGGTACTGAACCAGTTCGCCAACCCGGACAATCCACGCGCGCATTACGAGGGTACCGGTCCCGAGATCTGGCACGACACCCATGGCCGGATCACCCATTTCGTCAGTTCCATGGGCACCACCGGCACGATCATGGGGGTGTCGCAGTATCTGAAAGAAATAAACCCTGCCGTCCGGATAGTCGGTGTGCAGCCGAAGGACGATGCCAGTATTCCCGGTATTCGCCGCTGGCCGGAAGCGTATCTGCCGAAGATCTTTGATCGTGCACGCGTCGATCAGATTATCGATGTCAGCCAGGAAGAGGCCGAGCAAATGACCCGGGAACTCGCCCGTCAGGAAGGTATCTTTGCAGGCATTTCGTCCGGCGGCGCGATATCGGCGGCGCTGCGCCTCTCCAGCGAGGTGGAGAATGCCGTGATCGTGACCATTATCTGCGACCGCGGTGATCGCTACCTCTCGACCAACGTCTTCCCGACGTAACAGTTCCCTGATCGCCGGGCGCCCGTTCACTGCCGCCCGCGGATCCGGGCATCTGCTGTCGCGTTTCATGATCGCATTGTTTCTGCCCGCCACGCTCATCGCTGCGGATCAGGAACGGCCGCTGATCCAGCTGGAGTTCGATACGCTCGATTATGAGGCCGTTCATATCAGTAAGGCGCACGTAGAGCTCGACCCGCTTGATCGTCAAACCTATAAGCTGGAATTCAGGGCGGACTCGCTGCACCTCGCCGCGGATCAGCCGCTGTCCAATATCGATATTCTCTGCGAAGTCACACAGATCGAACGTGTCCTGGAGTGTCAGGAGGGTGTGCTCAGTCTTGAGCATCCGCAGTTCGGCGGACTCCGGGGGCGGCTGACCTTCAGTTACCATCTCGATGACGGTTTGCAGCAGGTACAGCTGCAGGCTGTACCGCTGGCTGGCGGACAGCTGGCGTTGGATCTGGATGGACCGGCGCCGGACTGGCGGCTGAATGCGCAATTGCAGGGCATGGATCTGGAATCGGCGCAACCGTTACTGAACGGGACCGGAATGGGCAATGCCACGCAGGGACTGCAGGGCAGTATCACCGGCACAATGACCGCCTCTGGCTGGCCGCTGACATCCATCCGGGCAGACCTGACACTGGCGAATGTGAATTATGAAGGCACCAGCGTTGCACAGGCAGTGTCGGGCAAGGCATCGTTGCGAGCCGAACATTCGGACGGTAAGTGGCAGGGTGATACCGCACTGACGATTGATGCCGGTGAACTGTATCTGGTAGCGCCGCTGCATGACACGGAAAGCGCGCCCGGTTTTTACATCGCGATCAAGGAACAGCCACTGACCGCAGACTCGGCGTTCCGCTATCAGCCTGACTCTGATCGACTGACGTTCACGAATTTTGTTTATGACCACCCTGGTATTCTGTCACTGAGCGCGGATGGCCAGCTGCGACTGACAGATGAGATATCCATCGAACAACTGGTACTCGATCTGCCGGCGACGGATCTGACTGAAGCGTTTCCGGTATACGGTCAGCCCTGGCTGATCGATACACCCTACAACGATATCAGGGTGACAGGTGCGCTGGCCGTGGAGCTGGCAATGAGTGACGGCAAGACAACCGCGCTGGAAGTGATGCTTGATAATGTCGATCTGACTGACAGCAGCGGGCGCTTTAATGTTATAGGGCTGGAAACCGATCTGCAGCTCGATGCAGGTCAGGATCATGAATCGTATATCAGTTGGGCCGGCATTGATCTTTACCGTATCGCCCTGGCCAGTGGCGCAATCCGGCTGGCCAGCCGGGGTTTTGATGTCGAGGTGACCGATTGGCAGGATGTCACGGTGCTGGACGGGATACTGCGTATCAACCAGTTCGGTCTGCAGGATCCCGGCACTGATGACTTTGCACTGCGCATGGCCGGCGCATTGCAGGATGTATCATTGCCCACCCTGACCCGGGCGCTGGAATGGCCGGAATTCAGCGGCAGTCTCAGCGGGGAATTCAGCGGTCTGAGCTATGAAGACGGTGATCTGCGCATGGAAGGGGAACTGCTGATGCGCATGTTCAACGGCCGGGTCAGGCTGCGGAATCTCCAGGTGCGTGATCTGTTCGGCAGTCTGCCGGTGCTGACTGCCGATGTCGATGTCGCACAGATTGATCTGCTGCAACTGACCGATACGTTCGCCTTTGGTAAGATTACCGGCAAGTTGAGCGGCCATGTTCACGGTTTGCGGCTGGAAAACTGGCAACCGGTGGCGTTCGATGCCGAATTGAGCACTCGTGACGATGGCGATGTCCGGCATCGCATCAGCCAGCAGGCCTTGAACAATCTCAGTCAGATCGGCGGCGGCCTGAGCGGTGCGCTCTCGCGTGGGTTTCTGCGTTATTTTGATGAATATTCCTACGGCGAGCTGGGCGTAAGCTGCCGGCTGGAGCGCGGCTTCTGTCATCTGGGTGGTGTGGAACAGTATGATGAGGGCCATTATCTGCTGACCCGTGGCGGCCTGTTGCCGCCGTGGGTGGAAGTCAGGCTTGCCGGCACCGTAGTTGCCTGGGATGTCCTGATCGAAGGCTTTGAGCAGATCGCAGAAGGTGAAGTGAAGATAGAATGAACAGGTATACTTGAAGTTATAGTTGAATTTCGGATCAAACTGGAACACCGAGAATCAAGCCATTGTTCCAATGTCTAACGGACAAATGCGAATGCCACGTTATTGTCTGATCAAGGGAGCGCCTGACATGAACAAGCCCGCGCCACGTTTTTCGCTGCTGGGCAGCCTGCTGTTGCTGACCGCCTGTGTGACGGTCAATATCTATTTTCCGGCGGCTGCGGCGGAAAAAGCCGCCGATCGGTTCATCCGCGAGGTCTATGGCGAATCGCTGCCGAAAAGCGAGATTCCGGCCGATGAGTCGGTGCAACCCGATCAGGTGCCGGCTGATACGCCGGACAAAATGCCGCAGGAGATATTGGATGATCCGCAGTCGGGTGTTGATGGCTCCGCCGTGCCATGGCCGTTGGCAACCCTGGTGAATTTTCTGGTCACGCCTGTCCATGCCCAACAGCCCGATATCAACATCTCAACGCCGGGTATCAATAAACTCAAAAACTCAATGAGTGCGCGCCATGAACAGCTCAAGCCGTTTTACAACAGCGGCGCGGTGGGCATGGATCGCAACGGTTTCATTACCATTCGCGATGACTCGGCGGTGCCGCTCAAGGATCGCAACACGGTCAAGAAACTGGTATCCAATGAGAACAGTGATCGCGCGTCGCTGTACCGGGAAATTGCCAGCACCAACGGCCATCCGGAATGGGAACCTGATATCAAGGCCATCTTTGCCGAGCGCTGGGTGGCCAATGCACCGTCCGGATGGTGGTACCAGGATGGCTCGGGTAACTGGGTCAGAAAGTAAGACTAAAAGTACGGCGGCTTATGACGACCCTGGTTTTCGACATCGAGACCGTTCCGGACACCGAATCTGCCGGACGCCTCTACAATCTGCAGGGTCTGAGTGATCGCGAAACGGCCGAGGTCATGTTCAGCCGGCGGCGCCAGGAAACCGCTGGCCAGAGCGATTTCATTCGCCATCACCTGCAGCGCGTTGTTGCTATCTCGGTGCTGCTGCGTCATGAAGACAAGCTGAGTCTGTGGTCGCTGGGCGACGTCGATTCCGGCGAAGCCGAACTGGTGCAGCGGTTTTTTGACGGTATCGAACGCTACAGTCCTGTGCTGGTGAGCTGGAACGGCCGCGGCTTTGATCTGCCGGTGCTGCATTACCGTGCACTGCTGCATGGCGTACCGGCGCCGCGTTACTGGGATACCGGTGACGACGATCAGTCGTTCCGTTTCAACAATTATCTGAACCGCTTCCACCAGCGCCATACCGATCTCATGGATGTGCTGTCCGGTTACGAAGGCCGGGCCTGCGCGCCCCTGCACGAGATCGCGACCATGCTCGGTTTGCCAGGCAAGCTCGATATCACCGGCGCCGACGTCTGGGATCGGTTTCTGGCCGACGACGTAGCTGGTATCCGTGACTACTGCGAAACCGATGTGCTGAATACCTACCTGGTGTATCTGCGCTTCGAGCTGCTGCGCGGTCGCCGCAGCCGGGAATGGTATGAAGGCGAATGTCAGTCGCTGCGCGATTATCTTCAGGCTGAATCGAAACCGCATTTCGATGAGTTTCTTGCAGCCTGGTCCCGGGCCGATGCCCGCCACTGATTCCACGTTAAATTGTTATCAGCCGTGTCCCGCCGTCAGTCGCCCGATTCCCGCGCCGTTTTTGAAACCGTGATTGATTCGCTGTCGCCCGAAGGGCGTGGCGTCGCGCGCATCGATGGCAAGGCGACTTTCATTGACGGCGCCCTGCCGGGCGAGATCGTGCGCGCGCGTTACCGGTCCCGGCGCGGCCGCTTCGACGAGGCGGTGATGACTCGGGTCATCAATGCCAGTCAGGATCGGGTCGAACCGCGTTGTCCGCATTTCGGGCTGTGCGGCGGTTGCCGGCTGCAGCATCTGGATCCCGGCTCCCAGATCGCGCACAAGCAGGCGGTCCTGATGGCGCAGTTACAGCATATCGGTAACGTGCAGCCGACAGCCGAGCGACTGCCGATGACCGCACCGGTCTGGGGTTACCGGCACAAGGCACGGCTGGGCGTGAAGTACGTCGATAAGAAAGATAAGGTGCTGGTCGGTTTTCGTGAACGCGACAGTCCCTACATCGCCGAACTGGAAAGCTGCGAGATACTGCACCCGGCGGTCGGTGAAATCCTGCGGCCACTGGCCGACCTGATAGGAACCATGACTGTCTACCGGCAGGTGCCGCAGATTGAGGCTGCCATCGGTGATTCCCAGGTTGCCCTGGTACTGCGCCATCTGGCACCGCTGACATCCGGCGACCATGAATTGCTGCGCGACTTCGAGCGTCGTTACATTGTGCGCTTTTATCTGCAGCCGGCCGGTCCCGACAGTATCGTGCCACTTGACAGCGATACACCGGCGACCCTGAGCTACGGCCTGCCGGACCACAATGTCGTGTTCGAATTTGCCCCGACCGAGTTTACCCAGGTCAATCCGGTCATTAACCGGTCGCTGGTCAATGCCGTGATCGACTGGCTCAAACCTCGGGCCGACGATCGCATACTGGATCTGTTCTGTGGCGTGGGCAATTTTTCCCTGCCGCTCGCGCGTCATGCCGGCCGGGTGACCGGTGTCGAAGGCGATGCCGGACTGGTCGAACGCGCGCGTGCCAATGCCGCACGCAACGATCTGGATAATGCGGAGTTCTTTCGTGCCGATCTCGCCGCCAGGGATCTGCAGGCGGCGTTCATGCATCGCCGCTATGAGCACGTCATCCTGGACCCTCCACGCAGCGGCGCCGAAGCGATCATTCGCCAGCTGAACTGGCGCGGCGTACGGTGCATCGCCTATGTTTCCTGCAATCCGGGGACCCTGGCGCACGACGCCGGTATCCTGGTTCATACACACGGCTTCCGTCTGGTGACCGCCGGCGTTCTGGATATGTTTCCGCACACCGCGCATGTCGAAGCGCTGGCCTTGTTCGAACATGATGGGTAAAGCGCGGCGCATCGCAGCCTGGCTGGCTATCTTTTGCGGCTTGTTGTTGACCGGTTGCAGTGAATCATCGGGACCGGACACCATCCGGCTGGGGATCGCCGCCGGGCCGGTTACACTGGATCCGCGCTATGCCACCGATGCTGCCTCCCACCGCGTCAACCGGTTGCTGTACCGCAGCCTGGTGGATTTTGATGATGACAATCGGCCGGTCGCGGAACTCGCGCAGTGGCAGCAGCCGGACGCCACGACCTATCGCTTCAAGCTGGGCGATTCCGGCCGGCGTTTTCACGACGGCAGCCGTTTGACCGCCGCCGATGTCGCCGCCACATTCCGGTCGGTGCTGGATCCGGATACCGCGTCGCCGCATCGCGGCGCTTTGACCATGGTCGAACGTATTGAAACCGTGGACGAATATACCGTGATCTTTCATCTTAACGAACCCGATCCGCTGTTTCCGGGACGGCTGACACTGGGGATTTTGCCGGCGGACAAACTGGCCCGGGATCATCCCTTCGGCCGGGAACCGATCGGCAGCGGACCGCTGCGGCTGCTGCGCTGGCCTTCCGAAGAACGGCTGGTGCTGGAGCGCGAGCGTGATCGTCAGCGGTTCGATATCGTCACGGTCAAGGATCCGATCGTGCGGGTGCTGAAACTCATGCGTGGCGAGATCGATCTGGCCCAGGGCGATCTGCCGCAGGAATTGCTCGACTGGATGCGTGATCGCGAGGGTGTTGAAGTCCGCACCAGCCGCGGTTCCATCTTCAGTTACCTGGGTTTCAACATGAATGACCCATTGGTCGGTGATCGTACCGTGCGGCTTGCGATCGCGCATGCAATCGATAGACAGGCGATAATCGAGCAGGTGCTCGGTGATGCCGCACGCCTGGCCGGTTCACTGCTGCCGCCCGGTCACTGGGCCGGGCATCCGGATCTGCAGAATTATGAATATGATCCGGAACAGGCCCGGGCCCTGCTGCGGGCCGCCGGTTATGACGCGGACAACCGGCCGCATCTGGTCTATAAAACCTCGAACAACCCGGCGCGCATCCGTCTGGCCACGATCATCCAGTATCAGCTGGAGCAGGCAGGTTTCGACGTCGAAATCCGGAGCTATGACTGGGGTACATTTTACTCTGACATCAAGGCCGGTGAATTCCAGATGTACAGTCTGTCCTGGGTGGGACTGAAGCTGCCGGACATTTTCCGGTATGTCTTTCACAGCGAGTCGCTGCCGCCCACCGGCGCCAACCGAGGCCGCTACTCCGATGCGATCGCCGATGAACTGATTGAAAGCACCGCTACCATCGCCGATCTGGACGAACAGAGCGCCGTCTATCGGCAATTGCAGGAACGTCTGCACGAACAGCTGCCGTACGTACCGTTATGGTATGAAGATAATGTACTGGCCAAGCGTCCCGGTATTGTTGATTATCCGTTACCCGCCGATGGCAGTTATGATGGTCTGATAACCGTACACCGGACCAGGTCATGAATACCGGCCACCGTATCGAGGTCGATATTGCCCGGCAGCAACTGTCGCTGTATCAGGGCGATCACTGTATCAAAGCCTATGCCGTTTCCACTGCCCGCAACGGTGCCGGCGAGCGCCAGGACAGCTTCTGTACGCCGCGCGGGGTGCATGTAATCGCCGAGAAGATCGGTGCCGGTTGCGAGCCGGGAACCGTGTTTGTCGGCCGGCGGCCTACCGGCGAGCTGTACGCCCCCGAACTCAGGCAGGTGAAGCCGGAACGCGACTGGATCCTGACGCGCATCCTGTGGCTGGCCGGGACCGAGGATGGCAAAAACTGTGGCGGCGAGGTCGACAGCTATAACCGCTATATTTATATCCATGGCACACCTGATGACATAGAAATCGGCGTGCCCGGCTCGCGCGGCTGTATCCGCATGCGCAACGCCGATGTTATCGAACTGTTCGAACAGGTGGAAGTCGGAACGCCAGTGGTTATTAGTGAATAGGATGGAAAAAGAGCCGCGAATCTTGCGGGGCCGCTTGCCGCGGCGATAGTACCGCTGGATCCATCGCCGGGGGTACTCGGTCCCGGCAAAATAACCCGGGCCGCGACTATTCGAGCAGGAAGAGTCGCGACTAGTAGCGCCGATCCTCCGTGCTGGAGCCGGCACGCTGTTCGTCTTCTTCGCTTCGCCGGCCGCGAACCGTTTCACGCACCAGTTCACGTGCAAAACGTTTCATCTGGGTCTCATACAGGACAAGCTCACCCCCGGTGCGCATCGCGCCCAGGGCGATACGCGCCAGCAGGAGGAGCAGCAGCAGGGCAAGGATCCAGGCAATGTAATACGACAGCCGGAAGCGATAGCGCGGGTCGCTTTGTGATGCATCCGGTTGTGCTTGTGACTGCCCGGCCTCCTCGCCGTAGGCATTCAGGGCGGCAGTATCATCGGTTTGTGTTTTGCCGCCGCCCAGTGCCTCGAACTGCAGGGGTGCGATGCTGCGGTCGATGTTCGAGCCTTCCTCGACTGCCTTGGCAAAACGTTCGATGCGTGCTGGCTCATGATACAGATCCCACGCTTCATACAGCACTTTCAGTGCGAGCCATAGCCCGAACAGCAACAGCACCAGACCAATGGCGCGGACAATGAAATTCAGAGTATCCCGGCTGGCATCGTAAAAGTTCATGGCTCGTTCCTGTAGTCCGTAGTCATTGAAAGTTATTCTATTGTACTAATCCGGCTTCCGCTTTGCGCGTGGCCGACAATGCAGTGATAATTCTTTCACATATGGCAGCTTATGTAATGCCTTGTAACGTGTTGATTACCCAGCCTTAGCCCGGGACGGTGTCACAGCTTTACCACCATTTACCACTGATAGTCCCGAAACGGTACGTCTGGCCGCTGCTTCAATATCTGCCGCTTCGATGCCCGTCCCGTGGCCATAGGTGCTCTCTACCATGGCCGTGGAATTTCGGAGCCGCTGCGCCACTGTGTAGGTGTTCCAGCGTCCGCCAAGGTGTATCAGATAGGACCCGTAAGCGTGCCGCAGACAGTGAAATGTGACCTGCTCATACCGCGTGCCTTTCAGTGCCCGGCTAACCTGAGATGTGAAGGTGTTGCCGTTGAGTATCGCCACGCACGAGCAAGCGCAAGCGCAGTTCAGCGAGATAAAAGGCCGTATGGCGGAGGGGACCGCCACCCTTGCGGACAAACGCCAGTTCAAAGAATTGCGGGCTTATATCTACTTCAATGGACAAACACCGGAGCACATGCGGAGCAAGACCATGACGCTAGACCCGAATTCGCCTTATAGCAGCGAGGAAAGCGCCCTTGCCCCCATGTATGAGCCGGCGGCAGACGCATCTGAGTATAAGTTAAACCCGAGCATGGTTGTACCAGAGACCATGGACAGCGGGCATATCGAGTCTATCAAACAGCTCTGTTTAGACGCTAAGCTCCCCCGTGATGTTGGTTCTATGGTTCTTAACCGTTTCGTGCACCATGCGAACTGGCAAGCTGACGAGCCGTTCCCTATGGATGATGAAGGCAAAAAGGAACTGCATGATACAGCGAGTTACTTCTTTAAAGGCGAAGAGAAGTTCAAAGAGGCGGCGTATAAGGCCGAAAACTATCTGAAGAGCGTTCTGTCCACCGCGGCCTTCGCGGACGCTGAACAGCATATATTCACTACGTCCCTCGCGTATGACCCGGTAATCCTGCAAAAGCTGGCGGCGCTACACGATGCAAGGGGGATGAAGTTGAAAAGCTGACCTACGGTGGGAGGGCAGGTAATGACCCGGTGCCGGCACAACTCAGTATAGCGCTCAGCCGTTTAAGGCGACTCGCGAACGACGT
>CAZFUS010000030.1:0-26664 GCA_964522485.1 uncultured Enterobacteriaceae bacterium | reverse complement strand
TCACCTGACGCTCGCGCCGGCGGAAACCGTCCTCTCCCTCAATCTCGAAGATCAAGGGTATATCCACACCCGTACGCTTCTCGATCTCCTGATCACTGTCGTAAAAATCCCGGCCCAGGCGCCTGGCCAGCTGCCGGCCGATGGTGGACTTCCCCACGCCCATGGGGCCGATCAGAAAGAGATTCCGCTGGCAGTCAGTAACGGCGTCTTGTGATTGCATTGTTTCGACACGAGTGTTCGCCGGAAGTACTGGTCCGGCCATAAAAAAACGGTGCACCCCGTCGGGGCTGCACCGCTATTGTAGAACTTGCCGACCGCGACCAGTAGTCCCGGTCTGTGAATCTCCAGGATCGCCTAGGGTATTGCGGCTTTAACTCCCTTAAATCTGAACATTCTCGCTGAGAATCTTGGGCGTGACGAAGATCAACAGCTCGGTCCGCGAGCTGTCCACGGCGGTACGCCGGAACAGGAAACCGAAGTACGGCAAATCACCGAAGAACGGGACGCGATCCGACTGCTGGCGGTCGGTCTGAGTATAGATACCGCCGAGTACCACCGTCTCGCCGTTATCGACCAGTACCTGGGTGGTCACCGATCGGGTATTGATGGGCGGCACGCCCAGCACTTCGGGTGAGCCACGGGTATCCTGATTGACTTGCAGATCGAGAAGAATCCGATCGTCCGGTGTGATCTGCGGCGTGACGCGCAGACTGAGCACGGCCTTCTTGAAAGACACCGCCGTGGCACCGCTGGAAGAAGCTTCCTGAAAGGGAATTTCCACACCGGATTCGATGATGGCTTCGCGCTGATTGGCCGTGATGACACGCGGACTGGCGATGTCCTCGCCCCGGCCCTCGGCCAGCGCCGCCGACAGTTCCAGCTGCAACAGATAGGAACCGATCTTGCCGATCGCCAGGCCCAGCGCCGCATTCGGTTCAGCCACCGGCAGTGACACGATAAAGTTTTCCGCACCGTCGGTATTGAAAGAGGTCGGACCCGGTGCAAATTCGGTATCACCTTCGAGCTTGCCACCGACCGTGCCGAACAGGTCTCCACTGGTTTGTGACGTCTGACTGGTGTGCTTGCTGTAACCGAATTTCACACCCAGATCCTTGGCGAAACTCTCGTCTGCATTGACGATTCGGGACTCGATCAGCACCTGGCGCACCGGAATATCCAGTCTTGCCACCATCCCGCGGATGGCCTGCAGACTGGCAGCTGTGTCCTGCACGATCAATGTATTGGTGCGTTGATCGACCGTCACATTACCGCGGTCCGACAGCAGATTATTCGTCTCGGCCTTGATCAGGGTAGCCAGGTCATCAGCCTTGGCATAATTGACCTGCAGGAATTCGGTGCGCATCGGCTCGAGTTCCTCCAGCTGTTTTTCCGATTCAAGCTCGAGTTTTTCGCGCGCGGCTATTTCTTCCTGCGGCGCCACCATGATGACGTTGCCGACCTGGCACATCCCAAGTCCCTTGGACTTCAGAATGATATCCAGCGCCTGATCCCAGGGAACATTTTTCAGTCTTAAGGTGACGTTGCCACCGACCGAGTCGCTGGCAACCATGTTGAGGCCGGTAAAATCAGCAATCAGCTGCAATACCGCGCGTACCTCGATGTCCTGGAAATTGAGTGACAGGCGTTCACCGGTATAACCGAATTCATCTTTTTTCTGTTCTTCTTTCTCTTTCTCGGTTAATGGCTTGACTTCGACCGTCAGCACGTTGTCGGTCTGATAAGCCAGGTAATCGTAGTTATCATTGATGGTGCTGACTTGCATGCGCACCCCATTGCCGCGTGAACGTGTATCAATCTCGCTGACGGGTGTGGCGAAATCGATCACGTCCAGACGCCGATCCAGTTGCTGTGGCAGATTGGTATCCAGAAAATCGACAATGACTTTGTCGCCTTCTTTACTCATATCCACCGACACCGACGGATCGGAAAGCGTGACGACTATGCGTCCCTGGCCTTCGCTGCCGCGGCGGAAATCGATGTCATCGATACGACCCGTGGCCACCAGATCCGGACTCCGGCTTTCGGACGATCGGGTGGCGGCCATATCGCTGGACTCGACCCGCGCCGCTGCCGAGCGGCCGCTGCCTTCCAGCGTCACAATCACCGTATTGCCCTGCGTCTCGAGATCATAGGGCACCGACTGCACCAGATTGAGCACAACCCGGGTGCGACCGGACGCCTCGACCGCAGTAACACTGTGCGCCATGCCGACGCCAATGCTCTGGGTCTTGTCCTGCAGTTTCAGGCCGGTATCCGGAAAGTCCAGTGCGATACGCGCCGGATTATCGATGGTGAAATGCATCGGCTCGCTATCGACGGGAGCGGAGAAGGTCAGTTTGATCTGTACTTCGTCCCCCGGCAATGCGGCATGACTGATGCCATCCAGGCTGCGGCTTTGTGCCTGGGTCTGAACGGCCATCCCCAACAGTAACAGCAAGGCACTGCAGCGCCCCAGCCAAGTCCCCGTTGCCATTGACGTTCTCGTCGTCACTCGGCGCATGTTCATGCTACTTACCCCCATCGAATTGTTCTCATTCGGACAGCGCAACAGCCGCTTCGCGTTCCTGCCAGCGCCCCTGACTGTCCTTGATGATCTCCCTTAATTCAATTCTGTCTTCATAAATATTAGTGATTTTGCCGACATTCAGGCCCAGATAATTCCCCACTTTGACCCGGTGAACCACACCGTCGGGATCGCGCACGATGGCCCATTCCTCACCACTGTTTTCGAGGGTCCCGACCATTGCCAGACTGTCGAGCTCGAACTGCTCCAGCTCTTCGCGGTTACGGTGCCGAAGCTCGTGTTCCATTTCCTCGGTCAGACCGGATTCCTGCGCATCCGCCACCTGTTCGGGCTGCTTTTCATAGAACAGCTTGAAGGGATTCCTGGCGCCGGCACCCCCTGATTGATAAGTATAGGCCTCATAAGGTCTGATCTCGGGCAACGGCTCGAGACGTCCGCCCGGGCGCGCCAGTGTCTTCTGAGCATAGGACTCGAGGTCGCTCATATCCCGTGACACACAGCCGCCCAGCAGGAGCGCGCCGAGGCTGACAACAAGGGTCAGTTTAGCGCTGGCGCCGTTGCTTGGCCTTGGGCGAAGCATTTCTGCTTTCCTCTTCTTCAAGTGCTCGGTAAGTCTTGGCAACGGCATTCATCGTCAACTTGTCTCCGGCACCATCGGAACGGGAGATATTGACATTATGTGTCGTCACGATACGCGGCAGAGACGCCACACCACTGACAAATTCGCCGAGTTGATGATAATCACCGACCACGCGGATCTGGATTGGCAATTCCGCATAAAAATCGGAGGGGATTTCCTCCTCCGGTTTGAACAATTCGAATTCAAGTCCTGCGGCAAGTCCTGTCTGCGAGATGTCAACAAGTAGTCCGGCAACTTCGGTCTGATTCGGCAGCTGCCGCAGCATGTCACCAAAAGATTGTTCCATTTCCGCCATCTGCTGTTTGAGCGCTTCGAGATTCGCCGCCTTTTGCTGTTTGATCTCGAAGGTCTGCTTGAGATCGTTTTCCTGTTGCACGATCTGTTCAAGCTTGGTCCGCTGCTTCTGGACATCGTAATGCCAGGTCGCATAGAAAATAGCGCCACACACGACAACAATGACAAGCATCTTGACCGGCCAGGGCGCGTTGCCGAGATTCTGGAGATCGATATTGCGGAAGTCGTCCAGCTTCATGCGCCTTCACCCCTGCCATCTTCGGCCGTCGGTATCACCTGGTTGAAACGCAGGGTGAAGTTACTGATCCGCAGCCCTTCAGCAGTTTCAGTCTGGACGATGTCCAGTTTCGGGCCTTCGAGCCAGTCGGAACTCTCCAGATTCCGCATGAATGACGATACACGCGCATTTGATTGCGCCACTCCGTTGATAATGATGTTGGAACCCTGTTGAGTAACCTTGCTGAGACTGACGCCATCCGGCAGGCTGGTCACCAGTTCATCGAACAGCCTGACAATCAGCGGCCGGTTGGTCTGCAGTTGTTCGATTGCACGCATACGCGCCAGCAATCGTTCCTTTTCTTTCTCAAGTTCCTCGATTTCCTTGATACGCTGATCCAGACGCGCGATCTGCGTTTCCAGGAACTGGTTGCGCATGTTCTGGGCTTCGATACGCTGGTTGTAATGAAAATGAACACCGCCCCAGACCAGCAGGGTGGCCACGGCAGCAACTGCCAGCAATCCATAAAACTCGGTCTGCCTCTGCTTGCGGCGCCGCTCACGCCACGGTAACAGGTTGATTCTGGCCATCAGTCGAAACTCCGCAATGCGAGACCGCAGGTCACCATCATGGACGGCGCATCATTCGCCAGAACCTGTGTCGGAATCCTGGAGGCCACTGCCATTTTCGCAAACGGATTAGCAACACTGACCGGCACGTTCAGCTTGTTGGAGACGACTTCAACAACGCCCGGGATCGAGGCGCAGCCGCCTGCCAGAAACAGATGATCAATACCGGTGATCTGACTGGAGGAGTAAAAGAACTGCTGGGCGCGGCTTATCTGCTGCGCCATGGACTCCTTGAAGGGTTCCAGAACTTCCGGCTCATAATTATCCGGCAGACCGCCTTGACGCTTGGCCAGCCCGGCTTCCTCATAAGACAGGCCGTAACGGCGCTGGATTTCCTCGGTCAACTGACTGCCGCCGAACGCCTGTTCGCGCGAGTAGATAATCTTCAGGTTCTGCAACACACTGAAAGTTGTTACAGTCGCACCGACATCAGCGATCGCCACGATCTTGTCGCCGGCATTATTAAACTGATCCTCGGCCAGCAACCGGATGGTATTCTCCAGGGCGAAGGCCTCGACATCGATTATCCGGGCCGCCAGGCCGCCGACTTCCAGCGCAGCGACACGTACATCGACGTTATCACTGCGCGATGCCGCCAATAAGACATCGACTCGTTCGGAACTCTGTTCGGAGGTGCCAAGCACTTCGAAATCCATACTGACTTCATCCAGCGGAAACGGAATATACTGATCCGCCTCGACCTGAATCTGGTTCTCCATCTCTTCTTCGGAAAGATCGCCGGGCATGGTAATGACTTTGGTGATCACCGCGGAGCCGGCGACGGCGGCGGCGGCCTGTCTGTTGCGGGTGCCCGATTTCTTCACTGCCCGGCCGATGGCCTCGCCGACAGCCTCCACATCGGATATATTCTTATCAACGACAGAGTTGGTGGGCAGTGGCTCGACGGCGTAACTTTCGACTCGATAGCGGCTACCACTGCGACTCAGCTCAAGTAACTTGACCGCCGTCGCGCTGATATCAATACCAACCAGTGGAATGGATTGTTTCCGGAAGAGTGGCACCCAATTATTCCCTTTAAAAGCCCCAGCTTATCTCGCATTTAATATAATGCGCATTAAATTATAATTGCGACTATAGCCAAGGCGGATTTAAAAAACAATTGCATTTTTCCGGTTTTTCAACCAATTACTCAAAACTGACAATTAATTGAACGTGGTATTTATTGGATGTCGAACAGTGCTACAAAAGCGGAGTTGGAACAGGCAGTAAGCATAAAATGTTAAGATTTATTTTCAGTACGTTACTGGGTCTGCTGCTGCTCGGGATCATTTCGGTGGCGCTGGTGTCCTGGTACGTCGTCCCCCAGCTCCCCGAAAGTGACAATCTGCGCGATGTCGAGCTGCAGGTACCATTACGCGTTTACAGCCGCGACGGCTCGCTGATAGCGGAGTTCGGCGAAATGCGCCGCAGCCCGCTTTCTATCGATGATATTCCCCCGCAGGTGGTCAAAGCCTTCCTGGCGGCCGAGGATGATCGCTTCTATCAACATCCGGGTGTTGACTGGCAGGGCATCCTGCGCGCCGGTATCCATGTCATGCGCACGGGGGATAAAACCCAGGGCGGCAGCACGATTACCATGCAGGTAGCGCGCAACTTTTTTCTCACCCGCGAGAAAACTTACCTGCGCAAGCTCAATGAAGTCATTCTGGCACTCAAGATTGAGCGCGAACTCAGCAAAAATGAAATACTCGAGTTGTATCTGAACAAGATCTATCTTGGCCAGCGTGCCTATGGCGTTGCCGCTGCGGCGCAGGTCTACTACGGTACCGACGTCGATCAGCTGAATCTCGCTCAGGCCGCCATGATAGCCGGCCTCCCCAAAGCACCGTCGACCACTAACCCGGTCACCAACCCCGAACGTGCCCGCGAGCGGCGGACGTATGTTCTTAACCGCATGCTGCGGCTCGGCTATATCAGTCATGAACAACATCAGACAGCCATAAACGCACCTGTTGCTGTACGGTTGCATAGTGCGAATGTCGAACTGGAAGCGCCGTATGTCGCCGAAATGGTGCGTCAGTACATGGTCGATGAATACGGCGAAGAAGCGACTTACACCAGTGGTTTTCGTGTTTACACTACTGTTGACGACCATCTGCAAGGTGCCGCCAACCGGTCGCTGCGCGAGGCGTTGCTGGCTTATGACAAGCGTCACGGCTATCGCGGGCCGGAGCATCACCATGAAGATTTCAAGCCGGGCATGAACGAGACCGATCTGTCGCGGCTGTTATTGAATTATTCCACCATCGGCGGCCTGAAGCCGGCGGTCATTACAGCCATTGGTGAGCGCACCGCATCAGCCTATCTGAAAGGCGTCGGTGCCATTGAAATTCCATGGGAAGGCCTGTCCTGGGCACGGCCGTACAAAACCGAGAACTGGACCGGCTCGCCGCCTGAAAGCGCCGGCGATGTAGTTGCGGTCGGTGATATCGTGCGCCTGGCCGAAGAACAGAAGGAAGCTGCTGAAGAAGCAGATGAAGAGAATGCAAACGGCACGGAGGCAGAGGAAGCGGGAGCCGCCGAGATCTACTGGCGTCTGAGTCAACTGCCTGCCGTCGAGGGTGCCCTGGTATCACTCGATCCTCACGACGGCGCGACACTCGCGCTTGCTGGCGGATTCGATTTTGAACGCAGTAAATTCAACCGGGCGACCCAGGCTCAGCGTCAGCCCGGTTCCAGTTTCAAGCCGTTCATTTATTCGGCGGGTCTGGCCGCCGGCTATACCCCGGCCAGCATCATCAATGACGCGCCGGTGGTGTTCCCGGATCCCAGCCTGAAGGACGACTGGCGCCCGGAAAATTACAGCGGCCGATCCTATGGTCCGACCCGGCTGCGCGAAGCCCTGATTCATTCACGCAATCTGGTCTCGATCCGCTTGCTGAATGCCATGGGTATTCCGCACCTGATGAACCATCTGTGGCGGTTCGGTTTTGACACGGACAAACTACCCGCCAATCTGTCACTGTCGCTCGGCAGTGGTGCGGTAACGCCATATCAGCTCGCTCGTGCCTTCACTGTATTCGCCAACGGTGGCTTCCTGATCGAGCCTTATTTTATCGAGCGTATTGAGCGCTCCGATGATGAAGGTGTCGTGTTCGAGGCTGAACCGCTCATTGCCTGTGACACTGAATGTCAGTCAAACAAAAACCTGGTCATGGCCGATGGCCGGAATGCCGACAGCTCTGATACTGAAGCCGTCAACCAGACCGCCGCCGAAGAGATGATACTGGATTCCGGACTTATCCCGCTGGAACTGGAAGCCGACGAAAAGCGGATCGCGCCGCGCACGCTGCCGGTCCAGAATGCCTGGCTGATCACGTCGATGACCCAGGACGTTGTCCGCCGCGGCACCGGCGCCCGCGCCTATCGTGAACTCCAGCGCAATGATCTGTCCGGCAAGACCGGCACTACCAACGACCAGCGCGATGCCTGGTTCGCCGGTTTCAATCACGATATTACCACTGTCGCGTGGGTCGGTTTCGATGACTACCAGCCACTCGGCAACCGCGAAACCGGTGCCCAGGCCGCACTGCCCATGTGGATCGATTTCATGCGCGTGGCCTTGGAGGGCCGGCCTGAATCGACGTTGCCGCGCCCGCAGGGACTGGTCAACGCACGCATTGACCCCGATACCGGCAAGCTGGCGAGCGCCGGCAATCCTGACGCCATATTCGAGGTATTTCCGGCTGAACGGGTGCCCACGGACTTCAGTCGTGAGCAACAAGAGGATGGCTATAGCGACAGCGACTATTCAGAGCAGTTATTCTAGCGAAACCTGACAGACTCCATCGCTTTCCGGAACATGAGTGCCCGTTCAAAATCCGCCCGTCAGGTCCGCCTGGAAGTCGCCAGTATGGCGGCCCGGCTGGTTGCCGTTGACGGCATCAGCGATTATCTGGCTGCCAAACGCAAGGCGGCCGAACGGCTGGGTGTCAACAATCGTCAGCAACTGCCCAGCAATCAGGAGATCGAACAGGCCCTGATCGACTATCAACGCCTGTTTCAGGCTGACACCCGGCCCCGCCTGCTCAAGCGCATGCGTGCAATCGCGCTCAATGCGATGCAGTTTATGGGTGCCTTCAAACCCCGCCTGGCCGGGCCGGTGGCAGACGGCACCGCGGGCGAGCACACTGAGATCACACTGCACCTGTATGCCGATGCCCTGGAAGAAGTCGCCATGCAATTAATCGACCGCGGCATACCGTATGAGAGCTGCGAGCGCCGGGTGCGGCTCAACGCTGCCACCGTAAACAGCTATCCTGCCTACCGGTTACTGGCCGAGGATTATCCAGTGGTCCTCATTGTTTTCCCCAGCAAGGATAAAAACCAGTCACCACTGAGTCCCAGTGACGGTCGCACCATGCAGCGACTTAACATCAACGAAGTGCAGAACCTGCTGACCGCAGACGTCAGCACCGATTCCTGATCCTCATGGCTGTCACGCCCCGCTATCTGCGCGTGGCGCTGGCGACGCCGTTGCGCCGCAGCTTCACCTACCGGCCACCGCGGAATACGACAACCACCGATCTGCTGCCCGGTCAGCGCCTGTGGGTACCATTCGGCAAGCGCCGCAGCGTGGGCGTTCTGCTTGAATCAATGACAACTGCCGACATTCCGGCCGATAAGATCAAACAGGCGCATGCCGTCATTGACGCGGCTCCCCTGTTCAGCGATACGCATCTGCAACTGCTGCGCTGGGCCAGTGATTACTACCAGTACCCGATCGGCGAAGTGGTTTTTACCGCGCTGCCAGCGGACCTGCGACGCGGCAAGCCGGCACGTGCCGCCGTCCGACAGGGCTGGGTGGCAACCGCAGACAGACCTGTCGACGCAGTTGAGCAACTGGCGAAGCGCGCCCCGCGCCAGGCCGATTTGCTGCAACAGCTGGAAACTGCCGCCCCGTCGGCATTGACCGCGGCTGATTTCATCAGTGCCGGTATCGTCCACTGGCGCGATCCGATCCGGTCCCTGATCAGGCGCGGCTGGGTGACGGCCGTGACCTTGACGGAGAATCCGCCGCCGCAAGCACATGAAGCACCGCTGACTTTGAATGATGAGCAAGCACGGGCGGTCGCACGGATCACCGCTTCCCTCGACGGTTACCAATGCCACCTGCTGGAGGGTGTGACCGGGAGCGGCAAGACCGAGGTCTATCTGCACTGCGTTGCTGCCGTGCTTGAGCGCCACCGCCAGGCACTGGTGCTGTTGCCGGAAATCGCGCTGACGCCGCAGCTCATCCAGCGCTTTGAACAGCGGTTCGGCAACCGCATCGCCGTGTTGCATTCCGGACTGAGTAACTCTGAACGCACCAACGCATGGCTGGCGGCACGTGACGGTCGTGCCAGCGTGGTGCTGGGAACACGCTCGGCTGTGTGGACACCATTACGACAGCCCGGCGTCATTATCATCGACGAAGAACACGATCTTTCCTATAAGCAGCATGAGGGCTTCCGCTACCATGCCCGCGACGTCGCCATCATGCGCGCTCACCGCGAGTCGATTCCGATCATCCTGGGTTCGGCAACACCGTCACTGGAATCACTGCACAATGCCGACCAGGGCCGTTACAGTCATTTACAGCTGCAAAAACGCGCTGGCAATGCCAAGGCGCCGGCTTTACAGATCTTTGATATCCGGCAGAGTCCGCTGCACGGCGTCCTTTCTCAGCCGTTTCTCGAATTGCTCGAACGCAATTTCGCGGCCGGACGACAGGCGCTGCTGTTTCTGAACCGGCGCGGATACGCACCAGTGCTGCTGTGTCACGACTGCGGCTGGACAGTGGCCTGCCACCGCTGTGACACCGCCATGACCTATCATAAAAACCGGCGGCAGCTCTGCTGTCATCACTGCGGCCGCGAAACACGACGACCGCCGACCTGTCCCGAATGTGGTGGCGGTCTGATTGAAATCGGCTATGGTACCGAACGTCTGGTTCAGCTTTTGCAGGAATTACTGCCGACGGCCCGCATCGTTCGCATCGATCGCGACAGCACACGCCGCAAGGGCACTTTGGCCAGTCTCCTGGACGCCGCGCGCAGCGGTGCAGCCGACATTCTGGTCGGTACCCAGATGCTGGCCAAGGGCCATCATTTTCCGGGCGTGGCGCTGGTCGGCATTCTCGAAGCCGATGGTGGTCTGTTCAGCACCGATTTCCGCGCGCTTGAACGCATGGCGCAGCTCATCGTGCAGGTCAGCGGCCGCGCCGGCCGGGCCGAACACCCGGGTCATGTTGTCATCCAGACGCATCACCCGGATCATCCGGCACTGCGCACACTGATCGAGCAGGACTACGACACGTTTGCCCGGGCCGCGCTGGC
Organism: uncultured Enterobacteriaceae bacterium; assembly: GCA_964522485.1. Lineage (GTDB taxonomy): Bacteria > Pseudomonadota > Gammaproteobacteria > Methylohalomonadales > Methylohalomonadaceae > Methylohalomonas. The sequence continues at coordinate 16,001 of CAZFUS010000030.1, read as the reverse complement.
GGAACGCCAGGCGACAGAACTGCCACCGTTCAGTTATCTGGCGCTGTTGCGTGCTGAAGCACCGCTTGAAAAAACAGTCGAGGATTTTCTGCAGGCGGCCCGCGATCTGCTGACCGACACTGCCGGGATCCAGATCCTGGGCCCGATTGCCGCACCACGGCCACGCCGGGCCGGTTACCAGCGCAGGCAACTCCTGCTTCAGTCCGCTGACCGCTCGCGCCTGCGACAGGCGCTGGCGGGCTGGCTCCCCGAAGTCGAGGATCTGCCGGCCGGCAAACGCGTCCGCTGGTCTATCGATGTCGATCCGCAGGAAACAGCGTAAAGCTGAATGGCCGTTGATAACTTCTCGCTCATGCATCGGCAGGGTATGATCGGCGCTTTTTTATGAAGCAACACATCACACAACTCATCCAACAGGCCCTCGATGCGCTAATCAGGCAAGGCATACTTACGTTGCCAGCCGATTTCAATATTCAGATCGAACGCACACGGACACGCGAATACGGCGACTTTGCCGCCAACACAGCTTTACTGCTGGCCAAACCGGCGCAGCGAAAGCCACGTGAACTGGCTGCTCAACTCGTGGAGCTGTTGCCTGAATCGCCACTGGTAGAGCGCGTCGAAATCGCCGGTCCGGGCTTTATCAACTTCTTCCTGACTACTGCCGCCTATCAATCCGTGATTCGGACAATACTGGAAACGGGCGTTGAGTACGGCCGTTCTAATACCGGCCGCGGCAACCGCGTGCTGCTGGAATTCGTCTCCGCGAACCCGACCGGACCGCTGCATATCGGCCACGGCCGCGGCGCGGCCTATGGCGCCACCCTGGCAAATCTGCTGCGCGCAACAGGCCATGAAGTGGCCTGCGAATACTACGTCAACGACGCCGGGCGACAGATGGACATCCTCGCGCTGAGCGTGTGGCTGCGTTACCTGGAGCTGGGCGGCGCCAGTATCCCGTTTCCGGACAACGGCTACCGCGGCGACTACGTAGGCAAAATCGCGGCTCAGCTGCGGCACCAGTATGGCGAACGCTTCTGCCCCCCGGCTATCGATTTCAACAGCACTGCCGACGATCCCGAAGTGCGCCTTGACCGCCTGATTGCCTCGGCCAAGTCCAGTCTGGGACAGGACGAGTACCGCCTGCTGTTCGATTTTGGCATGCAGTCGATCCTGGCGGATATCCGTGACGATCTGGCTGAATTCGGCGTCGAGTTCGATCACTGGTTCTCGGAGCGATCCCTGGTGAACGAAGACCGTATTCAGGCAGGCATTACCCGACTTAAACAGACAGATTATTTATACCAGGCCGAGGGCGCCTGGTGGTTTCGCGCCACGGCCTTCGGCGATGAAAAAGATCGCGTGGTGGTACGCGAGAACGGTCAGACCACCTATTTCGCCGCCGATATCGCCTACCATCTGGAAAAGTACAGGCGCGGTTACGATCAACTGATCGATATCTGGGGCGCTGACCATCATGGCTATGCTCCGCGCGTGCGTGCCGCAATGCAGGCCCTGCGCGTGGATGCGGACAAACTGCACATCCTGTTCGTGCAATTCGCCACTCTGTATCGCGGCAGTGAAAGGCTGCCGATGTCGACCCGGGCGGGCGAATTCGTCACACTGCGCGAACTGCGCGACGAAGTCGGTCGTGACGCGGCGCGTTTTTTCTACATCATGCGCCGCAGTGATCAGCATCTCGAATTCGATCTGGAACTGGCCAAGTCGCAGTCCAACGACAACCCGGTCTATTACATACAGTATGCCCACGCCCGCGTCTGCAGTGTTTTCAAACAGCTGAACGAACGCGGACTCGAACATCAGCCGTCCCGCGGCCTGACAGCCGCCGACCGGCTGACCAGCATCGAGGAGCAGAATTTGCTGGTGACACTGTCACGCTTCCCCGAGATCGTCGAAGTGGCGGCTGCCAGCCGGGAACCGCATCAACTGGCGTATTATCTGCGTGATCTGGCCGGAGAATTCCATGCCTATTACAACGCTCAGCAGTTTCTGGTGGATGAAGAGAAGCTCCGTGAGGCACGCCTGTGCCTGGCCGCCGCGACCCGGCAGGTATTGCGGAACGGTCTGAGCCTGCTGGGCGTCAGCGCACCGGAGACCATGTAAATGGCACGCGACTACAAGAATACACCGAAGAACAAGCGCAAGAGTGGCGACAGTGGCGGCGGCATCAGCGGCATTCTGACGTTTGCAGCCGGTCTGATCACCGGCCTTTGTGTGGTCATCGTCATGTATTTGCTGGATACCATCCCGGATCTCGATAGATTGGAAACACAACCGAATTCACCACCGCCTGCTCTTATTGAAGAGCCGGCAGAATCGGAACCCGAACAGCCGGAGAAGGCATCGGAACCGGAACAATCAACAGGACCCAAATTCGATTTCTATACCATCCTGCCGGAAATGGAAGTCAGCGTACCGGAATGGGAAGCCAGCCCCCCGCCTCTGCCGTCCGAATCCCCGGCCGAGCCGGAAACCGAAGCCGAAGCGGCAGCTGAAGCCGAGCCCGAGGACAGCCCGCCTGCACCCCCGGTTGAAGATGATCGTTATATTCTGCAGATAGGATCATTCCGCCAGCCTGACGAGGCTGACCGCGTCAAGGCAAAGCTCGCCTTACTGGGTTTGAATACGGAGATCCAGCGCGTCGTCATTGACGGCGGCGACGTCTGGCACCGTGTGCGTGCCGGGCCTTATCAAAATGCCGAGGCACTGAACCAGGCGCGGCAGCGGCTGATCGACAACAATATCGATTTCATGCTGCTGAAGCTGAAACATGACAGCGGCTGACACGTCTAATAGTTGAATGGAGCGGGTGATGGGAATCGAACCCACGTTCTCAGCTTGGGAAGCTGATGTTCTGCCATTGAACTACACCCGCGCACCGGAACGTTATTATAACCCGTTGTACAGAGCTGTCAGTGACAGCTCCCTGGACTGATTTCCCTGATATGCAGATTCTACTCAATGGCGATCCTTACGAACTGAATTCCGAATGCACCATCGCGGAACTGCTCGGGCAGCTCAGGCTGGACGGTCAGCTGGCCGTGGAAATCAATCGCGAGATCGTGCCACGCAGTGAGTTGAACAGCCGGCGGCTGCAGCCGAATGACACAGTCGAAATCGTGCGCGCGATCGGTGGTGGTTAACAGCCGCCGGCGACTTTAATATACTGATTTTTCTCCCGCCCCAGTGTCTATGAACGAGATGTCTGCCATACAGGAAGCCGTTGATAATACCACTGATGCGCTCGTCATCGACGGACGCAGTTACCGTTCGCGTTTGCTGATCGGCACCGGCAAATATCACGACCTGGAGCAGACGCGACGGGCAGTCGAGGCCAGCGGCGCCGAAATCGTAACAGTAGCCATCCGGCGCACAAACCTGGGCCAGGATCCCGGCGAGCCCAATCTGCTGGATGTGTTGCCAGCGGATCGCTATACCCTGTTGCCCAATACCGCCGGCTGCTACGACGCCGACAGCGCGATACGCACCTGCCGGCTGGCCCGCGAGCTGTTGAACGGCCACAATCTGGTCAAACTCGAAGTCCTCGGCGACGAAAAAACCCTGTATCCGGACGTCACAGCGACACTGGAAGCGGCAGCGAGCCTCATCAAGGATGGTTTCCGCGTCATGGTCTACACGAACGACGATCCGGTTATCGCCAAACGGCTGGAAGAACTCGGTTGTATTGCGGTCATGCCGCTGGCGGCGCCGATCGGTTCCGGTCTCGGCATCCGCAATCCGTATAACATCAAGACCATCGTCGAGAACGCCAACGTGCCCATCCTGGTGGACGCCGGTGTCGGTACGGCGTCCGATGCTGCCGTGGCCATGGAACTGGGCTGCGACGGCGTCCTGATGAATACCGCCATTGCCGAGGCACGCGATCCGATTCTGATGGCCGGCGCCATGCGCAAGGCCATCGAGGCAGGACGCGAGGCCTACCGGGCCGGCCGGATGCCGCGACGGGCCTATGCCAGCGCATCTTCCCCGATCGATGGCAGCTTCCTCTGAAATCGTCACCGACCCGAACAAACGGCTGATCCGCAGCTACGTCCGGCGCGAAGGCCGCATGACCCGGGCCCAGGAACGGGCACTGGCCGGGCAGTGGGCGGATTACGGAGTTGCTACCGGGACGGGACTGTTAGCGGTCGACACGTTGTTCCCTCGACCTGCACCGCTGGTGCTAGACATCGGACCCGGCATGGGTCTGACCACCGTCAGCCTGGCCAGCCAGCGACCCGAGTTCAATTATCTCGCCGTCGAAGTCCACCGTCCGGGACTGGGCAGTCTGCTGCATCACGCCAGTCGTGCCGGTCTGCGCAACATCCGGGTCATCTGCGGCGATGCAGTGGATGTGATTCGCAGCCGGCTACCGGAAAGCAGTCTCGATGAGGTTCTGATTCTGTTTCCCGATCCCTGGCCGAAAAAACGCCACCATAAACGCCGGCTTTTGAATCCCGGTTTCGCCCGCCTGCTGCTTTCGAAACTCAAAGACCATGGCCGGCTCTATATCGCCACCGACTGGCGGGACTACGCTGAAATGATACCGGCAGTATTCGAGGGCAACGGCTATCTGAATCTGGCCGGCGAGCGGCGCTGGTTAAGCCGGCCGCAATGGCGGCCGCTGACCAAGTTCGAACAGCGTGGTCTGAAACGGGGCCATTCAGCGCGTGATTTCGCTTTCACTATCGCCAGCAGCGGCTGAGACACTAAACAGCTCACGAAAATCTTCGATAGCCTGGTAAGTGCTGGCTGAACGGGGCGGTTGGCGGCTGTCCGGTCGCGCTATGGTCAACAGATGCAAAATACCGAAACATCGGGCCGCTTCAAGCACCTTGTGATTATCATCTATCAGCAATGTGCGCTCCGGGACAAAATCAAACTGGCGGTGCAAATGCTGCCAGAATTCCATGGCTTCCTTGGGCTGGCCGTAGTCATGCGCGGTTATCATATGCTGGAAATAAGGAGCCAGACTAGTGCGGGCGAGCTTGTATTCCAGCACACGCTGATGGGCATTGGTCACCAGCAGGCAGGCTTTGCCCATCCGGACCAGGTTTGTCAGCAGTTCCTCGACATGCGGGCGCAATCCAATCAGATGCTGAACATCGTCCTTCAGCGCCAGAACATCGAGTTCCAGTTCCCGGCCCCAGAAATCCAGACAGTACCAGGATAGCGTACCTTCCAGTGATCGGAAACGAGGCGCCAGCAGGGCCTGCCCCGCCTCGCGGTCCAGACCCCGTTGTTCAGCCCAGCAGGCAGGCAGATGTTCCTGCCAGAAGTAATTATCAAAATGCAGATCGAGCAATGTACCGTCCATATCAAGGAGGACGGTGTCAATTGTGTCCCAGTTCACCAACATGAGCTCATAATAGAAGAATTTTTGGGGAAATTTCGATCGAATGTGATGCAATCACGTATAATAGTGGACTTGTTATGATCATGAATGTTAATAGTCAAAGCACCGCACAAAGTCGTGATTATCCGGCACTGGTCGCCGAGGTCCGAGATATCGCCCATCAAGCAGCGGCTAAAATACTTTCCGTTTACAATACCGACTTTGCGATTGAACACAAAGATGATCACAGTCCGCTGACTGAAGCCGACATGGCAGCACATGAATGTATTGTGCAGCGGCTCAAATCTCTGACACCGGCTATACCGATCCTGTCGGAAGAGTCCGCTGAGATTGATTACACTACGCGCAGTCAGTGGACTGAGTACTGGCTCGTCGATCCGCTGGACGGTACCCGTGAATTTATCAAGCGCAACGGCGAATTCACGGTCAATATTGCCCTGATCAATCGGCATGAACCGGTCCTGGGTGTCGTGCAGGTACCGGTCACCGGCGTATGTTATTCCGCCAGCCTGAATTATGGCGCCTACAAATCCGCGCCCGGTATGTCTTTATCTCCTCTGCATACCCGGCGCGCACAAGCCGCCAATTTTGCCATAGCGGGCAGCCGTTCCCACGGCAGCGAGCGATTTAAGGATTTTATCGAAAGCCTGGATTCAGCGGAGGTAGTCAGTATCGGCAGCTCACTGAAATCCTGTCTGATTGCAGAAGGCAGGGTGGATCTGTATCCACGTTTCGGCCCCACGTCCGAGTGGGACACCGGCGCGGCCCAATGCATCGTCGAACAGGCCGGCGGCCGGGTAACTGACATGAATTTCAACAGGCTCCTTTACAACACGAAACCCAGTCTGATTAACCCCAGCTTTCTCGTGATCGGTGATCCGGAATTCGACTGGTCGCCTTACCTCGCCGTCGCTGGCGGTTGAGTCTCTTCACATTTCCTGACTGATAGCGGGTAATAAATGAACAGGCCTGCCTGTCAGCAGGCCTGTTCTACTCGAGCGGTGTGATCAGGACTTCACCGTGATGCGCCTGGGCTTTTGTTTTTCACTCTTCGGGATCGTGATTTCCAGGGTGCCGTTTTTGCTCTGCGCCGAGATATTGTCGGGCTCGACCTCTACCGGCAGGCTGAAATGGCGGTAGAAAACGCCGTACTGACGTTCCACCCGGCGGTACTCGTCGCCCTCATCCTTGTGCTCCTGCCGGCGTTCGCCCCGGATGGTCAGACCCCCGCTTTCCATGGTGACCTCGACATCCTTCGGATCGATGCCGGGCAGATCTGCAGTCAGCACATAACGATCCGTTTCCTCGCGGATATCGACTGCCGGCGTCCAGCGGCCGGCCGCCAGATTCTGAGCGCCCTGGACATCAAGCCAGTTACCGAGTTCCTGACCGAAGGCGCTGTTGACCTCACGACGCAGATTGTCCAGCACCCGCCCGGGTTCATAGTTCACCAGATTCATAGCTGTCATCACCTCCTGATTCATCTGTCACGGTTGACTGTTTCTATGGGAGGGGATGGGGATGGTAACTGTCGTTTTCAAGGGCCGGCGAAGATACCTGGTTCAGACGGAGGCATCACGATACCGTCTGCAGCGGAATATCCGAAAAGACGGTAACCCGATTGCGACCGCCCTGTTTGCTGTAATACAGCGCCCGATCAGCACGGTCCAGGACGTCTTCAGGGGAATTGGCGTCATCCGGATAGCTGGCAAGACCGATGCTGACGGTGACGGGTATCTGCCGGCCCTGTACCGAAAAACGCGTAGCCGTAGCCGCCTGGCGGATACGCTCGGCCACTTCATTCGCCTGCAGAGCAGTGGTTTCCGGCAGAAAAGCCACGAATTCATCGCCACCGTAGCGGGCCAGAATATCCGAATCGCGCAGACTGACCCGGATGGTTTCACCCACAGTGTGAATTAGTTTATCGCCTGTATCGTGGCCGTATTCATCATTGATGTGCTTTAAAGAGTCGGCATCTATCATCAGGACCGCGAAAGGATGCGAGTAGCGAACAGATTTGACGATTTCCCGTGCCATCATCTTGGTAAAGGCACGCTTATTAAACAAGCCGGTCAATTCGTCAGTCTCGGAGAGATACTGAAACATGCGTCTGGCAAAGTGCAGATCTGCCGACAGCATGGTAATCAGGTAGGCAATCAGTAAAAACGGAGTGAACCGGATCATAAGCTCAGTGAAGTCCATCAGGTTAAATTCCCGAGCCTGTATATCCGGATATCCCAAATAAAGGTAAATACAGGTTATCAAGGTGAACTCCAGTAGCGTGATGGTCTTGCCGAGTGTCAACCCACTAGTGATAATTACCAACAGATAAAGATTAAGCAGGGGGCTATCATCTTTGCCGGTGAACCATAACATCCAGCTAATGAAAGCAATCATTGCCCAGGTTTCGATCGCAATTTTCCAGCGCGACTCCTGGGTATTGAAATTCAGATAGCGAAAAATAAAGACAAATGCGGCGAAGCAGACCATCCCCAGCACGACGGCCTGCTCATTTTCCACATAGGTACCCGGCGCAATAAAATACAGCAGCATCAGGATCAGCAGCAGCCATTCAAGCTCGGCAACACTGCGGGAAAACCCCTTCAGCTCCACCTGCTCTATGTTATAACCTTCAGACAGGTCATCCGGCCGCTTGGGATTATTCATGCGAAATGCTTGCCCTCATTCCCCGGCAAATCCTCCACGTCGTCTTGGTATCCGTTCGCTGGTATTTCCCCAGAATATTTTTTTCTTAATACTGAGTGAGTTGCCAACGAATATCAACCGGAATAATTAAGTTTGCCAGGCAAATAGGACAGGATTGTCACAATCTCCGGAGAGGCAGGCCAATCCTAGCCGGTCGCGGCTGGCAGACGGGGGCGGGTCCCTTATCCGGTATCATCCGGTAGCACAGGAAACATGTTAAAAGTAGCATGGGGAACATGTTAAAATTTGACGGATTGTTCACATTACTACAGATCATTCCCGCCCCTGTGCAAAGACAATAGGGATTCCACAACCTGGGTCACAATCCAATCATAATCAATGGTCATGCTGACTCCGTTTCATTGACTCTGTGCAGACACTTGGATAGCTTCATGCAATCAGGGGCGTTTTCAGATTTTCCATTCGTTTATCCGGAATTGCCGGCATCCGCATGAGCGTATGCGTTTAGATAAAAGATAATGTCTTGATCCTGGTCATTGTCAGCGGGTCAGCGGCAAAGACCTTTCATTCGTTGGAGCAGCCTTAACATGATCATACTGGGGATAACTGACAGCTTTACGAGCGGTGCGGCCATCGTGTCAGAAGGCCGGATTGCAGCGGCCGTGAACGAGGAACGCCTCGACCGCAACAAGATGTGTATGGGATTCCCCCGCCTGAGTATCGCCGAAGTGCTTCGGATCACCGGACTTGAACCGAAGGATATCGATGCGGTGGCCATTGCTACCAATCATTTGTTCTGGCGGCCGGAGTGTATTCCCTTTACCGATTATTTCCGTGATACGAGCACCCGCGGCAGCGCCCGCGACACCTTTCTGAGCCTGGGAGCTGCGGCCTCGACAATCGCCGGTAATTCGAGCGTCGCGCGCAGGACTTATTACGGCATGAAGGCCATGCTTACACGCGAACGCCGCAAGCAGATCAACGCTGTACTCAATGAAGAATTCGGGATCACGGCGCCGATCAATTTCATCGATCATCATGTATGCCACGTGGCCTCCGCCTATTTTACCGGCGGTTTCGAGGATGCGACTGTCATCACCCAGGACGGAGCCGGCGACGGCAAATGCTCACGGGTCTTTACGGTACGGCAGGGACAATTCAAGCAGCTTCACGAGCTCGACAGTTACGACTCCGTCGGCAACTACTACTCCTACGTGACCCATCTGTGCGGCTTCAAGGCCCATAAACACGAAGGCAAGATTACCGGGCTGGCAGCCTATGGCGAACCTGAATACCTGGATCTGCTCCGGCAGTTCGTCGCCTGGGACGGTGAAAATATCCGCAACACCGGTAAATGCTTTGATCATTCGGCACTTCGCAAGCTCGAAAAGGCGCTGCCGGCCAATTTCTCACACAAGAATCTGGCTGCCAGTGTCCAGGTATTACTGGAAGAGTCCGTTGCATCCTTTACTGACTACTGGGTTCGTAAAACCGGTATCGGAGATGTGGCGCTTGCCGGTGGTGTGTTCGCAAACGTGAAGCTCAATCAACGCATCCATGAACTGGATCCGGTACGTAGTGTATTCGTTCATCCGGGCATGGGCGATGATGGTCTGGCTGTCGGCGCTGCACTGTTTGAACACAACCGCCTGGCCGGCTATACCTACCAGCCCGTCATCCGTGACGTCTATCTCGGAGCGGATTACAGCGAAGCTGAAATCAGTAAAGCCATTAGCGATGCCGACGTCGAGGAAGTCCCGCTTACGGACAGTCTGGAACTTACGGTGGCCCGCATGCTGGCCGAAGGCAAAGTCGTCGCGCGCAGCTCGGGGCGCATGGAATACGGACCACGGGCGCTGGGTAACCGGACCATCATGTACCAGACCACTGATCCGACAGTGAACGATTGGTTAAACGAGCAACTGTCACGTACCGAGTTCATGCCTTTCGCACCGGTCACGCTCTGGGAGGAACGGGATAACTGTTTCAAAAATCTGCCGGGTGCCGAGGAGACGGCGCGGTTCATGACCATCACCTTCGACTGCACCGACGCCATGCGGCAGCAGTCTCCGGCAGTGGCCCACGTGGACGGCACCGCGAGACCCCAGCTTATCCGGCGTGAGGACAATCCTTCTTATTACGATATCCTCAAGGAATACAAAGAACTCACCGGCATTCCCAGCCTCGTCAATACCAGCTTCAACATGCACGAGGAACCGATCGTGAATACGCCGGGCGAAGCCATCAAGGCGTTTCAACAGAGCAAACTGCACGCACTGATCCTGGGTGATCACCTGCTGATATCCAAAGTGCCCGTCACCAGCCAATCCACCAAAGTCCGCCGGCAGGAGGTGACCACGCCGTGACCTTGCATGCACGGACCTCGATCACGCTGGTGGACGCGCATGTTCATTACCAGACCTGCTTCTCGGTTGCCGATTTTCTTGACGGCAGCAGCCGCAATTTTCAGCAGGCCGCCGACAAGGCGGCACCGGGCGCGGAATTCGAAGGCGTGCTCATTCTGACCGAGTCCCGCGGTGTCGACTGGTATGCGGAGATTGCAGCCCCCGAGGGTAACGCCCGTACGGCGGCGGCGGAGGCCGGCTGGAGTATCCGGAATACGGATGAAGAGGAATCAATCCGTTTGTGCCATTCCGATGGACGCAGACTGGTGCTGGTCAGCGGGCGGCAGGTAGTCACGGCGGAACGTATGGAAGTGTTGTGGCTGGGCACCCGGGCCAAGCCGGAGGACGGCGCCCCGTTACAGGAAGTCATCCGGAACGCCCGCTTGGCCGGCGCCGTGCCGGTTATTCCGTGGGGGTTCGGGAAATGGATGGGCGGCCGCGGTCAACATTTGCGGCAGATACTCAGTGACGACACCGGACCGGCGCAACCGGCCGTGCACCTGGGTGACAACGGCGGACGGCCGTTTTTCTGGCCCATGCCCGCACCGCTCAGACAGACCCTGAAAACGCACCGGCGCAATATTCCAGGTACGGACCCATTGCCGTTCGCGGATGAGATCGTCCGACCCGGCAGCTACGGTTGCTGGTTCGAAGGAAGACTGGAAAGTGATGCACCGGCGGCGCATCTGAAACGTTTGATCGATGATCCCCGGGTAACACTGAACCCGTACGGCCAGCTCGAAAGGGCGCTGCGTTTCATACGCCATCAGGTAGCCATGCAGATGCACCTTCGGACCGGTGGCCGCACCCGCCACGCTGCATGAAAGCCCTGATCATCGCACCCCAGCCGTTTTTCACACCCCGGGGTACGCCTTTCAGCGTCTACTATCGCACACTGGTCACCTCGGAACTCGGTGTACCGGCCGATCTGCTGACATTCGGTCAGGGCGAGGACGTTGATATTCCCGGTGTACGCATAGTCCGCCTGCCCGGATTCCTCTCACGCACACCCGTCAAAACAGGTCCATCACTGCGTAAGCTGTTTCTGGACTGCTTTCTGTTTCTGTGGACACTGGGACTGCTCGTGCGTCACCGTTATACAATCGTGCACGCCCACGAGGAAGCCGTGTTTTTCTGCCGTTTTCTGAAACCGCTGTTCGGCTTCAAGCTTATCTATGACATGCATTCCAGCCTGCCGCAGCAGCTTACGAACTTCAATTTCACCCGGTCCCGTTTACTGATCGGACTGTTTAGATGGCTGGAAAACGGTTCGATCCGGGCCGCGGACATGGTTATCACGATCTGTCCGTCGCTCGCCGACTACGTACTCGGTCTCGGTACGCCGGAAGAAAAACACGTTCTTATCGAAAATTCGATTTTCGATAACGTGCGTCTGCGTCGGCAGTCTACCGTGACCGGTGATGACAATTCACATGTGGAAACCGGTCAGTCGCCGTTACCCGGGATACCCACGGATCGACCTCTGGTCGTTTACGCGGGCACACTCGAACACTACCAGAGTATTGATCTCCTGCTGGAAGGTTTTGCTCACGCACTGAGCACCCGGCCGGATGCCTACCTCATCGTGCTCGGCGGCAATCCCGATCAGGTTGACCACTACCGTGCCATGGCCGATCGGCTCGGATTATCCGGTCACTGCACTTTCACGGGACGGGTACCACAACCGATTGCCCGACATTTCAATACCATTGCGAGCGTACTTGTTTCACCCCGCCGTGAAGGCATGAATACGCCATTGAAAATTTACGAACAACTGGCGAGCGGTGTCCCGCTCGTAGCGACCCGCATCGAAGCGCACACCCAGGTACTGAATGACGAGGTCGCATTCCTGGTGGAAAAAACGCCCGAATCCATGGGACAGGGTCTGATCGAGGCGCTGGCACCCGATGGCCGCCGAAACCAGGTAGTGAAAAACGCGCGCCGGCTCTATACCCAGCATTATTCCCGCGACGCCTATGAACGGAAGATGCGGCATCTGTTCTCCGCGGTGGGTGCATGTGCGGGATAGCCGGTATTGCCGCCCTGGCCGGGGCCGCCCTTCCCGCCGAACCTCCCATCCAGTCCATGTGCGACACCATCCGGCACCGGGGACCGGATGACGAGGGTATTACGATCTACGAATCGGTGGCGATGGGCATGCGCCGGCTTGCGATCATCGATATTGCCGGCGGCAGACAACCGATTGCCAATGCGGACGGTTCCGTTGTTACCGTCTTCAATGGCGAGATTTACAATTTCAGGGAACTCCGCAGTGAACTGGAACAGCGCGGCCGCCGATTCACCACGAACAGTGATACCGAGGTCATCGTGCATGCCTACGATGAATTCGGCGATGATTTCGTCCGGCGGCTCAACGGTATGTTTGCCATCGCGGTGCACGACCGCCGCCGTCGGCGTCTGCTGCTCGCGCGGGATCAGGTAGGTATCAAGCCGCTCTATATCGCGGAGGTCAACAATCTGCTGGTCTGGGGTTCGGAGATCAAAACCGTATTGGCAAGCGGCGCCGTCCCCCGTGAACTCGATGTGGATGCGCTGGGCGAATTCCTGTCCTGGGAATACGTACCCGGACAGAAAACCTTGTTGCAGCATGTACGCCGCCTGCTGCCGGGTGAACGCTTGGTCGCGGAACTGGACAGCGGGCGGATACAGCGAGTCCGTTACTGGGATATTCCCGAAGGTTTCGATTCGCTTTCGGAATCGGAGTGGATCGAACGCGTGGACAGCAAGCTGCATGAAGCGGTCCGCCGGCAGATGGTCAGCGATGTGCCGCTCGGCGCTTTCCTGTCCGGGGGCGTGGATTCGTCGCTGGTCACGGCGGCCATGGGCCGTGCTGAAACTTTCAGCATCGGCTTCGACGATCCTTCGTACAACGAGCTGCGCCACTCAAGCCGGGTTGCCCAGCACCTGGGACTGAACCATCACACTGAAATCATCCGTCCCGACATACAGGACCTGTTTGAGCGGCTGATGGTTCACATGGACGATCCAATCAGTGATTTTTCCATCTTTCCGACCTACCTCGTTTCCCATCTGGCCCGCCAACACGTCACCGTGGCCCTGAGCGGTGATGGGGCGGATGAACTGTTCGGCGGTTACGAAACCTATCTGGCCGATCGTTCGGCGCATCTCTACCAGCGCATCCCCCGCCTGATCCGGGAGCGGCTGGCTACACCGCTGATCCGGGCTGTTCCGCCACGGCCGGCCAAAAAGGGGCTGGTGAATAAAATCAAACGCTTCGTCGAAGGCGCAGCCGAGTCGGAATCGCTGCATCATGCACGCTGGCGGATATTCGTCAACGAAGCACTGCGCAGCCAGCTTTTCACACAAGCGGCACAACAGTGTATCAGGACACCCAGCGCCGCCCATATCGAAAAGCTTTTCAGCGAGTCCGGTACACGGGATGATCTCAACCGCAGCTTGTATGTCGACGTCATGAGCTATCTCACCGATAATTGCCTGGTCAAGGTCGATCGCATGTCCATGGCGTGTTCGCTGGAGGTGCGGGTACCCTTCCTGGATATGGAAATGGTCGAGCTCGCTTTTCGCATGCCTGGGCATTTCAAGCTCAAAGGCAATGAAACCAAATCACTGCTGAAGGCGGTCGCGGCACGTCATGTACCGCGCGATTGCGCCTACCGGCCCAAGGAGGGATTCAGCATTCCGATCAAGAACTGGCTCGCGAATGAACTGCGTCCGGTCATGGAAGAGGCACTCGATCCGGGCCGTCTGCAGGCTGAAGGGCTGTTTGATCCCGGCACCGTGGCACGGCTGAAATCCGAGCATCTTGCCGGACGCGAGAATCACAGCCACGTGCTTTGGGGACTGATCATGTTTCAGAGCTGGCAACGTCGCTGGCTGGAGGGCTAAGTATGGGGAAAATATTGGTCACGGGCGCGACCGGTTTTACCGGTAACGCTGTCTGCCGACGGCTGCTGGCCGACGGCGAAAATGTGGTCGCCCTGGTCCGCGATCCATCCAGGGCATCGGCATTGACAGCCGCGGGCGCGGAATGCCGTGCTGCCGACCTGACTGATGCAAATGCGGTGCGGCGCGCCTTCGACGGCGTGGATCGCGTCTACCACATCGCCGCAGCCTATCGATCGGAACACGCGGATCTGACCATGTTCCATGCCGTCAATGTAGAGGGCACCCGTTATCTTCTGGAAGCGGCATCTGAGTCTGGTGTCATGCGATTCGTGCATTGCTCTACAGGAGGCGTGCAGGGAGAAATCGAGGATCCGCCGGCCAGCGAGGACTATCGGGTCAAGCCGGGTGATCATTATCAGCAATCGAAGTTGGAAGGGGAGCGTCTTGCCCTGGAATATTTCCGGCAGGGGTTGCCGGGCGTCGTGGTCAGACCCATCGGTATCTACGGACCCGGCGACGGGCGTTTCCTGAAGCTGTTCCGCGCGATCAGTCGCGGCCGTTTCATGATGATCGGCTCCGGCCGGACGCTCTATCACATGACCTATATCGACGATCTCGTTCAGGGGTTCATACTCGCCGGTACCCGTGATAATGTCCTGGGCGAGATCTTCACCATTGCCGGCCCGCGTTACACCACGATCCGTGAACTGGTGGATACCGTTGCCGACGTGCTGGGCAAACCCAGGCCGAAACTCAAAGTACCGTTCACCCCCGTCTTCGTGGCTTCAGTGATCTGCGACAAGGTCTGTCGCAGTGTGGGCATTAATCCGCCGCTTTATCCACGCCGTGTGGAGTTCTTTCAGCTCGATCGTGCTTTCTCCATCGACAAGGCACGATCCATGCTCGGCTATCAGCCCCGCTTCGATCTGGTTGAAGGGCTGAAGCGGACGGCCGAATCCTATCGGGCTGAAGGGCTGATCTGAGATGAACGGCATTGTCCGTGACCCGCAGGCGGCCGCGGCCAGGCATTACGATGTCATCATCATCGGTGGCGGCATCTACGGCGCAACTCTTCTGTACGAGGCGACGCGGCACGGTCTGTCAGCGATACTTGTAGAAAAGGACGACTTCGGCGGCGCCACCAGCCTGAACAACTTCCGCATCCTGCACGGCGGACTGCGCTACCTCCAGAAACTGGATCTGCCACGCTTTTTTGAGTCAGTGGCGGAACGTCGCTGGTTTCTCAGAAACTTCCCCGGCCTGACGGCACCCATTGGCTGCCTGATGCCGCTGTACGGACGCGGGGCGAAGCGGCCCGGTGTATTCAGGCTGGCACTGGCCGTGAACGCGTTACTATCCGCCGGCCGCAACAAGAGAGTACCATCAAGTAACCATCTACCGTCCGGGAGTGTAATAACACCGCAAGAGGTGTCAGACGCTTTCCCGATGGTTAGGCAAAAAGGTCTCAAGGGCGGCGCCATCTGGTTCGACGGCTTGATGCCGGATCCCCAGAGAATACTGATAACCCTGCTGCGCGCTGCCTGTAGTCAAAGTGCGGTTGCCCTCAATTACACCGACGCAAAGGAGCGAGTGATGACGGGTGGCCGGGTGACAGGTATCCGGATTATCGACCGGTTGTCGGGTGCCGGACACACGCTTTCAGC
>CAZFUS010000029.1:0-28474 GCA_964522485.1 uncultured Enterobacteriaceae bacterium | reverse complement strand
TGGAGCGGGTGATGGGAATCGAACCCACATCATCGGCTTGGAAGGCCGAGGCTCTACCATTGAGCTACACCCGCGATTCCGCTCACCAGCCTCGTCCTCGGTCTCGAGAAATCATGGCTCCTCATCTCGCAGGTAAAGCCTTACGCCGCCATCCGCCGGTCTGGTGGAGGGGGGAGGATTCGAACCTCCGAAGGCATAAGCCAGCAGATTTACAGTCTGCCCCCGTTGGCCGCTTGGGTACCCCTCCAAAATGTAAGCCGCACATTTTCGAAAAATAGACACACCCTGTCAATTAAATACTCAGCGCACATCCGCCTCAGGCTCCCGGCCGGATCACCGCACCGCTAACAGCATCGCGGATTTCTGTTGGTAACTGCTGCCCGCCCAGCGCCCCCGGCAGAATCCAGTCGAGATGACTGCCAAAATAGGACCGCACCCGACCCGCGTCCCGAGCCGGCGGCAGGCCCTCCGGGTTGGCACTGGTGGAAACCAGCGGGCCGGCCCTGCGGCACAGGGCCTGCACGACGGGATGGGCGCTGACCCGCACGGCGACTGTTGGATGTTTGCCACGTAACCAGCCCGGCACACCGCGACGCGCGGGCAGCAGCCAGGTGACCGGCCCCGGCCAGGTGGCCAGTACTTTCGAGCGAGTCCGGTTATCGGGAAACTGAATGTAGTCTTCGAGTTGCGTTGTACTGGCAGCTACCAGAATCAAGCCTTTGCGCGGCGAGCGGCGCTTGAGGCGAAGCAGATTGCTTACTGGCTCCCTGACAGGCAGGCAGCCCAGGCCGTAAACGGCCTCGGTCGGGTAAGCGATCAGCCCATTGTGCAGCAGGGCCCGCAGTGCCGGCGCAATCCACCACATGGGCGGCAGATCGGAACGGTTTGCAATAGTAGTTTCGATAGACACATTAAATAATGCCTTACCGAGCAATGGTCGGTCAGCCGGCGCGCCGGCCACGGCGCCGGCCACGGCTGGCGGGCGCGTTTTCCAGCAGCTGCCGGCACTCCTCGAGATCGAGGCTGTCCGGCTCACGATCCTTGGGCACGCGGGCATTTTTCTTGCCATCGGTGACGTAAGGGCCATAGCGCCCCCGCAGGATCGATATGCCGTCGTCCTTGAAGACCTTGATCTGTTTCTCGGCATCCGCCTTCTTTTTCTCTTCTATCAGTTCCAGCGCCCGGTCAAGGGTTACCGTATAGGGATCGTCTTCCTTTTTCAGCGATACGAACTTTTTTCCGTAGCGGACATAGGGGCCGAATCGTCCGATATTGGCCTCGACTTCATCGCCATCAGCGGTTTCGCCCAACTGGCGTGGCAGTTTGAATAGTGGCAGTGCCTCATCCAGTGTGATCGTATCCATGCGCTGCCCCGGCTTGAGTCCGGCAAACTTTGGCTTTTCCTCATCCTCGCGTTCGCCTATCTGAACGAACGGACCATAGCGGCCCATACGTACCGTGATCGGGCGACCGCTCTTTGGATCGGTGCCGAGCTGCCGCGCCTGTACGGCTTCCTTGCGGGTAACGTTTTCTTCCTTGTCCTTGACCTTTTTGTCGAAATTCTTCCAGAACTGTTCCAGCACCGGTATCCAGTCCTGTTCGCCACGGGCGATGGAATCGAGCTCATCCTCAAGGCGGGCGGTAAAATCGTAATCGACGTAGTCGGTGAAATGCTCAGTCAGGAATTTGTTGACGATGCGTCCCACGTCGGTGGGTATGAAGCGTTTGCGGTCCAGCTCGACATATTCACGCTGCAGCAGGGTGGAGATGATGCTGGCATAGGTTGATGGCCGACCGATGCCGTACTCTTCCAGTGACTTGACCAGACTCGCTTCAGAATAGCGTGGTGGTGGCTCGGTGAAATGCTGTTCGGCACGGATCTCATTGAGCTTCGGTTTCTCGCCCTTCTCCAGCGGCGGCAGACTCTTGTCATCCTCGGTATCCGGTTTCTTGTCATCAACGCCTTCCTGATAGACGGCGATAAAACCGGGCTCGACTATGGTCGAGCCGTTGGCACGAAAAACGTTGCCATCGCCGCAGGCCATGTCGACGGCGACGGTGTTAATGGTCGCATGTTTCATCTGACAGGCGACGGCCCGTTTCCAGATGAGATCGTAGAGCTTGAACTGATCATCGGTCAGATTCCTTTTGATCTGCTGCGGCACGCGTTCAACCGAGGTCGGGCGGATCGCTTCATGCGCTTCCTGGGCATTCTTGGCCGACGTCTTGAACTGTCGCGGCTGACCGGGAACGTTGTCCTTGCCGTACTGCTTGCTGATATAGGTACGCAACTCGTTAATTGCTTCGCCTGCCAGATTCACGGAGTCGGTACGCATGTAAGTAATGAGACCAATCGCACCGTCACCGATATCGATACCCTCATAAAGTTGCTGGGCAGTACGCATGGTGCGCTGGGCAGTAAAACCGAGCTTGCGTGATGCTTCCTGTTGCAGCGTCGAAGTGATAAACGGCGGTGCCGGCTGGCGCCGCCGCTGTTTCTTTTCAACATTATCAACGATGAGCGCTTTGCCGCCGGCCTTGATAAGCGCCTTGCGGGCGGCATGAGCCTGCTCGGTATTGTCGATGCTGAACTGCTTCAGTTTTTCATTGTTGTAATGTGTCAGTTTGGCGGTGAAAGCACTGCCATCATGGTCAAGATCCGCTTCCAGCGTCCAGTATTCGCGCGGCTTGAAGGCTTCAATCTCTGCCTCACGTTCGCAGATCATGCGTAGTGCCGGACTCTGAACACGGCCGGCAGACAACCCGCGGCGAATTTTCTTCCACAATAACGGTGATAGATTAAAACCGACCAGATAATCAAGTGCACGCCGGGCCTGCTGCGCATCGATCAGATTGGACGACAGGCCGCGCGGTCGCTGGATGGCCTCCTCGATGGCGCTCTTGGTGACTTCGTGAAAAACAACCCGGTGTACTTCTTTGCTGTCGGTCACGCCGCGCTCTTTGAGAATTTCATATAAGTGCCAGGCGATAGCCTCACCCTCACGGTCCGGGTCGGTAGCCAGATACAGCGCATCGGCATTCTTGAGTGCCTTGACGATAGCATCGACGTGTTTCTTGTTCTTGTCGATAACCTGATAATTCATCCTGAAATCGTGCTCGGGCTCGACCGCACCGGTCTTTGGCAGCAGATCGCGGACGTGACCGTACGAAGCCATGATCTCGTAATCCTTGCCCAGATAACGCTTCAATGTCTTCGCCTTCGCCGGTGATTCGACGATAACGAGTGATTTGCTCATCGGTATGAGAATTTCAATTATTCAGGTTGATGAAGCTGACGGTGATAACACCGCAGCAGGGTGGGCCAGATGTCAGTGCAGGCTTGAGCTGAATTCGTCCATGACCAAATCCTCGACCCAGGTGAAAGCAGCCTCTTTACCCGGCTGGTTGAACAATACCATCAACACCACCCATTTCAATTGCTGCAGTTCGATCTCCTCGGTCTCCAGGGCCATCAGTCGGTCAATGACCATTTCCCGATCATTGCCATCGAGGACACCGATGTTTTCCAGAAACAACAGGAAACCGTAACACTCGGTATCAAGCTTGTTGGATTCCTCTTCCGACAGAATGCGGGTCGAAGGCTTCTGCGCCAGTTTAGGCAGACTCATCGTTTCTTTCTGCATGGCCAGACCTTCCAGCCAGTCAAACGCCTTGCTGACCTGATGGTCGCCGAAGCCCGCTTCCTTGAGTTCCACTCTCAGGACATCTTCATCCGGAGTAAACTCGACATCGTCTTCGATATAATTGTCAAAAAGATACATGAGAACATCTAACACGGTTTCTTTCATGTGTTATCTCTGTCGAAGGCGTACATAGGTACCGCCTGATTGTGGAGCTATCAACCCGCGCAATTCCAGTAATAACAGAATGGAGGAAACAGCATCAGCCGTCAATCCACTGCGCTCGACCAGAATATCGACGCTTGCCGGACTGTCACCCAGCACATCAAGCAACTGCCGGCAATTCTGCGGCAATTCCGTCTCATCGCCGGGAGCCGGATCATTCGGCTGCAATGATATTGCCTGTGAATCAACGTGCAGCAATGGCCCGAGTTCCTCCAGTATATCCTGTTCCGTTTCCACCAGTTTGGCACCCTGACGTATAAGATGATGACAGCCGCGTGCCTGGGGATTATGTATCGTACCGGGTACAGCAAACACCTCGCGTCCCTGTTCGGTTGCACACCGGGCCGTGATGAGGGAGCCGCTGCGCATGGCGGCTTCAACCACGAGAATGCCAAGACTCAACCCGCTGATAATACGATTGCGACGCGGGAAGTTTACCGCCAGCGGCGGTGTACCGGGCGGGAATTCACTGACCAAGGCGCCATGCGCTTCCACTCGTGCCGCAAGCCTTGCATGTGTCTTTGGGTAAATTCTGTCCGGACCACAACCAGACACGGCCAGCGTCTTGGCGCCTGCCTGCAATGCACCCTCGTGAGCCGCGGCATCAATGCCCATCGCCAGACCACTGTTAATGGTCAGGCCGAGCCGACCAAGTCGTGCAGCAAATTCGCGGGCAAGCCGCCGACCATCCGGTGTGGGATTTCTACTGCCGACGATACCCAGCTGCGGCGCGGCAAGGCAGTCCGGATCGCCTTTTATGAACAGAAGCAGCGGCGGATCGGAGATTTCATGCAACAGACACGGATAGTGTGCATCCTTGAATGACAGAAGGTGATGCCCAGACTGTTCCAGCCAGCGGCAATCGCGATCCACCGCCCGCCAGTCAGGTTCCCGCAGCGCCCTGACCAGCGCAAGATTTAAACCACAGGCCCTGAGATCATCGACGGACAGGGAAAACAGATCGGCGGGGGAATCAATCTGTGGCAGCACAGACTCCAGTGCCTTCGGACCGAAACCGGGTATCCGATTCAGCGCCAGCCACGGACGTACACTTTCCGGATTCGACGATCCCCCATCCATGGGGTTACTCCCTTATCTGCCACAATAATTCAGTGGCTGATACAGTGCGTTCGGTTCAGAGGTTGGAGACCTGATCGTAGACGTGAATGGGGCGATCAGTGTCCATGACCAGCGCATAACTCAGTTTCTCAAAAGCGCGAAATACCATGATAACACCGGCAAATTCGGGCGGCAGTTCGACCAGTTCGGTCTTGTGCGGAGTGCTGGTGTCGCCGGCAGTCTTGTGCCTGGTATTCAGTTTTGCCGCAATGGGATCACGTACCACCTTGTTCACCTGATACACACCCAGTACCGAACCACTGTCGATACCCTGATCGGTTCCGACTGTGAGAACCACCACCTGGTACTGGCCGATTTCGGAAACACCATCGATGACCGAGACAATCTGGCCTTCCACAGAACTCTCCGGTGTCGTGGGTATAAAGTCCTCGGTCGTATCGACCTCGGTGTGTGGCAATAACCGATCACCTACCAGAATTTCGCGTTCAGAAGTGGTGATAATCGCTGAAGCCGGATCACCGCTCTTCTGGATCACGGCATCACCCACATACAGCGCCTGGTAACCGAGCACCTCGCCTTCGGGCTGGTAGTCCACGTACTTCATATTGGTGGTCACCGAATAGGGTGGCGTGTCCTCGGTCGGGATAACGTAAGCAGGCCCGCGACGGTAGATGGAATAACGCCGCTGATGTTCTGCCGGCAGGTCGCGTATGTAGATTTTATTGCCCGTACCAGCAACCAGATGCTGATCATAGCTCGATACCACGTACGGCCAGTCATCCATTTCATTGCGCGTTACCACCAGTGGCCGACTGAGAAACGGCCGGATCGCCTCGATGGGGATCGCGGCAATAGCCTCGTCACGATCATAACTGCGTATCTCGGGCGAGAGCTTGACGTAGCGTGGTCCGCCGGCTGCGCCGCGGCGGCTGACCGAGAGTACCGGCCGGCCGTCCTGATACCTCAGATACACTACATCACCGGGGTAGATCAGGTGCGGATTATCGATCTGCGGATTGACTTCCCAGATTTCGGGCCACAACCATGGTTGTTCCAGAAACCGGCCGGATATATCCCACAGAGTGTCACCTTTGACCACCGTATAGCTGTTCGGGTGATCGGCGCGGACCGCCGGCGTATGCGTTTCGCACAGTCCCGACAGCGAGATCCCCGATAACAACAGGAATGCTATTATTTTGTTAACCATCCCCAGACCCTTACGGCGCTTCTTTAATGTAGGTTGGAAAAGATTAGCAAAATCCGGTGGGTTCCACCATGCGCACGTGCGATTCTGAGACCTAGGTCAGGATAATAACCGGCGCCTGTCTGAACGCAGCGGCGACAGTGGGCGCAGAACAACTATAACCCAATACTCAGGGCGGGCAAGGGTCCTGAATTTCAGCAAAAATTGCGATATAATGCTTTACAGTCAATTGATTACATAATTAGCTGCGGTCATGGCAAAATTAAACATACTTCACTATCCCGACCCGAATCTGCGCAAGCGCGCTCTGCCGGTAGAGACCGTGGACGACGGTATCAGTACACTGGCCGCCGATATGCTGGAAACCATGTATGCCGAAAACGGTATCGGGCTGGCAGCCACACAGGTCAACGTGCAAAAGCGTGTCATTGTCATCGACATCACGACTGAACGTAACAGTCCGCTGACCTTGATCAATCCGGAAGTGCTGGACAGCCGGGGCAGCCGTGAAATGGAGGAAGGTTGTCTGTCGGTGCCTGATTATTATGACATTGTCGAGCGTGCCGAGTGGATCCGGTTCCGCTATCTGGATTTGGACGGCGAAATGGTGGAAACCGAGAGCGATAACCTGCTCGCCGTCTGTGTCCAGCATGAAATCGATCATCTCAACGGCCGCCTGTTCGTGGATTACCTGTCCACGCTGAAGCGCAAGCGAATACAGAAAAAACTGGAAAAACGCCAGAAACTCGATCGTTTGGCATTGTGACGGCATCGGCGCTGCGACTGGCCTATGCCGGTACGCCGGAGACGGCAGCCAGCGTACTTGACGCATTGCTGACGCGAACTTCCCATTCGATCGAAGCCGTTTTCACACAGCCGGATCGGCCGGCAGGCCGCGGTCGCAAACTGAAGGCGAGTGCCGTCAAGTCGTTGGCCGGGCGGCATAATTTGCCCCTCCTGCAGCCGACCACTGCCGGCGAACTTCAGGCCGTGCTGGCCGGCCTTCATATTGATGCATTCATCGTGGTCGCCTATGGCCTGCTGCTGCCCGAGCCGGTACTCAAACTGCCCCGCTTCGGCTGCATCAATGTGCATCTGTCCCTGCTGCCACGCTGGCGCGGTGCCGCCCCGGTCCAGCGGGCCATTCTCGCCGGTGATCATGAGACCGGCGTCACTCTGATGCAGATGGACGCGGGCCTCGATACCGGCCCCATCCTGAGTCAGCGGTCCCTTCCCATCAGTGACAGCGATACCACTGGCAGTCTGCAGTTAAAGTTGGCCGAGCTGGGCGCTGATTGCCTGGTCGAACTGCTGCCGCAACTGGCCCATGTCACGCCGCGCCCTCAGGAAGATGCCCAAAGCAGCTACGCGGCCAAGATACGCAAACAGGAAACCCGGCTCGACTGGCAGCGGCCGGCAGAGGAACTGGCCCGGGCAGTACGCGCCTACCATCCGGCACCGGGCGCTACAGCCGAACTACGGGGACTCAACTGCAAGATATGGCGCGCTGTGAGCATTGGAAACACGTCACAAATGGCGCCTGGCACTGTGATTGCTGCCGGCAGGGACGGTATCGATATCGCCACGGGCCACGGCTGTTTACGCATTCTCGATCTGCAGGCGCCGGGCGGACGGCCGCTGACGGCGGCCGAGTTTGTGAATGGCCGTCCGGGCTTCATTCCGGTCAGAGCCTGAGCGAACCCGGTGTACGCACGAACCCTGAGCGTCCGGGTCCTCACGGAGGTCCTTCAGCGAGGCCGGTCGCTGGACCGGAGCCTGGGCGCTATCGAACACCTGGACCGCCGCGATCAGGCCTTTGCCCGGGAACTCTGCTACGGTGTGCTGCGCTGGCTGCCGCGACTGCGGTTCCAGTTGGGCCTTCTGTTAAACAAGCCGTTGAAATCGGGTGCTGTCGAGATTGAATGTCTGCTCCTGGCCGGGCTGTATCAGATCCTGCAGTTGCGGACCCCGGATCACGCTGCGGTATCGGCCAGCGTCGACTGCGCCCGCGATCTCGGCAAGCCCTGGGCCGGCAAGCTGGTCAATGCGGTCCTGCGCCGCGCGTCGCGTGAGCGCGCGCAACTGGAGAGCCAGACCGCCGCTGATGCGATAGCCCGCCATGCCCATCCCGCCTGGTGGCTGCAGCGCCTGCAGCAGGACTGGCCGGAGGACTGGCAGAATATTGTCGAGGCCAACAATGCCCGTCCTCCCTTGTGTATCCGGGTCAATCAGCGTCTGACGGGTGTGGAAAACTATCGCGCCCAATTACTGTCAGCCGGGTTTGAAGCACGGCCGCATCCGTACAGTCCCCAGGCTTTGCTGATCACCCCGACGGCCGCCGCCGAACAACTGCCGGGTTTCAGAGAAGGTCTGGTATCAGTGCAGGATGCCGCCGCGCAACTGACGGTGCCAATGCTGGATCTCGCACCCGGCCAGTGCGTACTCGATGCCTGTGCCGCACCGGGCGGCAAGACCGCGCATATACTGGAAGCTGCACCGACGCTGTCAGCATTGGTGGCAGTGGATATCCGCGCGGTACGCCTGCAGCGGCTGGCTGAAGGACTGACGCGGCTGCGCCTGAGCACGACATTGCTTCAGGGCGATGCCACCGTTCCCGCCGACTGGTGGGATGGACGACATTTCGACCGCATACTGCTGGATGCGCCCTGCAGCGGCAGCGGCGTAATCCGTCGGCATCCGGACATCAAGTACCGCCGCGACACCGCTGCGGTGACTGCGGCGGCTGCACTGCAGAGGCAATTGCTGGATAGTCTATGGCCGCTACTGGCACGCGGCGGTAAGCTGTTATATGCCACCTGTTCGATTTTACCGGAGGAAAACGATCATCTGATTGCCGCATGGCTGGAACAGCAGGCGGACGCAGTCAGCCAGCCGATTCAGGCGGATTGGGGCCGCGCCACCTCGACCGGCCGGCAGATACTGCCCGGTGATGCAGATATGGATGGTTTCTTTTATGCCTGTCTCAACAAGACATAAGCCGGCGGCGGTAGCCCTGTTCCTGCTGGCAGCCTGCGCTGTTTCGCTGGCGCTGGAAGCTGCCGGCATCAAGGTACGCGAAGTCACGACATGGCAGGTGCACAATCGCGTTCTGCTGTCGGCCGAACTGGAGCTGGAGTTAAGTCCGGAGGCACTGCGCGCGCTGAATCATGGTGTCACACTGGATATCGTCATCGACATTCAAGCACTTGAGGAACGCGCCTGGCTCTGGGATCCCACGGTGATCGAACACAGCGAAAGATTCCATCTCGAACGCCAGGCGCTGAACAAGCAGTATCTGGTCACCCATAATTACAACCAGCGCAGTTTCATATCGCTGCAGGAAGCGCTGCAGTACATCAGCACCGTACGCAATTATCCACTGCTTAATGTGACCGATCTCGAACAGGGTAAAAGCTATTACGGCCGCATGCGCGCCTGGTTGGATATCGAAAGTCTGCCTGCACCCATGCGCCCGACGGCCTATGTTTCCACCAGCTGGCGGCTGGCCAGTGACTGGCATAAATGGCAGATCGAGACATGAGACGCGGCGGCCGCATCATCTTTTTCAGCGGTATCGGCCTGTTTATCTTCATGCTGACCTCGCTGCTGCTGATGAGCGATGCCATGCAGAATTCGGAACGCTTCGGGCGATTGTATTCCGTATTGCTGATATTCAACGCCGTCGGCCTGCTCACCATGCTGGTTCTGATTGGCCTCAATATCCGCCAGCTTATCCAGCAGTTGCGTAATCATGTCGCCGGTGCGCGCATGACGGTACGCGTGGTGCTGATGCTGACCACGCTGTCCATCACGCCGGTACTCATTCTCTACTATTTCTCGCTGGATTTTCTGCACCGTGGTATCGACAGCTGGTTCGATCTGCGCGTAGAGCAATCGCTGAACGACTCACTGGAATTGAGCCGCCTGTCCCTGGACGGACGCATGCGTGATTTGCTACGCCGTACCCGGCAGATGGCAGATTCATTCACTAACGTACATAACGCGGCAGCGCCCTTTGAGATTGACGATCTACGCCAGCGCAGCGGCGCCGATGAGCTGACACTGTTCAGTCGCCAGGGAACATTCATTGCCACCAGTTCCAGTGACACAACCCAGATTATCCCCAGTTCCCCGAGCGACAGCATCCTGTTGCAGCTGCGCCAGGGCAACAGTTATGTCGGTCTGGATTCAATCAAGGACACCGGACTGACCATCCGGGTCGCTGTCAATGTACCGGACATCTCCATGCAATCCGACAATCGCATCCTGCAGGCCCTGTATCCGGTTGCCGAGCGCATGAACGAGCTCGCCAAGAGCGTTGAGTCCGCCTATGAAAAGTACGGTGAACTGTCTTATCTCCGCGAGCAGTTGAAACTCAGTTTCACACTGCTGCTGACCATGGTGCTGCTGTTCAGCATTTTCAGTATCGTCTGGGCCGCCTTCTATACAGCACGCCGGTTGGCCGCACCAATCCGTGATCTCGCCACGGGCACCAAGGCGGTTGCAGCCGGTGACTACAGCATGCAGCTACCCGTCCCCAGCAATGATGAACTGGGTGTGCTGGTCGCCTCATTCAACGACATGACCCGCGAAATTGCCCGTGCCCGCGACGCTGTACAGCAAAGCCGCCAGGAAGCCGAAGCGCAGCGCACATATCTCGAAGCAGTGCTCGGGCGTCTGTCATCCGGTGTACTGGTACTGGATGCCGAACTGCAATTGCGCACGACCAATGTCAGTGCCGGCCAGATACTGGGCATTCCGCTGACACCCTGGCTCGACAGGAAGCTGCACGAACTCTGTGAAGCCCATCCGCATCTCATTCATTTGGAAGAAATCATCACGCAGCATCTGACGGGCCAGCATGACTGGCGTGCCCAGGTCACACTGTTTGGCAGCAGCGGCCGCCAGGTACTGATGTGCAGCGGCACCTCGCTGCCCGACAACACGCCGGAACAGTCGGGTTACGTAATAGTATTTGACGATATCACTACACTGATACAGAGCCAGCGGGATGCCGCCTGGGGTGAAGTTGCACGGCGGCTCGCTCATGAAATCAAGAATCCCCTCACGCCCATCCAGCTCTCCGCCGAACGTATCCGGCATAAATACATGCAGGGCAATGGCGAGGTAAACGACCTGGAAGCGCTGGACCGCCTGACCAATACGATTATCCAGCAGGTCGAGACCATGAAGGATATGGTCAATACTTTTTCAGAATACGCCCGGGCGCCGGCACTCGAGCCGCGAACGGTGGATCTTAACGCCCTGGTGCGCGAAGTGCTGGATCTGTTTCATAATCTCGATACCGAGGCCGAGGTTGAAACCCGTCTGGAGCGGGATCTGCCGCCGGTGCAGGCCGATCCTGGCAGGCTGCGTCAGGTTCTGAACAACCTGCTGAATAACGCCTTCGATGCCAGCAGCACCAATCAGCCCATCAAACTGGTCATCTCAACCCAACAGTTGCGTCAGGGCGGACTTGAATTCGTCGAGATCCGCATCAGGGATTCAGGCAGCGGCATCGCGGAGGATTTGATCGGTCAAATCTTCGAACCGTATATTACGACCAAGAGCAAAGGTACTGGCCTCGGCCTGGCCATCGTCAAGAAGATCATCGAAGAACATGGCGGTATGGTATGGCTGGAAAATAACAGCCCGCCGCCCGGTGCCTCGGCCGTCATCCGCCTGCCGCTTGATACGGCAGCGGAAAGAGATGACGATAACGACCTCATACGGAGTTCTGGATCGGCATGATTTCCAGCAAAATACTTGTCGTCGATGACGAGCCGGATATTCGCACCCTCGTTAAGGAAATTCTCGAAGACGAGGGTTTTGAGGTGGATGTCGCCGGCAATGCGGAAACGGCACGCGAACAGGCAACTGCTTTCGTCCCGGATCTTGTGCTGCTGGATATCTGGATGCCGGACGAAGACGGCATCAGCCTGCTCAAGGAATGGAAACAGGAAGCCAATGCCGCCTTCCCCGTCATTATGATGTCCGGGCATGGCAGCGTTGAAACGGCAGTGGAAGCAACCCGCCTCGGCGCTTATGACTTTATTGAAAAACCATTGTCGCTGGCCAAGCTGCTGTTGACTATCAAGCATGCGCTGGAACGCATGTCGTTGCAACAGGAAAACACCCGGCTGCGCCATTTCAGTCAGACCAGCGACGAACCTATTGGAAAAAGCCGGCTCATGCAGCAGCTGCGTCAGCAGATTCAGCGTGTATCCCATCATAATACTCCGGTGCTGATCATCGGCGAATCCGGTACCGACAAGGAAATCTTCGCCCGCTATCTGCATAATCTCAGCGACCGTTCACAGGGGCCTTTTATCAGTGTCGGCGTGTCCAGCCTGTCCACCGAAAATTCGGCGGCCGAGCTGTACGGGAGCGAGGATGAAGGCCGCGTCCAGACGGGCCTGCTGGAAAAGGCCGAAGGCGGCACATTGTTTTTAAAGGATATTGTTGATATGTCGCTGCCGGTTCAAGGCAAACTGCAGAACACGCTTGATACCGGCCAGTTCGTGCGCATCGGCGGCATAGAACCGGTAAAAATAGACGTACGCATCGTCGTCGCGACTAAACACAATCTGGAGCAGGAAGTCAGCGAAGGGCACTTTCGCGACGATCTGTATTATCAGCTCAGTGTCGTACCAATCAATGTACCGCCACTGCGCGACCACTATGAGGATATACCCGAATTACTGGAACACTACGTCGGCTATTTCGCTGAACGTGAAGGTCTACCCTATCGCCGGTTCAGCGTCGCCTCGCAGAATCGTCTGCGCAGTTATCACTGGCCGGGCAATGTCAGGGAGCTGAAGAACCTGGTGCAACGGCTGCTGATTCTTGGCCGTGATGAAAATATTGAACCTGAAGAAGTCGAGTCGATTCTGGGCAAACGTCAGAAAACGATCGATTACAACAACCTGCCGGGCTTTGATCTGCCGCTGCGCGAGGCTCGTGAACAATTTGAAAAGGCCTACCTGGAATATCAGCTCAAACAGGCTGATGGCAGTGTCAGCAAAGTTGCCCGCAATGTCGGTATGGAGCGCACACATCTGTATCGGAAAATGCGCACCCTGGGCATTGAGCTGAAACAGGGTGAAGGCGACAAATAAATGGCCGGTTACTGTAACGCTTCAGGGAACGGGGACCGGTTGTCCTTATGTAACAGCAGATTCAATTACAACTCTTTTTATCAAGCCCCATGAAAATCATCATATTAGGCGCCGGTCAGGTCGGCTCGTCGCTGGCAGCCAATCTAGCCAGCGAAGCCAATGATATTACGGTTGTGGATATCGATCAGCAACGGCTGGCATTGCTCAACGAACGCTACGATTTGCAGACTGTTGCCGGCATCGCCTCTTATCCCTCAATATTGCAGCGCGCCGGTGCCAAAGACGCCGATATGATCATCGCTGTAACCAACAGCGACGAAATCAACATGTTGGCATGCCAGGTGGCTTACACCCTGTTTCACACACCCACCAAGATTGCCCGCGTTCGGGAAGCGGAATACCTGAGTCAGAATACGCTCTTCTCCCAGGAAGCACTGCCGATCGATGTACTGATCAGTCCGGAACAGTTGGTTACGGATCATATTGTCAGACTCATCGGTTTTCCCGGAGCGCTGCAGGTGCTCGACTTCGCCGACGGCAAAGTGCAGATGGTAGCGGTCAAGGCATATTACAACGGTCCCTTGCCCGGTAACACACTGCGCGAGCTGCGTGAACATCTGCCGGACATCGACTTCTGGATCGTTGCCATATTCCGCGACGGCGAACCGCTGATACCTGAAGGTGACACGACCATCGAGCCAAACGATGAAGTCTTTTTTATCGGCGCCACCAAACAGATGCGGGCGCTGATCGGTTTCATTCGCGACAAGGAACGGAGCGTAAAACGCATCATGCTGGCCGGTGGCGGCAACATCGGTCAGCGGCTTGCCCGGGCGCTGGAAAAGAAGTACGACGTCAAGATCGTGGAAATGGATGCCCTGCGCGCTGAACAGGCCTCGGAATCACTGGAACGCACCGTCGTATTGCTGGGCGATGCTGCCGACGAGGAACTGCTGGTGGACGAGAACATTGATCAGACCGACGTCTTCTGTGCTGTCACCAACGATGACGAGGCCAACATCATCTCTTCCATGCTGGCTAAACGGCTCGGCGCACGCAAGGTCATGTCACTGATCAACCGCGCGGCCTATGTCGATCTGGTACAGAGCAATATCATCGATATCGCTATATCACCCCAGCAGGCCACCATCGGCAGCCTGCTGGCACACATCCGCAAAGGCGATGTCGTGGTAGTGCACTCGCTGCGCCGCGGAGCGGCCGAAGCGATTGAAGCCATTGCCCATGGCGACGTCCATTCGTCGCAGGTTGTCGGCCGTGAACTGGGCAAGATCAAACTGCCACCGGAAACCAGCATCGGCGCTATCGTACGGGGTGACGAAGTGATTATCGCCCACCATGAAGCGGTCGTTGAAGCCGACGATCATCTGATCATGCTGGTGGCCAACAAGTCCCGGGTGCCCGAAGTGGAACAGCTGTTCCAGGTCGGCATCACTTTTCTTTAAACGACAGAATCTGTCTGAATACCACCTGTACAGAGCATGCAATTTCAGGTCATTCAACGCATTCTCGGGCTGTTCCTGGCGGTCTTCAGTCTGACACTGTTACCGCCGTTGTTTCTGGCCTGGTTATTGAATGACGGCGCCGGTATGGCCTTTCTGCTGGCGTGGGGGCTGATTATTACGACCGGCCTGATGATGTGGCTGCCGGTGCGCAACAGTAAAGCGGAACTCAAATTACGCGACGGCTTTCTTGTTGTAGTTCTGTTCTGGGTGGCGCTGGGTCTCACCGGCGCTGTGCCGCTGCTGTTGAGTGAATTTCCGAACCTGACACTGACCGATGCGGTCTTCGAATCGATGTCCGGTCTCACAACTACCGGTGCCACCGTTTTGACCGGCATCGACAGTCTGCCGCCGTCAATCCTGTTTTACCGCCAGGAACTGCAGTGGCTGGGCGGCATGGGCATCATCGTACTGGCCGTCGCCATCCTGCCGATGCTCGGCGTCGGCGGCATGCAATTATACAAAGCGGAAATCCCCGGCCCGCTGAAGGAATCCAAGCTGACACCGCGGATCACCGAAACTGCCAAGGCGCTGTGGTATGTGTACCTGGGCATGACCATACTGTGTGCCTTGATGTACTGGCTGGCGGGTATGACACCATTCGATGCCATCGCGCACAGTTTCTCCACGGTCTCGATCGGCGGTTTTTCCACCCATGATGCCAGCATCGGTTACTTCGACAGTACCGCCATCGAACTGGTGGCGGTCGTCTTCATGCTGCTGGCCGGAATGAATTTTACACTGCACTTTCTGGCCTGGCGTTCATTCAGTCTCAGGCCCTACACGCAGGATTCGGAGGTTCGCGCCTACCTGCGTTTTCTATCGATAATCAGCATTATTACCATCAGCTATCTGCTGTTTGCCAGCCCCGGCCTGGGCATTGAGGCCGCGCTGCGCGATGGCCTGTTCCAGAGTGTCTCGATCGCGACCACCACCGGCTACACCACCACCAGCTACCAGAGCTGGCCGACCTTTCTGCCGGTTCTCCTGGTGCTGAGCAGTTTCGTCGGCGGCTGTGCCACTTCGACGGCCGGCGGACTGAAGGTTATTCGTGTGCTGCTTCTGATCAAACAGGGTATGCGCGAAATCCGCCGCCTGATCCACCCGAACGCACTGTTCAGCATCAAGCTCGGCGGTCGCAGCCTGCCCGATCGTGTGGTCAGTGCCGTCTGGGGCTTCTTCGCCGCTTATGTGGCCGTCTTTGCACTGTTGATGATGATCCTGCTGGCAACCGGCCTCGACCAGGTGACCGCCTTTTCCGCCATGGCAGCCTGCCTGAATAACATGGGGCCGGGACTGGGCGACGTCAGCACGCATTACGGACCTATCAATGCCGTTGCCAAATGGACACTGATCGCTGCGATGCTGCTCGGACGCCTGGAGATTTTCACCCTGCTGGTGATTCTGACGCCCACGTTCTGGAAAAAATGAGTGCTGCCGATGAGTGATAACGGTGCGGCCCGGTGGAACCGCCGTTATGAGCAGGCGGATACGGATCAACCGCCCAAACCGGCCGCCGTACTCGAGAATAATCGTCACCTGCTTCCCGCCCGTGGCACGGCCGTGGATATCGCCTGCGGCCGCGGCGGCAACGCGCTGCTGCTGGCCGCCGCAAAGCTCGATACGTCTGCCTGGGACTATGCCGATGCGGCTCTGGACAGGCTCACCGCCTATGCGCGAACCCAGCAACTGCCGATCGCTTGTGAATGCCGCGATGTCGTGCAATCACCGCCGCAGGCTGCCAGTTTCGATGTGATCGTAGTCAGTCATTTTCTGAACCGCGGCCTGGCGCCGTATCTGATCGCCGCCCTGCGGCCCGGTGGTCTGCTGTTTTACCAGACCTTCATATCTGAAGCCGCGACGGCGGCTGGTCCCGGTAACCCTGATTACCGCCTGCAGCCCAACGAACTGCTGCAGCTTTTTCGACCGCTGCATCTGGTTTATTACCGGGAAGAAGGTCTCCTGGGTGATCTGGACGCCGGTTTTCGTGACCAGGCCCAATATATCGGCTGTCAAC
Organism: uncultured Enterobacteriaceae bacterium; assembly: GCA_964522485.1. Classification (GTDB taxonomy): domain Bacteria; phylum Pseudomonadota; class Gammaproteobacteria; order Methylohalomonadales; family Methylohalomonadaceae; genus Methylohalomonas. The sequence goes on along the minus strand of CAZFUS010000029.1, from coordinate 11,669 downwards.
GCCCGTGAAGCGGGGCAGTCATAAAACACCCGTCGATCTCAACCAATTGTTGCAGCGAGCCCGGCAACAGCAACAGGCCGGCAGGCTCAGCACCGCCGTCAAACATCTGCGCAAGGCCATCAAAATCCGGCCGATCGACAGCCGCGCCTATTTACTATTGGCGCGCATCCAGCAACAGCAGGGACAGACTCACGAGGCTGGCCACCCTCATGGGTGTGTTCGATGAGCTGGATCTTGAGTTTCTCGGTTTTGAATTCGATGATTACACGCTACTGAACCAGTACCATTCCGCTTATCCGGACGATCCGCATGCCATCGACCTGCAGCACTGGCATGAATTCCAAGCCGGATATCCGGAAAGCTTTGCCGCGCAATACATCTTCTGGGCACGCAGTGTATGAACCCGATTGAGCAATTCGAAAAACTGCTGGCGGCGGGGCGCGATGACGCGTTGTTGCGCTACAGTCTGGGGATGGCGTATCTGAAAGGCGGAGATATTACCGCAGCGATTGAACATCTCGGCCGGGCACTGGCCCACGATCCGGGTTATACGGCAGCCTGGAAGCTATACGCGCGGGCGTTGACGGACAGTGGCGATCCGGAACAGGCGATGGATGCCTACCGCAAAGGTATTGAGTCTGCCGACAGAAACGGTGACGTTCAGGCCGGCAAGGAAATGCGGGTGTTTCTACGCCGACTTGAAAAGCAACTCAATCAGCACTAGGCATTACTGACCACACACCAGCGACGCCGATTCGTGCAGTTGCAGAGAACCGATCAATTCGCTGACATGATTCATGTTGTGGCGTTTCAGATAGTCCACCATCCGGCTGTTGATCTTGGTACAGACCAGCGGGTCATAGAACAATGCCGTGCCAATCCCGACGGCGCTGGCGCCGGCTATCATGAATTCCATTGCGTCTTCCGCCGTCGTGACACCGCCCTGACCGATGATGGGAATATTCAGCGGTCCGGCAACCTGATAGACCTGGTGCACTTTGAGCACGGCAATCGGCTTGATTGCCGGTCCCGAAAGACCGGCCTGGTTGTTACCGATGATGGGCATACGCTTTTCTGTATTGATTGCCATGCCCATCACCGTATTGATCACGGCCAGAGCATCGCTGCCGGCTTCAATGCAACGGCGTGCGTTCTCGGCAATATCGGTCTGGTTGGGTGACAGCTTGGTAATCAGCGGCTTGCGGGTCCGTGCCCGGCAGACTTCCACAACGCGTGCCGACATGTCCGGATCGTTACCGAAGGCGACACCGCCTTCCTTGACGTTCGGACAGGAGATGTTGATCTCCATGGCATCAATCGGGGAATCATCAAATATACGCGTGACCTCGGCATATTCCTCCACCGTCGAGCCGGACAGGTTGGCAATGAAGCGCGTCTCGGAGAAATCCAGTCGGGGAAGGTACTCGGCCACGACCTTGGCGGCGCCCGGATTCTGCAGCCCGATCGCGTTCAGCAGCCCCATCGGCGTCTCGGCCAGACGGTGCGGCTGATTACCGAGTCTTGCCGCCAGCGTCGTGCCCTTGAGACAGACGCCGCCGACGTCGGTATTGGAAAATCCCTTGACCCGGGTATATTCCTCGCCGAACCCGACGCAGCCGGACAGCAGCACCAGCGGCGTATTGAAATTGAGGCCGCAGAAGTCCATCGCGAGCATCTGCCAGTCCTGGGCCGACAGAGGTAAAGCTGAATGTTTCATATCGTATTACTGGAACCCGAGATACCGCAGAACACCGGCAACATTATACGCCTGTGCGCAAACAGCGGCGCAAATCTCCACCTCGTCCGGCCGCTCGGTTTCCGACTCGACGACCGCAAGCTCAAACGCGCCGGTCTTGATTACCACGAGTGGGCACGGCTGACGATTCATGATTCGCTAAAAAACTTTATGGCGCAGTTTCCGCAGTCGAACTGCCACGGATTTTCGACGCGTGGTATGAACCGCTACCATACGGTTCGCTATCAACGTGGCGACAGCTTCATATTCGGTCCGGAAACCCGCGGCCTGCCGGATCCGGTTTTTGAAACACTGGGACACCGGAACATCCTGCGCATTCCGATGCAGGCGCACAGCCGCAGTCTGAATCTGTCGAACGCCGTCGCGGTGGTGCTCTACGAGGCATGGCGCCAGCAGAATTTTCACGAGGGCACTTAAAACGGCGATTCTGAACCGTGCCAGGCAAAACGGCTAGCTCAGTTCTGCCTTGGGATGCCGCGTCAGTAATGCCTGGACGGCGTCCCGGGGTGTGATCCGCCGTTCCAGCACCGCGACAACCTGATCGGTGATCGGCAATTCGATACCGTGACGCCCGGCCAGCGCCTTGGCCACCGTCGCCGAACGGACCCCTTCCACGACCTGGCCGATCTCCGTACAGGCCTGCTCCAGTGTCATGCCACGCGCCAGCGCCAGCCCCAGCCGGCGGTTGCGCGACTGATCGTCAGTACAGGTCAATACCAGGTCGCCGAGCCCGGCCAGTCCCATAAAGGTTGCCTGGCGTCCGCCCATAGCGACACCGAGCCGCATAATCTCGGTCAGACCACGGGTGATCAGCGCCGTGCGCGTATTGGCACCCAGACCCAGTCCGTCGGTAATGCCGGCAGCGATCGCCATGATATTTTTCAGGGCACCACCGATCTGTACGCCAACGACATCATCATGAGTGTAGATCCGCAGTGTTTCGGAGTGAAAGCGCTGCTGCAGTCTGGCGGCGAAATCCAGGTCGGTGGAAGCAATAGTCACCGCAGTAGGCAGACCCGCGGCCAGCTCCGTAGCGAATGACGGACCGGACAGCACGGCCAGCGGTATCCGGCCGGCAACCGACTCCACCAGTTCGTGATTGAGCTGTAGTGAATCGGCCGCCAGCCCCTTACACGCCAGACACACGCCGGTGCGCTGAAGATTGATATGCTGCTGCAACAGGATCAGCGTCTCACGCAGACCGGAGCACGGCACCGCGATCACAATGTGATCGCTGTCGGCAACATTCAAATCCCCGATTGAGGCGCTTACCCGCAACATGTCGGGAAACTTCACAGACGGCAGATAGCGCTGATTACAGCGCTCAGCCGCCAGACGCTGTATATGCGCGGGATCCCTGCCCCACAGCGCCACAGGGCGGCCGTTCTGTGACAGCGCGACAGCCAGAGCCGTGCCCCAGGCGCCGGCACCGGCAATCAATAATCCTTCACTCATGCGCAATGCTCGCGCAGGCGACCGTCACGGGATTTAGTGTGCCACCTTCGGCTGGCCGTCGGCCGACGGATTCTGGCGCTGTTTCTGCTGCTGGGCATACATGGCCTCGAAGTTGACTGGCGCCAGCAGCAGCTGTGGAAAGCCGCCGCGGCTTACCAGGTCGGAAACCAGTTCCCGTGCAAAGGGGAACAGAATGTTTGGGCAGGTAATGCCTATCATGCGTTCGAAGACTTCGTCCGGGAAACCGCTGATATGGAAAATGCCGGCCTGGCTGACTTCGGCCAGATAAACGGTCTGCTCGCCGGCAGCGACAGTGACAGTCAGTCGCAGTACCACTTCATGGGAATTCTCCGCGAGGTGCCGTGACTGACTGGATAACTGCAGATTGACCGCGGGCTGAATGTCCTGTCCGAATATCTGCGGCGAATTCGGCGTTTCAAACGACAGATCCTTGACGTAGACTTTCTGGATACCGAATTTGCCCTGGCCCGGGTTCTGATCCTGGACCGCCTGCTGCGACCCGGATGAAGTAGATGCGTGTTCGTCAGCCATGATGTTGCTGTTCCGTAACTGGTAATAAAATGATTCAGACTCGAGCCGCGCCCGTCTCAGGCGGCCCGCGTCAATGGCAGATTGGCCTGTTGCCAGCCAGGCACGCCGCCCTTGATCAAATAGACCTGCTCGATCCCGGCCTGCTTGAGCCGCCGTCCGGTGCGCTGCGATTCCATACCATTACCACAACAGAGAATGATCGGCTTGTCATTATCCTTCTTGAGCTTCTCAATCTGCTGGTCAATATCCGCAGCCGCAATTTGCCGTGCTCCCAGAATATGGCCCTGATCAAACTCGCCTTTCTTGCGGAGATCGATCAGCAAGGCATCGTCGTGATTCAGCATGCGAATGGCTTCGGTCGGAGCCAGCGCCTTGACGCCGCCGAGATTCGCCGAGAACAGGTTCCACAGTAAAAGCAGCGCGATGGCTATCCACAGCGCGATCAAAAACGGATGATTGGCAACAAACTCGATAACTCGTTCCATAACAACCCTCACATGACATTCCGGTCCGGATCCGCGAACCTTTTGTGAGATGGTGATTATTTCACAGATCCCGGCCCGGATGCAGATATTCGGTCGGCCGGTTTCATGCTAGACTCGCATCCCGAATTCACACTGCATCAGTGCACCTTGAGTCTCATACAAGCCTGCATATTCACTGCCACTGTGAAGATGGCCAACTCCCTTCAACCACCTGCAGACCCCGAAAGTGTGCTTGGCGTGTATTCACACGCGTAGATGCAGCCAGGCATGCAGATCCCACACCGCCCCCTGATCCTGATCATCCTTGATGGCTGGGGTTATGCGGAAAATATCGAGTACAACGCCATCCTCAGTGCTCAGAAGCCGGTCTGGGAACGGCTCTGGGAGGAATGCCCGCATACGCTGATCCGCGCCTCCGGCATTGATGTGGGACTGCCGGACGAACAAATGGGCAACTCGGAAGTCGGGCATATGAATATCGGCTCGGGGAGGGTTGTCGATCAGGAGTTCACCCGTATCTCGAAGGCCATCGCGGATGGTTCGTTTTTCCGCAATGAGACTCTGAACAAGGCCTTCAAACAGGCAGCCGCGAGCGGTCATGCCGTCCACCTGCTCGGCCTGCTGTCACCCGGTGGCGTGCATGGTCACGAGGATCACATCATGGCGATGATGGATCTGGCTATCAGCTGCGGTATCGAGCGTATTTATCTGCACGCCTTTCTGGACGGCCGCGATACACCGCCGAAGAGCGCCGCGGAATCCATCCACCGCATGCATCTGAAAATGCAGGAGGTCGGCGCCGGCAGAATCCGCTACGCCAGCATCATCGGCCGATATTATGCCATGGACCGGAATCAGCAATGGGGCCGCACCAAGGCAGCCTACGATCTGATCAGCCAGGGTCAGGCCGAATACCGTTCGGATGACGCTTTCATCGCCCTGGACATGGCCTATGCGCGCGGCGAGACCGACGAATTCGTCAAGGCCACAGCCATTATCCGGCCGGGCGAAGAGCCGGTCAGTGTTGAAGACGGCGATGTCATGGTATTCACCAATTACCGTGCCGATCGCGCGCGCCAACTTTCCCGCGCTTTCACCAAGCCGGACTTCAAAAGCTTTTACCGCGAACGCGTGCCAAAGCTGGGGGCCTTCATCAGCCTCACTGAATACAAGGCCAATTACGAATTTCCCGTCGCCTTTCAGCCGGCACCGCTGCGCAATGTATTCGGCGAATATATCGCCGGCTTCGGCCTCAAGCAGTTGCGTATCGCCGAAACCGAGAAGTACGCGCATGTGACATTTTTCTTCAATGGCGGCGAAGAACGCGTGTTCGAGGGCGAGGATCGCATCCTGGTGCCGTCACCGCATGTCGCCACCTATGACCAGGCACCGGAGATGAGCGCCAAACCGGTCACCGACAAGCTGGTCGACGCCATCAACAGCGGCAAGTATGACGCAATCATCTGTAACTATGCCAACGCCGACATGGTTGGTCATACCGGCGACTTCCATGCCGCCGTCAAGGCCATCGAGACACTGGATCAGTGTCTGGGCCGGATCGTCGAGGCCGCCCGCGCAGTCGGCGGCGAGGTTCTGATCACGGCCGATCACGGCAATGCCGAGCAGATGCGCAGTTTCACGACGGAAAAGGTCAAGGCGCATCCGCATACCGCCCACACCAGCAATCTGGTACCGCTCATCTACATCGGCCGCCCGGCCGTGCCACAGCCCGACACCGGCGCCCTGTCGGATATCGCCCCGACGATGCTGTATCTCATGGGTCTGGAACAGCCACCGGAAATGACCGGCCGGGTGCTGTTCCAGCTGAGCGAGGCGGCCGATCGGGCGGTGGTGGGGAAATAATGCCACCGCCCCGACGGACTGAAGTCCGGCTGGGAATCATGCTACTGGCTGTCACACTGGCGGTCACGGCGGCGGAAGAACGCGAACAGGCAGCCGCCCGACTGGAATCAGTCCGCGAGCGTATTACCGAACTCGAGCAGTCCATCGAGGCGGCCAAGGATGAAGCCGAGGTACTGCAACAACAGTTACGCGAAATTGAAGACGATATCGGCGCCAGCGAGGCAAAGCTGGCCAGGCTGCAAACACGCATGAGCGACCAAACAGAGCATCTCAAAGATCTCAACCGGCAACGTGAGCGCAAGGAGGCTGCGCTGACTGAGGTCCGTGAGGCGCTTGCCCGACAGGTTCGCGCCGCCTACAAAAACGGCCGCCAGGATTATCTTAAACTGCTCTTGAACCAGCGCGATCCGGCTACGGTGGGTCGGGTTCTGGTCTACTACGACTACTACAACCGCGCACGCAGCGACCAGATCCGCCGGATCAACGGCGAACTCGCCCGGCTCGCCGAACTCGCCCGTACCATTGATCGGGAGCAGCAGGCACTGGCGGACCTGCAGCAGGACGAACAGGCCCGTCTGGAAGAGCTGCGCGGCCTGCGGTCAGTACGCGGCAAAATCATCGCACACCTGAACACACAGATACGGGATGAAGGCGAAGCACTGACCGGCCTGCGTGAAGATCAGGAACGCCTGCAACAGCTGCTGGAAAGACTGCAAACTGCGCCGGATCGCAGCACACCCGGGGAGCTGGCCGACTTCAGTACATTGCGCGGCAAGCTGGACTGGCCGGTCGGTGGACGCTTGCTGAATCACTTCGGCGGCTCACGCCGTAACGGGGCGATGACCTGGCAGGGCGTACGCCTGGCGGCCGAAAGCGGCGAGACGGTGCGCGCCGTCAGCGCCGGCCGGGTTATTTTCGCCGACCGGTTCCGGACTCTGGGCCTGCTCATTATTATTGATCACGGTGACGGTTATATGAGTCTGTACGGCCATAACCGCGAACTGCTCAAGAGTCAGGGTGCCCGGGTCAGCCATGGCGAAGCCATAGCCCATGCCGGCGCCTCCGGCGGCCAGCAGCAGCCGGCGCTGTACTTCGAAATCCGCCGCGACGGCAAGCCGGTGGATCCAGCACTGTGGTGCCGCCGCGGCTGAAACCACGTCCAACCAAGCTTGACCTGCGCGAGATTCCCTAAAGCTGATAAAATCAACTCGTAGTCAAACTTTCACCTCTGTCCCTGAACCCAGCCACGTCGTAATGGTCCAGTGTCTATGAAATGCCGACCAGCCAACAGCCGGGTGTGGAGCTTCGCGAAATGAATAAGTGGGTCGTAAATAGTCTGATGCTGGTGGCGTTCTCTGCCGGTATTCCGAATGCCGTCGGCCAGGAACAGCCGGCTGACGAGGAGGAGAGCACAGAGACGATACCGCTGGATGAGATCCGGACTTTTACCGAGGTTTTCTCGCGGGTCAAAAGTGATTACGTCGACCAGATCGGTGACAAGAAACTGCTGGAAAATGCCATCCGCGGCATGCTGACCGGACTTGATCCACACTCAGCCTATCTCGACAAAGACGCTTACAAGGAACTGCAGGAGGGCACCAGCGGTGAATTCGGCGGCCTCGGTATTGAAGTCAGCATGGAAGACGGTTCTGTCAAGGTCATCGCGCCGATCGATGAAACGCCCGCCGCTCGCGCCGGCATAAAGGCAGGCGATGCCATTATCCGGCTCGATGATACGCCGATCAAAGGCCTGTCACTGGCTGAGGCCGTCGAGCTTATGCGCGGCAAACCCGGCACCGATATCACGCTGACCATCGTACGCGATGGTCTGGAAAAGCCGATAGAAGTTACCGTCACCCGCGATATTATCAAAGTGCAAAGCGTGCGTTCGCGTATGCTCGAACCCGGTTATGCCTACGTGCGGCTATCACACTTTCAATCACACACCGGGAGCGATCTGCAGAACACCATCAAAAAGCTGACACAGGACACCGAACAGCCGGTCGAGGGTCTGATTCTGGATCTGCGCAACAATCCGGGCGGCGTTCTCAGTGCAGCAGTGGCGGTGTCCGATGTATTCCTTGACAAGGGCACCATCGTCTATACCGAAGGGCGCGGCGAAGATGCCGAACTGAGATTCAATGCCAAGTCGTCAGATCTGCTCAACGGCGCGCCCATGGTCGTACTGGTGAATGGCGGTTCGGCCTCGGCCTCTGAAATCGTGGCCGGTGCCCTGCAGGATCACAAGCGCGCCATCATCATGGGACAGAAAACCTTCGGCAAGGGCTCGGTACAAACCATTCTGCCAATGGCCAATGAAACAGCACTGAAGCTGACCACTGCGCGTTACTACACGCCCTCGGGCCGTTCCATCCAGGCTAACGGCATTAAACCGGACATCGCGATTGAACAAGTCAAGCTGGCCGAGCGTGAAGAGGCGGATGATCTCGTCTCTGAAGCCGACCTGAGCGGTCATCTCGAGAACGACACCATGCCGCCGCCGGATACCGAGACCCAGGGCATTGAGGCGGTGGAGAAAGCTGAACAAGACAAAAAACCGCTGGCCACTACCGATTATGAACTGTATGAAGCCTTGAATCTGCTCAAGGGCATCGTCCTGATGGGCCAAAGACAATAAAGAGCCTGCAGTTTATCCCTGTCCCGCATCCCTTGCCGGTGTGGATCGCGCCATTGCCGTAGCTGGAAAGCCGGCGTGCGCGAACAGGCCGCTGATAACCATGCTCGACTCGAGAAGTCAGGAGGTGTAGCCAATGACAGTAACCGTCCTTGTCCCGCTGGCCCAGGGTTGCGAAGAACTGGAGGCCGTCACCATCATTGATCTGTTGCGGCGTGCCGGCATTAATGTGGTCACTGCCGGTCTCGACGGCAACCCCGTCCGTGCCAGTCGCGGTGTCATGCTGGTACCGGATACGGAACTGGACACCGCGCTTGAGCGAAACTACGACATGGTCGTCCTGCCAGGCGGCGCCGAAGGCGCAAACAATCTCAAGAACGATACACGCGTCAACGAGCTGCTCAAGGCCATGGCCGACAGCGGCAGATTCACGGCCGCGATCTGCGCGGCACCCAAGGTGCTGGCCGCCAGCGGTGTGCTCGACGGCAGGCAGGCAACCTGCTACCCGGGACACATCGATCGTGACAATCCGCAGCAGATCCGGCTCAGCGATGATCCCGTCGTCGTCGACGGCAAGGTGATTACCTCACGCGGTCCCGGCACCGCCATGGATTTTGCCTTGACGCTGATAGAAACCCTGGCCGGCAAGGCCAAGCGCGACGAAGTGGAGGCCGGTCTGGTCCGGTCCTGATACAACGCCTCTCATGACTCTGGACAGTGTCTGTGTTTACTGCGGTTCGCGTACGGGTATCGATTCCGATCATGCCACTGCGGCAACCGCACTGGGACAGACGCTCGCCCGCGAAAGCATCAGGCTGGTCTATGGTGGTGGCAGTCTCGGTCTCATGGGATTGCTTGCCAACGCCACACTCGCTGCTGGCGGCGAGGTGATCGGCGTTATTCCCGCAGATTTGCAAGAACGTGAGGTCGCACATCAGGGATTGACCGAACTGCGCGTAGTCACCGACATGCATGAGCGCAAGGCACTCATGGCCGGACTGGCCTCGGCTTTCATTGCTTTACCTGGAGGACTCGGAACGCTGGAAGAATTGTTTGAGATGCTGACCTGGCGCCAGCTCGGATTGCATGACAAACCGATCGGAATTCTGAACTGCAACGGCTATTTTGATGATCTCATCAGTTTCCTCAAAGAATGTGTACGCCATGGCTATGTAACGTCTGCGGATTATCAGAAACTACAGGTCGATACGACAGCGACCGGGCTGCTGCAGCAGTTGCTAAAAACATAATTCAGTATTGCACATCGCTCGATCAGATTAACAGGGTTTATCAAACATCGCGCAAGGGAGGGCCTGGTGTCAAATCAATCTGCATTCCATGAGTCACTGTACAACACAATCAGCTGTTTGATTCCGGTCCGCTCGTTCCGGATCAAGATCCTGATAGTCTCCCTTATTGCCATCCATGTGCCGCTGCTGGCACTCATCGGCTTTTTGTTGGCCTATCCGGAAGATATTCCCCGGCTTCATACCCTGCTTGTCACACTGGCCGCCACGCTGTTCAGCACCATGGTCGCATGGTGGCTTCTCTGCCACCTGCTGGAACCTGTTTCGCTGGTCAATGATGCCCTCAGGGATTACGCAAGCGAGGGCCGAATCAAGCTGCCCGACACTCATGACAAAGAGCTCGGCCCGTTTCTGCACGAGGTTGATACCATTCTCAGGAAAATCAATGGTCGCGCACAGACCCTTCAAGAGCTGGCTTTCAACGATTACCTGACCGAGCTGCCCAACCGCCGCTATGCGGAGGACCGCCTGCATGGTGAAGTGCCGCTGTGCGCACGCAATCGGATTCCGCTGACGATTGCCATGCTGGATGTCGATTATTTCAAGCATATCAACGACACGTATGGCCACGTGGCCGGCGATGATGTGCTGGTACGGCTGGCGCACTACATCAGAAGCTATCTGCGGCGCAAAAGTGACTGGACAGCCCGCTGGGGCGGCGAGGAATTCATTATTGTTCTGTTTGCTTCGCCGGACGACGCCCGGGATCTCATGGAGGATTTACGTGAAGACCTGGCCAGGTGCCGCTTTCATAGCGACGGTATTGCGCATGAACTGACCGTCAGCATCGGCCTGGCGACCCATCGGGACGATGACGCCATCAAGACCACGATCAGGAATGCCGATAATGCACTGTACCAGGCCAAGGCGGCCGGTCGTAATACCGTCCTCGTCTGGAGTGAGACTGCCGTGTAACAGCCGCCGGGGGGTCAGTCGCGCAGCGAAATCGCCAGTAACCCGGCGCCGGCAATGCCGAGCAACCAGCTGACAGCCGGTATGCCGGCAAGCGTTGCGGGCGGCATGCCGTCCATACCGAATATCACCGCCGCGGCCAAAATAAATATCGAACCGGCAACTGCATAGATCGTGCGTTGACTGTGGCGCCGAATTTCCTGACGCAGACCTTCCATTTGTTCGGAACGCATTTCCATCTGCAGGCGGCCTTCGTGCAACCGCTCAAGCACGTGGATTGCCTTGTTCGGCAGGCTCGGCAGACGATCGATCCACAAGGGCAGATTGCGGCGGGTTGCCTTGTACAGACCGCGTACACCTAGACGCTGGTTCATCCAGCGGTCCAGAAGCGGCCGCGCTGTTTTCCAGAGATTGACATCCGGATACAGGTCGCGCGCAAGTCCTTCTACATTCACCAGTGTTTTCTGTAACAACAAGAGTTGCGGCAGAATTTCCATATTGAACTGACGCGCAGTCTGAAACAGACGCAGCAGTAGATCGCCGATCGATATTTCACTCATGGGGCGGTCCAGCAGCGGTTCGCAGACGCTGCGAATGGCAAACTCGAATTCATCCACGCGCGTATAGGGCGGCACCCAGCCGGACTCGACATGCAATTCGGCGACGCGTTGATAGTCCCGGTCCAGAAAGGCGAGGAAATTCTC
>CAZFUS010000028.1:0-29082 GCA_964522485.1 uncultured Enterobacteriaceae bacterium | reverse complement strand
GCGTACCCGGCGCTAGTCCTGCTGCCGTTTTTCTCCAGGCTCGATCGCCGGCGCCAGCTCCACACGCAAACCGTCGGAGTGTTTCCCGCCACCCATCCGGAAACACTGGATTCTGCGATTCCTTATGCCAGCGTGGTGGAACAGATGGGCGTGCGGCGGGCACCGCTCGGAGCCTTTGCCGCCGGAAGCCCGGCCGCCCGGGCGTATGTTTTCCTGTGGATCGAAATCGAGCGCCGGCTGAGGATGCTGCAAGACGGCCAGGCAGTATCAACTCCGCACTCAAACGTATTATCATAGCGGCCTGAACCGGCCGAGAATGGACATGGTAGAGGAGAATACTCACCTGTCTGCAGCAATGCCGCAGATCCCCTGCATACCCAGCGTGTCACAGCGCAAGCTGTCGCGGGCATGGGAGAGTTTTGTCGATACCGGCCATTTCGGCGCTGACTCGCCGCGCTCTATCATCGCCCGCGGCTGGGAGCGCAGCCGACATCTGGGTGTTGATCCAAGGGCCGATCGAGCCCGCACTGTCTTATCCGCTGATGAAATCGAAACCTGGCTGGCACGCGAGGATCTCGGCCGCGCCGGCCGGCCGGTGCTGGATGATCTGGTCAACACCCTGTACGGCACGCGGCATGTCATCGTCCTGGCTGACGCCCGGGGCCGTATTCTGTATTCCGTCGGCCACCGCCAGATTCAGGATGATCTGGAAACTATCAATTTCTGTCCCGGCGGCGGCTGGTCTGAAACTGAAGTCGGCCCGAACGGGGTGGGTACGCCGCTGGCACTGGGACGTCCCGAAGTGGTGCTGGGTATCGAGCATTACTGCCGCGGCTGGCAGCCCTGGGTTTGCTATGGCGCGCCCATTATCAATCCGCTGAGCAAAAAGCAGCCCCTGGGTACCATCGATATCACCGGGCCGGTATGCAATATTTCCCAGGAAGCGATGGTGCTGGCGGTTTCCGTCGCGCAGACCGTGCAGGCGGAGCTGGCGGTACGATTGTATGAACAGCGTGATCGTCTGCGTGCACTGGCCAAGGATAAACGCAGCCGCTGGCCGGATGACGGCATAATTGTCGTGGATCTGCAGGGTGATATTGTCGACGCCAATGCCCGGGTCAGCCGCTATCTCGGTGTTGAATACAGCGCCATGTTCAACCGTCCGGTCAGTGAATACCTGCCGGATGTCTGGTCGGCCATTGAGCACAGTCTGCGAAATGGTGCTGAGGGCGAGCTGACCATTGATGTACAGACCGGGAGCGGGGTTATTTATCCCGGCCGCTGCCGTGTCGAACCGATTGCTTCGGGCAGTGAATGTATCGGTACACTTTTGATCCTGAGCGGCACGGCCGGACCCAGACAGCAGGTGGCTCCCGGCCAGCCGGCGAAGTCGCATTTCAGCTTTGATAATATTCTCGGCGATTCGCCCGCCATCCAGAAAACCCGGCGACTGGCTTATGTGGCAGCCCGGGATCCGCTGGAAAACAGTGTTCTGCTGATCGGTGAGACCGGGACCGGCAAGGAACTGCTGGCGCATGCCATCCATGCGGAAAGTGCCCGTGCCGGCGGGCCGTTTATCGCCGTCAATTGTGGTGCCTTACCTCGGGAGCTGATCGAGAGTGAGATGTTCGGTTATGTCGCTGGTGCGTTCACCGGTGCTCGACATCAGGGACAGGCAGGCAAGTTTGAAACGGCTCACAACGGTACCCTGTTCCTTGATGAAATCGATTCACTGGCGCCCGATCTGCAGGCCAAATTCCTGCGCGTGCTTGATAACAAGGAAATCACCCGGCTCGGCAGTACATTACCCGTTAAAGTCGATGTGCGCATCATCGCCGCAGCCAGTCCTGATTTGAACCAGGCACTGTATAACGGAAATTTCCGGCGCGATCTGTATCATCGTCTGTGTGTGATCGAAGTTGTCGTGCCGGCGTTGCGCGAGCGGGGTGAGGATATCATTACACTGGCTGAAGCTTTCCTGGCGAGTGAAAGTCTTGCGGCCGGTGGCAGACCGCCTTCACTGAGCACGGCTGCCAAAGACTATCTGCGGCAGCATGACTGGCCGGGCAATATCCGTGAATTGCGTAATATTTGCGTCCGCTGGTTACTTACTGCAGCCAGTGATGTTATTAGTCATGTTGATTTGCCACAGGGGCTAGACGCAAGACCAAGCCAGCAAGCCCCGAGGCAGGGTCAGCTACCAATGCGCGAAGTGGCTGATGATTTGATAAGACGCACCCTGGAACAGACTGAAGGGAATATCAGCGAAGCGGCACGACGTCTGGGTATAAATCGCAGTACTATCTATCGCCGCCGACAAAGCTGGCCGGCAGATCAATAGCTGTTGCAAAGCGCATCAGCTGACTGTTGCAAAACAGGTTGCAGCGGTTTGTGTAAGGGGGCTTTCTTGATAACTGAAACGGTGCTTTCTGCTTAATTGTTTGAATTTAAAGTTTTTTTATCTTTTTGTCGCCCGTCTGTTAACTCTGGCACGAAATCTGCCTGCTTTCAGAGTGCGTTTAGGCAATGAGTTTGACTTGATTGCCGTCAACGCAACATGCCGCCCTCCTAAATATGATTAGGAATTGGTTCGGGCAAAGCGGCATATCCTGAGCAGGCTGTTTAAGCAGCCTGCTTTTTTTTTAGCCGTCCTGTTACGATATGATTCAGACTACTGTCGTCATGCGCCACCATTGCAGGCAGCGCTAACCATATCAATAGAGACTGCCCGATCAGGGCAGCGAATGACCTGAGGATGCAGAGGAGGGTCGTTATGTCAGAAGTAAAAAAATATCCGGTTCCGGAAGCGATCGCCCGGAAAGCGCATATTAACAAAGAACAATATGTGGCGATGTATAAGCAATCGCTAGAGGATGCTGATACTTTCTGGGCCGAACAGGCCGATCAGTTTCTCAGCTGGACCAGGATGTGGGACAAGGTACAGGAGTGGGATTTCAAGAAGGCCGAGATCAAGTGGTTCATCGGTGGCAAATTAAATGTTTCTTACAATTGCCTGGACCGGCATCTGGCCAAGCGCGCTGATCAGACTGCGATTATCTGGGAAGGCGATGATCCGTCCAATGACAAGCATATTACCTATCGCGAGTTGTATACCGAGGTTTGCAAGTTTGCCAATGTATTGAAGGGCCGCGGCGTCAGGAAAGGTGATCGCGTCAGTATTTATCTGCCGATGATTCCCGAAGCGGCGGTGGCGATGCTGGCCTGTACCCGCATCGGCGCGGTGCATTCGATCGTGTTCGGCGGTTTCTCGCCGGAAGCGCTGAAAGATCGCATTCTTGATTCCGACTGCCGTACCTTGATAACAGCCGATGAGGGCATTCGCGGCGGCCGGTCGATACCGCTCAAGGCCAATGCGGACAAGGCACTGAAATCCTGCCCGGCTGTGAATACTGTTGTCGTTGTCAAACGGACCGGCGGCCAGATCGACTGGGACGACAAGCGTGATCTCTGGTACCACGAGGCCATAGGCAGGGTCAGTGCCGAATGTGAGCCGGTCGAGATGGACGCTGAAGATCCGCTGTTTATTCTTTATACCTCCGGCTCGACGGGTAAACCCAAAGGTGTGCTGCATACGACAGGCGGCTACCTGCTGTTCAGCGCCATGACGCATAAATATGCGTTCGACTATCAGGATGACGAAGTGTACTGGTGTACCGCCGACGTCGGCTGGGTGACGGGTCATTCCTATATCGTCTATGGTCCGCTGGCAAACGGTGCCATATCACTTATGTTCGAGGGCGTGCCGACCTATCCTGACGCCGGCCGTTTCTGGCAGGTGATCGACAAGCATAAGGTCAATATTTTCTACACGGCACCAACCGCGATCCGCGCACTGATGGGGAAGGGCGACGAACCGGTGAAAAAGACCAGCCGCAAGAGCCTGCGCATTCTTGCGACCGTGGGCGAGCCGATCAACCCCGAGGCCTGGGAGTGGTATTACAACGTCGTCGGCGACGGCCGCTGCCCGATCATCGATACCTGGTGGCAGACCGAAACCGGTGGTCATCTGATCACGCCGCTGCCGGGAGCAACCGATCTCAAACCCGGTTCAGCGACGTTGCCGTTTTTCGGTGTCGAACCGTGCCTGGTTGACGACAAGGGCAATGAACTCGAAGGTGCTGCGTCGGGTGCGCTGTGTGTCAAGCGGCCGTGGCCGGGCATGATGCGCACCGTTTACGGTGATCATCAGCGCTTCATCGATACTTACTTCAAGATATATCCCGGCAAGTATTTCAGCGGCGACGGCGCGCACCGTGACGAGGATGGTTACTATTGGATCACCGGCCGTATCGATGACGTCATAAACGTCTCTGGTCACCGCATGGGGACAGCCGAGGTTGAAAGCGCGCTGGTGTTGCACGCCGCCGTGGCTGAGGCTGCTGTGGTCGGTTTTCCGCACGACGTCAAGGGTCAGGGTATTTATGCTTATGTGACGCTGATGGCCGGCCATGAACCGAGTGAGGATCTGCGTAACGAGCTGGTGAGGCATGTACGCAATGAGATCGGCCCGATCGCTTCGCCGGATGTGATCCAGTGGGCGCCGGGTCTGCCGAAAACCCGTTCCGGCAAGATCATGCGCCGCATTCTGCGCAAGATCGCAGCCAATGAACTGGACAACCTTGGCGATACCAGTACACTAGCCGACCCTTCAGTAGTCGATAATCTGATCGACGAACGGTCGAACAAATAGCTAAGCCTGAGGAAGTCTGAATACGTTATGAATCTTGACAGAGTCGGTCCGGGCGATAACCCGCCCGATATTGTTAATGTTGTCGTTGAAATCCCGATCTACGGCGATCCGGTCAAGTATGAACTGGACAAGGAAACCGGTGCGATGTTTGTGGACCGGTTTCTCAATACGTCCATGCGCTATCCCTGCAATTACGGCTACATTCCACGCACATTGTCGCTGGACGGCGATCCGGTTGATGTGATTATCGCCACGCCAATGCCGCTGATTCACGGTTCGGTGATCCGCTGCCGGCCGATCGGTGTGCTCAACATGGTCGACGAGGCCGGCGACGACAGCAAGATACTCGTGGTACCGATCAGCAAAGTCTCGAAGTTTCACCAGAACGTGGATAGTTACGCGGACCTGCAGCCGGCGTTGCTCGATCAGATTTCCCATTTTTTCGAGCACTACAAGGATCTGGAACCGAACAAGTGGGTCCAGATCAAGGGCTGGGAAGGTGTCGAGGCCGCTAACAAGGAAATCACCGACTCAATGGCGCGTTACAAACACGAGCCCGACAAGCCGCATTATTAATTCAACTAATTGATTTAAAATAAAAATTCCTGTTTACGGAAGACTGTTGTCCCGGTTGTCTCCGGTTCATTAAAGTTTAATGGGGTTAGGTGTTGACACTGCTGTTTGGTTGTTATATGGTGCATCGCAACAATTGTGCAATGCACAATGTCTTATATCTGATGTAGAAGCTATGGAAACCGAACCAAACGGAGTGAATACCATGCAAAATGAACTTTTTGAACAATTTACCAGTGCCAGCAAGACTACTTATGAGAGCCTGCAGCAACTGGGTGCTATCAATAGCAAAGCCATCCAGAAACTGGCCGAACTGCAGTTCAATTTCGCCAGTCTGGGCTTCGAAAGCAGTGTCGAGCAGGCCAAACTGCTGAGCAACACCAGCAACTATAAGGATCTGCTGTCTGCGGAATCCAATCTGGCCAACGACTATGGCAGCAAGATGCTGGACCTGACCAAGCAAACCGCCGCGGTATTCAATGAATCCGGCGAAGAAGTCGTTGCCTGGTTCGAAAAGAATGTGGATGTCCTGTCAGACAGCGCCAAGAGTACGGCGAAGAAGGCTACCACGGCTACCACGGCTGCCAAGAAAGCTGCCTAATCAAGGTTTGTACCTCAACCTCCCCTGGACAACCCGTATCCCGACTCTGGGGTACGGGTTTTTTTCTCATGGGGTTGAATGCCGGAGATGTTGATCGGTTAACTGCTGACGGGAGACTGAATCATGAATGACGCTTCCCATGCGCAGATGCCGGCTGGCCTGGAAATCATCGCGTCTTCCAATCCTGAGTTTGATCGGATACTGACTCCCGAGGCCGTGGCTTTCGCTGAGCGGGTCATACGTCAATTCAGACCACGGGTTGATGAGCTGCTGGACCAACGCCGCGAACGACAGGCTCGCCTGGACGCTGGCGAATCCCCCGACTTTCTGCCGGAAACCGCCGAAATCCGGGCAGGTGACTGGCAGGTTGCGCCATTGCCGGACGATCTTCAGGACCGCCGGGTCGAGATCACCGGCCCGGTCGACCGCAAGATGGTCATCAATGCACTTAACTCCGGTGCCCGCATGTTCATGGCTGACTTTGAGGATGCCTCCAGCCCGACGTGGGAGGGAATGGTCCATGGCCAGATCAATCTGCATGACGCCATCCGTCGACAAATCGATTTCACGGCCGCGAATGGCAAGGAATATAAACTCAATGACAGAGTTGCGACGCTGCTGGTGCGCCCTCGTGGCTGGCACATGGAGGAAGGTCATGTTCAGCTGGACGGTCGTCCGATACCGGCGGGTCTGTGGGATTTCAGCCTGTATTTTTTCCACAATGCCAGCGCGCTGATTGAAACGGGCAGCGGTCCATACTTCTATCTGCCAAAGATGCAGTCGCATCTGGAAGCGCGGCTGTGGAACGAAGTGTTTAACTTTGCCCAGGATGAACTGGGTATTCCGCGCGGTACCGTCAAGGCGACGGTGTTGATCGAAACCATACTCGCCGCCTTCGAGATGGATGAAATACTTTACGAACTGCGCGAGCATTCCGCCGGCCTGAACTGTGGCCGCTGGGATTACATATTCAGTTTCATCAAGTGTTTCCGTAACCGTCCCGATTTCGTTTTCCCGGATCGCAGTCAGGTTACGATGACGAGCCATTTTCTGCGTTCGTATTCTCAATTGCTCATCAAGACGTGTCATAGGCGCGGTGTGCATGCCATGGGTGGCATGGCGGCACAGCTGCCCGTCAAAGGCGATCCGGATCTCAATGAAATCGCAATGACAAAGGTCCGCCGTGATAAAGAACGTGAGGCGCGCGACGGCCACGACGGTTCCTGGGTCGGCCATCCGGCACTGGTGCCGATCTGTGAGGAAGTCTTTAATCAGTATATGGCCGATGCCAACCAGATTGCGCGTCAGCGGGATGATGTCGCTGTCGGAGCCGAGGATTTGTTGATGCTGCCGCAGGGCAATATCACGATTGACGGCTTGAGTAATAATGTGAGTGCTGCCCTGCGCTATACCGAAGCCTGGCTGGGTGGTCTCGGAGCGGTTCCCATCTATAATCTGATGGAAGATGTAGCCACTGCCGAAATCGCGCGCGCCCAGATATGGCAGTGGATCCAGTACCCGAAGGGTATTCTTGAGGACGGTCGTGCGATCACGGTGGAGCTGTTCCGGCGCATACTGGCGCATGAACTCGAATCGATCCGAATTCAGTATGGTGATCAGCATTTTAGCGAACGGCATTACGAAAAGGCCGCTGTGCTGCTCGATAGCATGATAACAGGCGATAATCTGCCTGAATTCCTGACTATCGAGGCCTACGATCAGTTATCCGAATTGCACGATTGAATTGTGTGGTGACTGGAGTTCCACATGGTAAGATCTTCAATCGGCGATACTTTACAGAACACAAGCTAGAGAATCCGTAGCGATGAGTGACAAGAACAATCCGTTTTCTTCCTGGGACACCAACTGGCTGGAAGCTCAGCGTCCATACATGGAAGCCTGGGCGTCTCTGACTGGTGCGGGGTCGCAGCAGTCACAACAACGCGATAGTGCTACCGGCAACGGTGGCATGAGCGGCGCCGACCTGCCCTGGGTCAAGGCACTGGAATTCTGGTGGCGTTCAGTCGCCCAGAATGCCGAGGGCGAGACGAAGGATGTTTACGGCAAACTCATCGACCAGACACAGGCTTTCTATTTTCTGACCGACCAGTTGAGCCGGTTTCTGCAGGGATTGGCCGAGGTCAGTCAAAGCGCCGAGAACTGGCAGGAGCAGCTGGAACAGCGTTTCGATGAAATGAGGGACTTCATGACGCATTCTCAGGGCGAGCTTGGTCGGACACTGAGTGGAATGTTCGGTGCCTGGCAGCTGCCCATGGATACGCTGCAAAGGACGTTTTCAACCGCATCCCTGTTTCCCGGGGATTTTCTGCAGGGTATCAAGCCCGAGGGTATTGAGCAGGTGACCGATCGATTCCTGTCGGTGCCGGGTGTCGGCTATTCGCGCGAATCGCAGGAGCAAATCCAGGAAGGTCTCCGTTTGTGGATACGCTATCAGCGCACTGCATATGAGTATCAGATTGCTCTCAGCAAGGTCGGTATCGATGCGCTGGATATCATGAAGCAACGCATCATGGACATGGCCGGGCAGGAGCAGCGGCTGACCAGTCTGCGTGAACTCTATGACCTCTGGGTTGACTGTAACGAGTCCGCCTATGCTGACTTTGCTTTCAGCGCGGAGTATTCCAGGCTCTATGGCCGGCTGGTCAATGATCTGATGGCGCTGAAGCAGCACGGCCAGCACTTCGTGGATGAGACTATGAGCGCCTTCAGTATGCCCACTCGCAAGAGCATGGCCACTATGCAGAAACGGCAGCAGGAGCTGAGACGTGAACTCATAACCGTGAAACAGACGCTTGAAAGCCTGGAAACTGTTGCTGACGATGTAGATCAGCTTAAGCGCAATCTTGAGAAATCGCGTAGTCAGAATAAGACGCAGTCTGCGACGTCCGGGGCAGCGAGCAAGAAAAAAGTCTCGAAGAAAATAGCGGCCAAGAAGAAGCAGACTTCCCGCAAAAAGAAGTCCGGCTAGTTAGACGATACTGAATCACACTAGAGGAGCGATTTAGATGCACGCCTTGTTTTGCAGCCCCAGAGAAACTTGATGGCAGCCAGGAAGAAAAGCGCCCGCAAGAAGACCACCGCCGTAAAGAAAAAGACAACGGCGAAAAAGAAAACCACGGCCAAGAAAAAGCCGGTGGTAAAGGCGAAAAAAAGACAATCGACCAAGAAAAAAGTGACTGCCAAGAAAAAAACAGCAGCCGCCGGGAAAACCGCGAGCAAGACAAAAACCACTGCCAAGAAAAAGCCTGCCAGAAACGTGTTTCCGTTCCAGATGCGACCCGATGAAATAGCGCGTGAGATCAATGAATTTAACGCCAAACTGGCGCAAGGTTTTCAGACCCTGAGTGATCTGGGTGAGATCGAAGTCGGTGTGTCCGAAAAGGACCCGGTCTACACAGAAGACAAACTGGTTCTGTATCATTTCAAACCACGTGTCGAGAAGCCGTCCAAAACACCGCTTTTAATCGTATACGCATTGGTCAACCGGCCGTACATGGCGGACCTGCAGGACGGACGCTCCATGATCCAGGGTTTACTGGATGCCGGTCAGGATGTCTACCTTATTGACTGGGGCTATCCCGATGCCGCAGACCGGTATCTCGAGCTGAATGATTACATCAACGGTTATATTGATCGTTGTGTTGATGTCATTCGCGGCAATCACAAGCTGAACAAGATCAATCTGCTGGGTATCTGTCAGGGTGGTACGTTCAGTCTTTGTTATACAGCATTACACAGCGACAAGATCCGAAATCTTGTTACGACCGTTACTCCGGTTGACTTTCACACCAAGGACGATCTGCTCAGTCATCTGGTACGCAATTTAGATGTCGATCAACTGGTCGATACCCTGGGGAATATCCCGGGGGAGCTGCTGAACTGGACTTATCTCGGCCTAAAGCCGTTCCAGTTGATGGGCCAGAAGTACATGGACCTGGTCAATATGCTGGATGATACCGAGAAGGCGCGCAATTTCATGCGCATGGAAAAATGGATCTTTGACAGCCCCGATCAGGCTGGTGAAGCCTTCCGCCAGTTTACCAAGCAGTTCTATCAGGAGAATCGTCTGGTCAAGGGAACCGTACAGATCGGCAAGGACACGGTCGATCTGGAGAATATCAAGAATCCGGTGCTCAATATTTATGCTGCGGCTGACCACTTGGTGCCGCCGGATTCATCCAGGGCCCTGCAGGGTTGTGTCGGGACGAGCGATTATTCCGAGATCGAGTTCCCGGGTGGCCATATTGGCATCTATGTCAGTGGCAAAGCTCAGGAGATGATCCCGCCATCGGTCGGCAAGTGGCTGTTGGAACGCAGCTAGACAGCCTGGGACAGATAAAGCTTATCCCGGAGAGGGCGTGTATAGCTATATTACACGTGGCAGGCTCATAATTACTATTAATACGAACCGGGAATTCAGCCCGGTTTCTGAAACAGAACCACATCCTCGGCAGGAAGTATCATGCGGGCATTATGGTGGTTTGCCAGCCACTGTAGTGAATCCTCACTGAAGAAACATACGTGGGTGAGATCGCGGATGTAATGCCAGTCAGCGAAGGCTTCACGGTCAATGACGCGTTTGGTCATGATACCCAGCCAGCCGTTGGGAACCAGCACCTCGAACAGCCGGCTGAACTCGCGGCCTGGGTTGTGCAGGTGTTCCACGACCTCGGTACAGGTGATGAAATCGTAGTTCTGATACCACACGCTGGCGTCGGGATCGTAGAATACGTCATAGGTGCGCACCCGCATGCCGGCCTGCCGCAGCATTGATGCGAGCAAAGGCCCCGGCCCGGAACCGAAATCCAGTCCAATGGAACCGGGCGCAACTCTTTCCAGCAGCGGTTCGGCCAGTCGTGCCAGAAAGGCACGATAGTTTTCATCATCCAGCTGATTGTCATGCTTGTCGTATTCCGCCTTCTCGGCAATGATGTCAGGCCGCTCATTCGGTGGTACAAAAACCAGCGCACACTCATTGCACAGCCAGTAGCTGCGATAACGATCCTGGTGGTAAGGAAGCTGATCGCGGCCGCTGCATAACGGGCATGCAGTGGCGGTTTTGCTGGTTGGATGGGTATTCATGGCTGTGACACTTCTGATTCGGATTCCTGATCGGAGGTGGCTGATCTGCGTTCGCACCATTTCAGTATAGTAACGAGCAGTGTCGGTAGAAAGGTGATCGTAACCAGGGTTGCGAACAGCAGGCCGAACAATACAATGGCTCCGACGCCGCGGTAGAGTTCGGAACCGGCGCCTGGGAGGAACACCAGCGGTGACAGCCCGAACACAGTCGTTATCATCGACATCATAATCGGGCGCAGACGTGATTCCATGGCCGCCTGTACGCCTTCGTAAACAGACATGCCCTCCTCGCGAAGATTGTGTAATGTCTGGTGGACAATAAGGATGGGGTTGTTAACCACAGTACCCAGCAGAATCAGAAAACCCATCATCGTAATCATGTCAAACGGCTGCTGAATGGCGGCCAGACCGAAGACCGGCAGCTGGGCACCGATGACATTCATCAGCCACAGCCCGACAATGCCGCCGGCGATGCCGAGCGGAACGGTAGTCATGATCAGCAGCGGATAACCCCAGTGGGTAAAGATCGCGACCAGCAGGAGATAACACAGCACGACGGAAATCAGGAAATTGCCGGACAGCGCTTCGCGGGTTGCTTCCAGCTGATCGCTGGCGCCGGAAATGTCCATGTTGACGCCGGACGGTACATCGCCACTATCCTTGAGGAAAGTCATGATGTCGTTTTCCACGCGTTTAACAGCGGTTTCCAGTGCTACTGCCTGTGGCGGAATGATGTTCAGCGTGATTGTACGCTGGCCGTCAACACGGCGGATGATTTCAGTATCTGCTGTCTCCGTGATCTCTGCAATGGTATTGATCGGCACGACAGCGCCGGTCGGGGTATAAATATTCAGGCGGTTGATATCATCCAGATTCTGGGCCGTACCGGAATTGCTATACAGAAACATATCGATCTTGTCGTCGCCCAGAAAAAATTCATCGACAAAGGCGCCGTCGATCAGCGCGGAAATGGTATAGCCGAATGCTTCGGCGCTCAGACCGACCTCGGCCGCATATTCCCAGCGTGGACGCACTTCCAGTAGTGGCTGACCGAGACTGAGTACGGGCGGAATCGCATTGACTGAAGGGCCGTCGAATATCTGAAAGGCTCGACGGTATGCCGCGTCAACGGTTTTATAAATTTCCGCGAGACTGGCACCGCTAATCTCGAGATTGACGCTGCGTGTGCCACCATCATTACTGGTAATGATGGAACCGCGGGATGAGAAGGCACGCATGCCGGGATAGGAGGAAAAACGTTCATCGATTGCGTCCATGAGCGCGCCGATATGAGATGGATCCTTGGTTTCAGCGATCATGCGTAATTGCTGTGGCATGGCCCATAGGATGAAGTATCTAAGCGCCGGTATCTCGGTTTCACCGCGTTCGAACGCGGCTGGATCGTCATCGAGATGCTGTGCGAACTCAGTGTTGATCTGGTCGCCGATCTTCATCATTTCCGACAGGCTATATCCGGCCGGTGCGATCATGTTCGAGAAACTCTTGGCTTCCTCGCCTTCCGGCAGGTAGGAAGCCGGCGGTGTCAGTTTGATGAGGATAAATGCGGTCAGAGCTATGGTGCCCAGCACCCAGACGCCGCGTCGTATCGGGCCGTGGCCGAGCCAGCCGATCAGTGCAAGCGCAATGCGTTTCATGAACGTGCCAACAGGCTGCCTTGGCGGCTTTTCACCGAGCCTGAGTCGCGCGGCCAGTGACGGTATAACGGTAATTGCTACCAGCATGGATACCAGAATCGACGCTGAGATGGCTACTGCTATATCTGAATACAGCTGACCGGCCTCCTGCTCAATGAACAGGATCGGTGCAAACACCAGTACAGTGGTCATGGTAGACGCCAATACGGCCGGCCAGACCCGACGTACCCCTTTGAGTGCAGCAGCAAAGCGGTTCAGGCCACGGCGACTCTCACGCTCAATGCTTTCCAGTACCACAATACTGTTGTCCAGCGTCATGCCGATGGCAAAAGCGACACCGGCCAGGGACACGACATTAATGGTGCGTCCGGCGATCAACAGCCCGAGAAATGCAGCGATGGTGCAAATAGGTATACCGACGACTCCTACCAGGGTGGCCGATACCGAACGCAGGAACAGGAACATGACCAGTGTGGCCAGCATGGCGCCGATGGCCAGATTCTTCCAGACATTGACCACGGCTGCCTCGACATAACGGACGTCGTCGGAGGTCAATGCCATCTGCATGCCTGCATCTTTCAGGATTTCCTCATTGATCTCCGCGATCACCGGCGTCATGCGGTTTTTGATGTCGATGACATTCGATCCCGTGACGCGGCGCACCGACAGAAGAATGATGGGTTCGGTGTTGACGAAGGCTTTCATCCTGAGCTCGAAATGATCGAGCCTGACTTCGGCAACATCTTTCAGGCGGGTAATAGAGTCGCCACGTCGGCTGATAATAAGATTCTGAATCTCTTCCAGACTGCGGAAACGTCCCACGGTACGCAGGAGATAGCGGCGTTTGCCGCTGTCGATATCGCCGCCGGTGACATCCTGGTTACGTGCGCGCAGGGTCTCACGCAATTCATTGATGGTAATGCCGCGCTGAGCCAGACTGTCTGCGTCAATAAGGATCTGAATCTGGCGCTCGGCGCCGCCACGCACTTCGACCTGGGAAACGCCATCGACACGTTCCATGCGCGTGCGAACATTGTCATCGATGAAATCACGCATGAAATCCATATCGACGCTGTTGGGATTGCCAGGCAGAGGCTGCACGCGGTAATACATGAAGGAATTATCCGAAAACGAAGTCGCAAACAGTCTTGGTTCGTCGACATTCTCGGGATAGCCGGGTACCTGACTGAGTGCGTTGTTGGTTCGGATCAGCGCTTCATTAATATCGGTGCCGAAGGGAAATTCCAGCTCGATTTCGGCCAGCCCGGTGCTGGCTTCTGAGATCATGCGGCGCAGACTGGGAATATTGCGCAGATATTCTTCCTGTTCAATGACGATTTCTTTTTCGACATCCTGGGGTGTGGCGCCGGGCCAGATCGTCTCCACGGTAATCGTACGCACGTCGAGATCCGGGATCATTTGTATCGGCACCCGCAGGATGGCCAGAATACCGAAAGTACAGATGATCAATACGGCAATAGTGACCAGTGTGCCGCGTTTAAGGATCGCTTCGAACACGCTTATACCCGGGCAGCGGGTTCCGTCCCGGCGAGGTGCTGCTGTAGTGGCGATATCTGTTTAGTCATGCCATCAAGTCTCCGGGTCATCGTCATCCGGTTCACCGGCCGATTCGACAATTCTGACTGCCTGGCCTTCGCTCAGAACTTCGCTGCCACGCACGATAATTGTCTGCCCGGCACTCAGCCCGTCACGGACCTCTACTCGGTCCGCCATGATCTTGCCGAGTTTTACCTGCAGCCGGCTTGCGATCATTTCGTTATCGACTTTTTTCACCGTCCAGACATTGGTGCTGCCGTCAGACAGTCGTACGACGGCATCGCGTGGAATAACTATGCCGGTTTCTCCGGTACCAATATCGAAGTACGCCTGGGCCGACATGCCGGGAACCAGGAGGTTTCCCGAATCTTCGATATGAATGCGCACCAGAAATGTGCGCGCTGCGGGATCGTTCACGGGGACCCGGGCGCGAACTTCACCCTCGAGTTCCTGCCTGGGCAGCGCTTCACTACGGACTATCACCGGCATCGCCTCACTGATTGACTGATACAGCTTCTGCGGTGCCCGGACATCCAGCCGCAGGCGGTCGGTCTCGACCAGTTCAAGTACGGCGGTACCGGTATCGACCCATTCCCCGGTTTCGGTCAGCTTGCCGGCGATAACACCATCGAACGGTGCCACAAGTGTGTGGCGGCGCAGGCGCTCGGCCTGTTCGCGCTGCTCGGCCTGCAGGCGTTGAAGCGCTGCCCGGCGGATGGCAACCTCGGCTTCCGTAGCGCGCACCTGGGTTTCGGGAATGGTGCGCGAGCCTTCCAGCTTACGGGCCTCGTCACGCAGACGCTCCGCTTCAGCAAGCTGGGCACGAGCCTCCTGGACACTGGCCTCGGTACCGGCCAGCGCCAGCTGTGCAAGATCGGTGTCCAGTTCGAGCAGTACATCGCCCGCGCTGACCTGATCACCGGCATCGACGGCGACACTGGCGACCAGGCCGCTGACGCGTACTGATAGCGAACTGTTGCGCTCGGCGGTCACAGTCCCGGCAAGGGGTATGGTTTCCACCAGCGGCCGGCTGCGGACCTTGGTGACTGTGACCGGCGCCGCATCCGCGGCATCCGGGCTTCGATCGGGCAGGGCGATACTGAAACTCATGGCCAAAATCAGTATCAGCAATCTTCGCGCAATCGCAGTGGATTGCGTCAGACCGGTTCCACGCATAAATTCACGTTATTTGTTTGTTGAGTCAGGGCGGGTGCGGCTGCCCCTGTCACCGCATACACTCAAAATTCAGACCATTACCCCTGGGCAATGTTCCTGTCGGTTATGTCCGTAAGACGTCGACGGGATGGCCATTCAGGCCTTTCGTCCAGCGAAACACACGCATCGGCGGGATATTACGCAGTTCGATCTGTATTTCGGGCTCACCGATCAGCGGCCGGGCACATTCTGCAACATGGTTTCGAAACTGATAGGCAACAAAACGACCACCGGCGATCAGACTGGCCCACATGTTCCGGATAATGGTCTTACTGAGCGTTGTCGGCATGGTGGAAAAAGGAATACCGGAAATGACCACATCCGGACGCGGCAGTCCATGGGAGTTCAGGATATCCTCGAGATCGGCGGCACTGCCGCAGTGATTGATCAGCCGTGAATCCTGGATTTTGTCCAGCAATCCGACAAAAGCCGGGCTGATTTCAATGGTCAACAATAGTGCATCGCGGGGCATATGATTAAGGAATGCCCGGGTTGTGCCACCGGTGCCGGGGCCGAATTCAACGATCAGTCGAGTGGATCCGAAATCTGCGGCTTGCATGATCCGCTGTTCCAGGAAGCGCGAGCTTGGTATGACCGAACCCACGATGCCGGGTTCGCGTAGAAACCCGCGGAAAAAGGCAAAGCTGTTGGTCTGGCGGTTGCCGGATCGCGTCGAATTTTTGTTATTCACTGCTTTGGATCCCCCGGGATTGAGTGGTCCATGCCGAAGCTGACGGTTTGGTTGCTCGAATCCTGCTTACTATATTCTACAACTTCTGTCCGACTGACTGTACTGGAAGATGGTTCGGCCTTCCTGTTATGGCGCGACTCAGTGGAGCCCGCCACTGTGCTACCATACTGTCTGTTTTCGCACACATTTTCGAGGAGACTGTAGTATGAGTGACAGAATCATTTTCCGCTCCGGTGAGACACTGGTGGCGGGTGGGCCACCGGGCACCGCTGCTGAACCGGAAGTGATCATTGGTGAACTTGACGGACCCGTCGGTACGGCACTGGCAACGCTGACAGGGGATCAGGTCAAGGGTCACAGCCGGGTTTTTGCGATATTGAACACCGATATCATGGTGCGCCCACTCACACTGATGGTGAGCAAGGTGACGGTGGATAACAGTCGTTACACTAATATTCTCATGGGTACGGTTCAGGCTGCGATTGCCAATGGGGTGCTGGATGCCGTTCGTGCAGGGGATATCCCCAGGGATAGGGCCAATGATCTGGGCATTATCTGTTCGGTCTGGCTGAATCCCATCGTCACGAAACAGGATGATCTGGATCATAAGGTACTGTTCGATATTCACCGCAAGGCTATGGCTCAGGCGATACACAAGGCCATGACACACGCGCCGGATATCGACTGGCTGCTGGAAAATCAGGATAAAATCACTCATAAGTATTACCAGATGGGGCTTGATGGCAAGATTTAGTGTCAATTCATGATATAGCTGCCAGCCCGCAATTGCGGGCTGGTAATTATTCAGTCCGACTCCGGGATCGGATCGGCATGGCTACCTGGTTCTTACCATGCCGCCTGGCATAGTAAGGCGCCTCATCTGCTGATTTAATCAACTGGTCAATATCACCAGTGATATCCTGGCTCATTTTTCCGGAGCAGAGACCCACGCTTGCTGTCATTGCCCGCGATAGTTTTACAGAGCTTCTCCGAAACAATGACTGCATCCATATCGCTGGTTGCCGGTAGTATGATCATGAATTCCTCACCTCAGGTACACGCTGGTATGTTATTGCTACGCAGATAATATTTCAGAAGACTGGCGAATTGCTGCAAAAACAAATTACCCTCTGGGTGGCCCAAAGTGTCGTTACAGAATTTAAAATCAGCGATATCAATGATGATGATCCAGACTATATGTCCCTGTTTGTGAATATAGTGTTTTCCAGATGATAATTTTCAATTTCACCACGTTTGAGTCTGTGGAGAGCTCAAGGTCTGCATCAGGATCGCCCGGATGGGTGATATTCTGGAGGATATCTGGAGTAGTTCGGCTTCTTTGTACACAACGATATCGCAGATAGAACGGTTCACACGCAACCATTGCCCTTCTAGTGATACAAGGGCCATGCCGATGGCTGCATATTCAAAAGCATTTTCGAAGAGCCTGTCATGTCTATAGTCAATGCTCATCTGGCCAGGCTTTTGGAAGTGATGGCATATATATAAACCAGTCCGGTCGAACCTGTCAGCGAGTGCCGCGGCGAATTCCATAATGCGAGATAAACCAGACCGTCAGAATGAAAAGAACGAATCCGGCAAGGACCCATACTTCATATTTTTCAAATTTATCAAAATAACTTTCCAGCGTGCGTCCAAAGAAATAACCGGCAGTACCCAGGGCCAGTGTCCATAGCAGGGCGCCTATAGCATTCAGGATTGCGAACTGTATCGGCCGTATGCCACTGGTTCCGACAATAAAAGGTGTTATGGAACGCATACCATAAACAAAACGATGTCCGATTATCAGGGTGTACTTGTGCCGGTGCAGCAATCGGAATATGCGTCTTGATTTGGCCTTCCATCTGGGTTTGCGATTGATGAAATCTGCACCCTTGGTGCGGCCCAGATAATAGAAAACGGTTTCAGCGATGTAGGTTCCCATGAAACCGTAAAGATAGATCCATGACAGATTCAAATAGCCGCGCTGGGCGAAAAAGCCCCCGAGTATCATGATTGATTCGCCTTCGAATAAGGTTCCAATCAAAACGGCCCAGTAGCCATAGTTACTTATCAAATATTCTAGGTCCATGAAGAAACTTGTTTTCGGGCGAGCATTGTCTTCTGCTGGTGCCGGTTTTGGACAAAACAATCCATTCAAATATGTGTAATAAAACGCTTGCTGGAAATGCAAATGATAAAGGTTAGCTCACTGACCGCAATGCTTGCAAAGTGATTTCACTGGGAAAATAATTGGCATCATTGCTTTCTGCCTTGATGAAAGACTCATAGATAAAATTAATCCACGACTACACACAATTTCTCGCTAAATGTAAGTATGACAATTCCATATAATCGCGGTTGCTGGCATTTATCATGTTGTATTAAATGACCTACTTGGCCATGGCTTTTCTGATAGCGCCGATAGCAACCAGTAATACGACGTCAGCCATGCCCCACCAGCAACATCAGTGGCCGTGCTGCCGATCTCCATGCCAGTGTCTGCCAAAGCGCCAAACATTTTCAGTAACTGACTACTAATCTGCAATTAGCCACTATGAAATCGCCCGCCATGTTACCGTCTACGGCGCTGCCAATCAGCCGACTAGTCAAGTGTAAATGAACAGGCGTCAATGGATAGTCTTCAGCGGTGTTTACTTGACGTAATAGCCGACAGTATTGCAGATAATTGCCTGTTGTGAAGCCGATTTCCCTCTGGAGATTTATATTTGAATACTCTCAGCTGATTAGGGAAATGACGGCGGGAACCACAGGACACATTAGCCAGCGGTATAGTTGCGTGAATTCGGCCCGGAAACAAAAAAACCCGTCCCCACCATGTGGCGGAAACGGGTTGCAGGGTAGGGCTGACTAGCCGGAGTCGAAGACTCCGGACTAGTAAGTTTGATTTGCGACTTAAGCAGCCTTGCCTATGAACGGATTAACCGTCGGTATGCTCTTGGCCTGCTTTTCAACCCAGGCGCTGACTTCGTCTTTCGACTCATTTAGGATATCCGCGGTATTGCGGGCAATACCCAGCACCTTGCCGCTGACGTCAGCACCCAGTTCTGACTGGGCATTCAGCAGATCCTTATAGCCCTTGGACTTGCTGAGGCTTTCAAAATATTTGCTGTTGGTTTCTACCATCAGGCTGAACAGGGCCAACTGCTGCTCGGCAATCTGTTCCACGGATTTCTTCTGAATGGCAGCCAACTCCTTCAGGTTCTCGTAGGATTGCTTGTTGTAGTCGGTCATGCTCTTTATGTAGTCATTCGTAGTCATGGTTTCCTCCTTGGGAGTCCATTGTGCATTGCAACATTGTTGCTATGCAGCATAGTCGTTGATGAGCTCGCTGTCAACTCGTTTTGTAGTGCGGCTCTGATTGTCAAACAATTAAAGTAAACACTTACTATTTATTGGAATCCATGAGGCGCGCGGCAGTTGGGCGAAGGCTTTGCAATCCACCCTGCCAATTCGCTATTTTCCTATTACTGTGAAAAATAAGCGCCATGGGCCAGGATTTTGTCCCTCTCGGCAATACCTGGCTGGATTGTTGTCCATCGTCGCTGTGAGTCTGATGCTGTCGGGTGGACCGGCCGCGGAGGATGACGGCTCGCCGCTGCTACCCGTGGAGCGGCAGCATGTTGAAGCCCTGCGCGAAGGGGGACATGTGATATTTCTCCGTCACGCCGAACGTGAGGAGGGTATCCCGGGCATGGAACTGATCGATCTGGCCGAGCATGTGCCTGGCGTCGCTTCACCCTCCGAGGACATGCCTGGTGCCTGCCTGACAGAGGCAGGCAAAGAAAGTGCCAAAGTGCTGGGCCAGATGTTCGCCAAGCTCGAAATCCCTGTTGGCCGAGTCTATTCCAGTCCGATCTGCCGCGCTGTACAGACGGCTGAACTGGCATTCCAACGGGTCGACGAGCGGGTCGAAGTATTATCTTTCGTCCACCACAATTATGGTGATGAAGCGGATGTGGATCGACACGGCCGACGTTTGCGCCGGTTTTTCCATCAGCATCTGCGCGAGGATACGAATATAGTGGTGTCGGCGCATGGCAATATGCTTTCGCCGCTGGGTGTCGAGTATGATGACTTGGAGGAACTGGGATTTCTGATTTTCAACAGCGATCTGGAGGTAATAGCCAGAGCCAATCCGGGCGAATTTGCGGCGCTTATCTACAGTATGGAAGTGCCCGAGGATGCGACCCGCTAGAGGGCGCCGCAAAACCGCGTAATCCGCGATGTTGCACTCCGGCCGGAATCAACGATAGCCGGTATACAGGCCGCCGTTTATGGACAGGTCAGAACCGGTGATATAGCTGCTGTCCTCGCGTGCCAGATAGGCGACGGCACCGGCGATTTCCTCAGGACGACCCAGACGTCCGATCGGAATCTGGTCGATGATTTTCTGTTTTGCTTCTTCAGGGATAGCTTCGACCATCTGGGTAGCGATATAACCGGGCGAAACCGTATTTACAGTGACGCCGGTGTCTGCAAGTTCCAGCGCCAGAGCCTTGGTAAAACCGATCATACCGGCCTTGGCGGCGGAATAGTTGGTCTGTCCGAACTGGCCTTTCTGGCCGTTGACCGAGGATATGTTGATGATGCGGCCGTACTGGCGTTCAACCATGTAATCGACCACATTGCGGGTAACGTTGAAAACACTGTCCAGATTGGTGTCCAGTACGGTGTGCCAGTTATCCGGATCCATCTTCCTGAGGACGGTGTCACGCGTGATCCCGGCACCATTGACCAGTACGTCGATGCGGCCACACTCTTTCAGTAGTTGCCGGGCCATGCCCTCGCAGGAATCGTAATCGGCGACGTTGCATTCGACGATGTCAATATCGTAGCCGTCCGCCATCTGCGCACGCTGCCAGGTTCTGGCCATCTCCGCCTCGGCGGGAATGTAGGAGGCGAGCACATAGTGATGATCGTCGGTCAGCCGCCGGCAGATGGCTGTACCGATGCCGCCGATGCCGCCGGTTACCAGTGCCACACGCTGCCCGAGTCGCGGCGCGAGCCTGGGTTCACCGAACATGCGCGTCAGCATCCTGAACTGGCTGAAATAGGGATCAATCGCCAGGTCTACCGCCTGGCTGTGCTGCCGGGTTGCATGATCCATCGCTTCGCCGGCGGCTTCACTGATACGCATGAAGGAACTGAGGGTGATATCCAGCGACTGCTGCCAGTGATCCAGCCACTGTTCATGCAGAGATGGTGTTGAAGTCATCTGCGCGCTTATGGCTTCAGATTCGATCCCGCTATTGGATTTGGACATAAGGTAGTTCTCTGGTTGAGTAAAGCCGGCTCAATTATCAGTCAGAATTGTTCGAATCGTGGT
This sequence comes from uncultured Enterobacteriaceae bacterium, assembly GCA_964522485.1. Taxonomy (GTDB): domain Bacteria; phylum Pseudomonadota; class Gammaproteobacteria; order Methylohalomonadales; family Methylohalomonadaceae; genus Methylohalomonas. Next base: position 7,626 of record CAZFUS010000028.1, on the reverse strand, counting down.
TCTTTCTGGACTTGGAACTGGCCGCCTGAAAGAAATTGTCCTGCACCTCGCGCCACAGTTTGAGATTACGTTCGGTCAGTTCGGTCATGGTATTGAGCGGGTTGGCTGTGACGGCGTCGGTCAGGCTTTTTTGAAACTGACGCTGTTGCTGCACGAACATTTCCAGGCTTTTATGCAGATATTCAGAGGCCACGCTCTGCATGGAATCACCGTAAAAGCGAATGATATGAGTCAGCATCTCGGTCGAGAACATCGGTTCCCCGCCGTGTTCCTGTTCGGAAATAATCTGCAGGAGAATGGCACGCGTCAGATCTTCATTCGACTTGACATCCTTGACGCAGAAATCAATACCTTCAAGCACAAGCTGTCTGACGTCTTCCAGCGTGATGTATTTGCTGACCTGAGTGTCGTACAAGCGACGGTTCGGGTATTTTTTAATAATCCTGGTTTCGCTCATAGCATGATTCCATCTTTGCGTTGCGCGGGGCTAAACATAGTTTCACATCATATGCTGGCCGCCATTGGCGGATATGTCGGCGCCGGTAATGAAGCCGGCCTTGTCTGAAGCGATATATGTCACCAGTTCCGCGATTTCCTCGGGCGTGCCCAGGCGGTTGACGGGGATCTGCGCGACAATCTTCTCACGAATATCCTCCGGCACCTTCATGACCATATCGGTGGCAATGTAACCAGGTGATATGGTGTTTACCGTAATGCCCTTGCGCGCGGTTTCCTGCGCCAGCGCCATGGTAAAACCATGCATACCGGCCTTGGAGGCGGCGTAGTTGCTCTGGCCAATCTGACCCTTCTGTCCGTTGATGGAGGAAATGTTGATGATGCGGCCGTAACCGCGCTCCAGCATGCCCTCAATGATATTGCGCGACACATTGTAGACACTGTCAAGATTGATGCGCAGCACGCTATCCCACTGTTCCTTGGTCATCTTACGCAGTGTAGTATCCTGCGTGACACCAGCGTTGTTAACCAGGATGTCAATGGGGCCGACGTCCTTTTCCACATCGGCAATGAGTTGCTTGCAGGCCTCGAAATCGCTGACATCGGCCTGGAAGATATGAATGTCGTAACCTGCCTTTTTCATTTCGGCCTGGAATTTCTTGGCCTGTTCAGCATTGCGGTAATTGGTCGCCACCCTGGCGCCGGCTGCAGCGAACTCCTTGCAGATGGCGGCGCCGATGCCGCGGCTACCGCCGGTGACTAATGCCACTCTGTTTTTTAATGATACTTCCATCAGCTTACACCTCCACTGCCAGTGCCACACCCTGACCACCACCGATACACAGTGTGGCAAGTCCTTTCTTGGCACCACGGCGTTTCATCTCATACAGCAGCGTGACCAGTACGCGGCAGCCGGAAGCGCCAATCGGATGGCCCAGGGCGATAGCACCGCCGTTAACATTGACTTTGTCGGTATCCCAGCCCATGTCGCGGTTAACGGAAATGGCCTGGGCAGCGAAAGCCTCGTTGGCCTCGATCAGATCCAGATCATCAACACCCCAGCCGGCACGCTTCAGACACAGCTTGCTGGCCGGAATCGGGCCAGTGCCCATGATGGTCGGATCGACGGCGGCCGTGGCGTAGGCAGCCACCCGGGCGATCGGCTTGAGGCCCAGTTTCCTGGCCTTGCTCTCGCTCATGACAATGACTGCGGCACCGCCGTCGTTGATGCCTGAGGCGTTACCGGCGGTAACTGTGCCTTCCTTGTCGAAGGCCGGCCGCAGTTTGCTTAAGGATTCGGCTGTGACGCCTGCGCGCGGAAACTCGTCGGTATCAACTACAAGCGGATCGCCTTTACGCTGCGGAATTTCGACCGGAATGATTTCGTCCTTGAACTTGCCGGCTTTCTGTGCGGCTTCGGCCTTGTTCTGTGAAGCGGCGGCGAATTCATCCTGTTCTTCGCGCGTGATGTCATATTTCTTGACGATGTTCTCGGCTGTGACGCCCATGTGATAATTGTTGAACACGTCCCACAGGCCGTCGTTGATCATGCTGTCGACCAGTTTCCAGTCGCCCATCTTCTGACCGTTGCGAGAGTTCGGCAGGACGTGTGGCGCCTGACTCATGCTTTCCTGGCCACCGGCCACGATGACTTCAGCGTCGCCGGCGCGTATGGATAGCGCGGCCAGGGCGACGGCCTTGAGGCCGCTGCCGCAGACCTTGTTGATAGTCATGGCCGGCACGCTGTCGGGAATGCCGGCACCGATGGATGCCTGCCGGGCGGGATTCATGCCGGCTCCTGCGGTAAGGACGTGGCCCATGATGACTTCATTGACCTGGTCCGGACTGACGCCGGATTGCTGCAACAGGGCACTGATGACCCTGGTCCCCAGCGTGCTGGCGGGGAGGGATGCCAGGCCGCCATTGAAATTGCCGATGGCGGTACGACCGGCAGCCACGATAACGACATTCTCCGTCATGGGTGAGACCTCCGGAAAAGTTATATGCGGCAGGGCGAAAGCTTCGTGAGAGAGTAGTCGCCCAAGTGTTTTTCGTTTTCGTTGCAGTGCAACAAAATGAAGATGGTATCAGAATCTGCAGCACGACTCCAGCGCCCCGTCGCGGTGCCGAATACGCGCATCACAGGTGCAGGGTACGCTGATCCACTGCCAGTGCGGCCTCATGCAGGGCCTCGGACAGGGTCGGGTGAGCGTGAATGGTACGGGCGATGTCCTCGCTACTGGCTTCGAAAGCCATCGCCAATACGGCCTCGGCTATCAGCTCCGAGCCGTAGGGGCCGAAAATGTGCACGCCCAGAACGCGATCGCTGTGGGCGTCGCTCAGAATTTTGACCAGACCTTCGGTTTCGCCCATGTCGCGGGCGCGGCCACTGGCCATGAACGGGAACGTACCACTCCTGTACTCGCGATCCTCGTCCCTGAGCTGCTGTTCGGTGGCACCAAGCCAGGCAATTTCGGGCCAAGTATAAATTACCCACGGTATCGTATCGTAGTCGAGATGTGCTGTCTGTCCGGCGATGCGCTCGGCCACGGCGACGCCTTCATCCATGGCCTTGTGCGCCAGCATCGGACCGCGCACGACATCGCCTATCGCCCAGATGCCGGGGATGTTGGTACGGCAGTGATCGTCCACCAGGATGAAACCGTGCTGGTCGAATTTGAGGCTCTCGGCTTCGGCACCGAGACTCGCGGTATTGGGTTTGCGACCGACCGCGACGATCAGCCGGTCGACCTCAAGCTGTTGTTCACCGTCGGCGTCCTCATACGTGACCCGGACACCTTTTTTGCCCTTTTTCGTTCCTGTGACATGAGCACCCAGGCGGATGTCCAGTCCCTGTTTCTTCAGGCTTTTCTGTGCCTCGGCGGCAATCTGGCGATCCACGTCCGGCAGAAACTCGGTCAGTGCCTCGAGAATGACGACCTCGGCGCCAAGCCGGTTCCAGACGCTGCCGAGTTCCAGACCGATGACGCCGGCACCGATGACACCCAGTTTGCCCGGTACTTCGGCAAGTGCCAGTGCCCCGGTGGAATCGACAATCGGGCCGCTGTTGTCGACCTCGGCTTGCGGAATCGCGGTCGGCGTCGAACCGGTCGCGATGATGATCTGGTCCGCCTCGACCGTCTGCTTGTCACCGTCGCCAGGTGGATGAATTACGACCTGACTGTTACCGTCGAGATGGCCATGGCCGACCAGCCAGTCGATCTGATGTTTTTTAAACAGCGAAGCGATGCCCCCGGTCAGGGCTTTCACGATTTTATCCTTGCGCGCCATCATCCTGTCGAGATCCAGTGACACTTCACCGACCTGGATACCGTGTTCGGCGATATGCTGGCGGACATGCTGGTAGTGGTGGGAGGAATCGAGCAGTGCTTTCGAAGGTATGCAACCGACGTTGAGGCAGGTACCGCCCAGCGCCGGTTTGCCGTTGGCCGCCAGTCGGTCCTCTATGCAGGCGGTTTTGAGCCCCAGCTGGGCACAACGGATGGCGGCGACATAACCGCCGGGGCCGCCACCGATAACGACAACATCGTACTTCTCCATGCAGATTCTCTCTATTAGATGTTTATCCGCGAATGCACGCGAATAAACGCAAATAGTAAAAAATAATGATTACTAATGTTCTTTGATATGCCTTATCCGATATTTTTTAAAATAACGAATGAACTCGTTGGGTGACGACGCCTTTATTCCCTGCAGAATTCGTTTTTATTCGCGTCCATTTGCGTTCATTGGCGGATTATTTTTAAATCTGTAACAACAACCGCGCCGGGTCTTCGATCAGTTCCTTGATGGCGACCAGGAACTGGACTGCCTCGCGGCCGTCGACAATGCGGTGATCGTACGACAGTGCGACGTACATCATCGGTCGGATGACAATCTCGCCGTTTTCCGCGACCGGCCGCTCCTGGATCTTGTGCATGCCCAGGATGGCACTCTGTGGCGGATTGAGGATCGGCGTTGACAGCAGGGAGCCGAAAATGCCGCCGTTGGTGATGGTGAAGGTGCCGCCGGTCAGCTCGTCCAGCTGCAGTTTGCCGCTCTGGGCACGCTCGCCGTAATCGCCGATGGTCGTCTCGATTTCCGCGAACGTGAGCTCGTCGGCATCGCGGACGATGGGCACAACCAGCCCGCGATCCGAACTGACTGCGATGCCGATATCGAAATAACCATGATAGATAATGTCGTCATCGTCAATCGAGGCGTTAATGACAGGAAAGCGCTTCAGCGCCTCGACGGCAGCCTTGGTAAAGAAAGACATATAACCAAGTCTGACGCCATGCTGGCTTTCGAAATCCTGCCTGTAACGTTTGCGCAACGCCGCGACGGGAGCCATGTTGATTTCGTTGAAAGTGGTCAGGATGGCGTGATCGCGCTGGGCGCCGAGCAGGCGTTCGGCGGTTCGCCGGCGTAACCGTGTCATCGGCACGCGCTGTTCGGCCCGACCACCGGTGGCAGGCGCTTCGCGCGCTTCCTGCGGCGCTTTCGCGGCGGCGGATTCGGTGGAAGGCGCCTTGGATCGATTCTCGCGCATTTCCAGATAGCTGAGCACGTCAGCCTTGGTTAGCCGGCCATCCGATCGGCTCGACGGAATGGCGTCGGCGTCAAGCGCGTGTTCTTCCACCAGCCGGCGTACCGCCGGACTCAGTTTGCGTTCGCTGGTCGGTGTATCGGATCCGGTCGGGGTGGTATCCGGAACTGCTGTCTGTTCACTGTCTGCACCGTCGCCTCTGCCGCTGTCCCGGGCGGCGCCATCACCACCCGGTTGCCGGGTAGTTTTTGAATCGGGCTGAGAGTCAGCAGCTGCGTCGGTATCCAGGCGGGCGATGATTTCATCGCTGCCGACCTCGGCACCGCCTTCCTTGAGGATTTCCTTGATGACGCCATTATCCGGCGCGGTCACTTCCAGTGTGACCTTGTCGGTTTCGATATCGATGAGATTATCGCCGCGTTTGACACTGTCGCCAGTCTGTTTCTGCCAGGACATCAGCGTGGCCTCGGCCACGGATTCGGCGAGCTGCGGTACCTTGATATCAATGATCATGACGATTGGCGCTCGGGGTTGGTTCGTAGACTAGAACATGGCTTCTGGTTCGTATTGGGCAGCCACGCCGCCCGCCTTGACGTCAAGGCCCAGGGCTTCCTGCACCAGCCGGTGCTGCTGCTCCAGGTGTCGCGAGGGGGTGCCGACAGCCGGGGAGGCCGAATAGGGCCGGGCAACGATAAGCATCTGCTGGTTTTCATTCAGTGAGCCGAACAGATTCAGGCTTTCGAGCAGATATGAACAGGCGCCCTGATTGCGGGGTTCTTCCTGCACCCACACGACTTCCTCGACGTTCGGATAACCATCGATCAATTCACTCAATTCCTGTTTGGGGAACGGATACAGCTGCTCGATGCGCGCGATGGCGATATGATTGCAGGCATTCTCGCGGCGCGCGTCCAGGAGATCGTAATAGACCTTGCCTGAGCAGATCAGCAGTCGGCTGACCTGATCATTATCGATGTCGTCGATTTCATCGATAATGTTCTGGAATCCTCCAGCCGTGATGTCTGCGAGCGTCGAAGTCGACAGTTTGTGGCGCAGCAGACTCTTGGGGCTCATTACAATAAGGGGTTTACGATACGGCCGCAGGACCTGGCGCCGCAGCATATGGAACATCTGCGCGGCAGTACTGGGAAAACAGACCTGCATGTTCTCCTCGGCGCATAATTGCAGGTAACGCTCGAGGCGGGCCGAGGAGTGTTCCGGCCCCTGGCCGTCATAGCCGTGCGGCAACAGCACGACCAGACTGGAATAACGGCCCCATTTGGCTTCGGATGAACTGATGAACTGGTCGATGACGACTTGCGCGCCATTTGCAAAATCGCCGAACTGGGCTTCCCAGATCACCAGGGCATCCGGTTCCGAGCTGGAGTAGCCGTATTCAAACGCCAGCACCGCTTCCTCGGACAGGATTGAATTGATCGCCAGAAAGCCGGGCTGGTCGTCTCTCAGGTGTTGCAATGGCAGATAGGTATCGCCGTTCTCCTGATTATGGATCACCGTGTGACGGTGAAAGAAGGTACCGCGGGCGCTGTCCTGGCCGGAGATGCGGATGGGGTAGCCGGCTTCCAGCAGGCTGGCGTAGGCCAGCGTTTCGGCATAACCCCAGTCGAAGGACTCTTCGCCAAAACCCATCTTCCGGCGCCCGGCCAGGATCTTCTGCACCGACTTGTGCAGTACGAAGTCTTCCGGAACATGGGTAATACGTTCGGTCAGCCGCTCGATTGTGGCCTGGTCAAGTGTGGTATCTGTCGGTGTGTCCCAGCGCGCTCCGCGATAAGGGTCAAAATTGATCAGATGTTCGCTGTGCGGATTCTGCGCCAGCGGCGCCGAGACGAGGCGATTGTCTTCCAGTGCCTGGATATAGGCTTCCTCCAGGTTGCCCGCGTCATCCTGATTAAGTACGCCTTCATTGACCAGGTGATCGGTGTAGATCTTCTTCACGCCGGGATGACTGCGGATTTTCTCGTACATGACGGGCTGGGTCGCCGCCGGCTCGTCCGCCTCGCTGTGGCCGTGGCGACGGAAGCAGACAATATCGATGACCACGTCCTTGTTGAATTCCAGGCGATAGTCGAGTGCGAACTGGGCGGCGAAAACAATGGCCTCGGGATCGTCAGCGTTTACGTGCAGGATCGGCGCCTGGACCATCTTGGCAACGTCGGTGCAATAAAGTGTCGAGCGTGAATCCAGCGGATCGCTGGTCGTGAAGCCGATCTGGTTATTGATGATGATGTGGATGGTGCCGCCGGTGGAAAAGCCCCGTGTCTGCGACAGGTTGAAGGTCTCCATGACCACGCCCTGGCCGGCAAAGGCGGCGTCGCCGTGGATGAGCACCGGCAGGACCTGGTTGCGTTCGTGATCGCGGCGTCGCTCCTGGCGCGCGCGTACCGAGCCTTCGACGACCGGATCGATGATTTCCAGATGCGAGGGATTGAATGCCAGCGTCACATGCAGGGGGCCATCTTCGGTCTGGATATCTGACGAATAGCCGAGATGATATTTCACGTCACCGGAGCCGTTGCCGTCCGTGGGCTGCCGGTCCTCGAACTCGCCGAACAGCTCGCTGGGCAGTTTACCCAGGATGTTGATCAGCACGTTGAGCC
>CAZFUS010000027.1:2234-29378 GCA_964522485.1 uncultured Enterobacteriaceae bacterium | reverse complement strand
TGCGAGCTGTATGGCCTGCTCAAGCGCCCGGATGAAAAATACGTGACTGAACGCGCCTACGACAATCCGAAGTTTGTGGAGGATATCGTCCGCGACGTCGCCATTCAGTTCAATCGCGATGACCGTATCGCCTCCTACAGTGTCGAATCGGAGAATTTCGAATCCATCCACAACCACTCGGCCTACGCCAAGGTGGTCAAGGACAAGGAAACCGAACAGAACTAAAAAATCGCCTCTGTGCCACACAGACATTCCGAGTCTGTTGCGCCGGGCCGGGGAACCATGCCCCGGCAGTCATAATCTTAGATGTTATGGCGATACCCCGCTCACCTGCCTTTATGCTTGCCGGTCTGGTACTGGCCGAGATGCTGATCGTCGCATCGGTCGCTGCGGAATCCATGGCCATGCGCGATTATCACCTGCTTGGTGTCGGCATGTCCGAAGCCGAAGTGCTGTATCGGGTCGGTCCGCCCGACCGCGAATCGGTACTGAACGACGGATTCTTCGGGCCATCTGGATTTGTGTGGTATTACATACCCAGCAAACCACGCGGCTGGATTACGGAAATTATTTTTGATCCCCGCGGCCGCATCAAGGATATGAAACGCTACAAACCGTGAGATGTGTGGTAATTGATTGGAAAGCGCCGGGAGCTATCAGATTCCCTCGAGCTGAAAATTCACTCTTCACCTTTCCCACGCTCACCAAGCTTCGCTTCCTCCCACAACGCATCCATCGCTTCCAGGGTGCTGTCTTCCGGCCGCAGACCGCGCATGGCGAGCTGCTGTTCGACATAACGGAAACGCCGTTCAAATTTGCGGTTGGCGCGGCGCAGCGCCGTCTCGGGATCGAGCCCGGCATGCCGTGCGAGATTGACACAGGCAAACAGCAGATCGCCGAATTCCTCTTCGATACGGGCTGGCTCAGTCGCATTGTCGAGTTCCTTCCTCAATTCGGCCAGCTCTTCCTCGATCTTGGCCATGACCGGAGCCGGTGACGACCAGTCGAAACCGACCCGGGCGGCACGCTTCTGCAGCTTGGCGGCGCGTGACAGCGCCGGCAGATTCAGAGCCACACCGGTCAGCGCGCCCGGCGGCTCACCGGCCGCCGAATTCCGGTGCCGCTCAACCGCCTTGATGTGTTCCCACTGTCCCGCGGCTGGCTCCGTCCCGGACGCGGGTCCGAATACATGCGGATGCCGGCGCTGCAGTTTTTCACAAAGCTCCGCAGCGATAGCATCAAAATCGAACCAGCCCGATTCAGCGCCCAGCTGCGCATAGAACACGACCTGGAACAGCAGATCACCCAGCTCCTCCCGGATACTTTCCGGCTCCAGCTGCTCTATCGCCTCGGCCAGTTCATAGGCTTCCTCCAGGGTGTGCGGCACAATGGAGCCAAAATCCTGGACCCGGTCCCACGGACAGCCACGCTCGGGATCGCGCAGAATCTGCATGATCTGTAACAGTCGTTCGGTGGCGTGTAATGTCATGGGCAAATCCCGTCCGCCGATCCAGTACTGAATCTTTCAAAGGAAACAACTTGATTTGAGGCATTATTTTGCATAAAAATCATACGCAGCGGCCTCACAAGGGTCCATCCCGGGCTTCATAAGAGCCTGCCCGGAACCGGGGCAACCCACCCGCAGCTGGGCACACCCGCCCAACCCAACGGGAGAGGATAACAATAAATGACGCATTTGATTCTACGACTGGATGTCTCGGGAGCACCCGTGACATGGATACCTTGGCAGGATGCCGTCTGTCTCTACAGCCGGAAAATGATCGCCTGGACCGCGGGGGAGAACATGTTCAGATTCAACGGTGGTGTATGCCGCGCCACCGGTGAGCGCTCCTGCATCAGTGTCAATTCCATTATCGCGGTTAAACGTTCTACGCCCCACAAATATATCCGCCGCAGTATTCCGCCGCTGACCAATCGTGAACTCTTCCTGCGGGATGCTCATATATGCATGTACTGCGGCAGTGAATGCCCGGAAATCCTGCTGACCCGCGACCATGTACTGCCGATGTCCCGCGGCGGCCGGGATAACTGGTCGAACGTCGTGGCCGCCTGTCGCACCTGCAACACCCGCAAGGGTAACCGCCGTCCCGAGGAGGCACATATGCCCCTGCTGGCGGTGCCTTATGTACCCAACTGGGCCGAATACCTGGCGCTGTCCAACCGCCGCATACTCGCCGATCAGATGGATTTTCTGAAAACCCAGTTTTCCGGGCGGCCTATGCCGTTTTACCAGCAGTAGCAGCCATTGCATTGAACAGCCCGCGTCGCCGAGTCATCGTGCCGCACGCGGTCGCATCATCTGAATGACATCAGTACATACACCGCCCTCCCGATTCCCGGTCAGTCGCCGTATGCAGGCGGTACAGGATCCGATCATCCCTCAGTTAGGCGAATGGATCCGCCAACATCCGGGCACGATTTCACTCGGTCAGGGCGTGGTCTATTACGGACCCCCGGCCGCAGCGCTGGAGGCTGCCCGGCATTATACGGACAACGCCGACGCACATTTCTACGGCCCGGTTGAAGGAGAGCCGGCCCTGCACACGGCCATCGCAGCCAAGCTCCAGACGGACAATGGCATCGAGGCGGGCCGGCAGCCAATCGTCGTTACAGCCGGCTCGAACATGGCATTTCTCAATGCACTGTTCGCCATTACCGATCCGGGCGACGAGATCATCCTGCTGACGCCGTACTACTTCAACCACGAAATGGCCATTCGCATGCTGAACTGTACCGGCATTCCGGTTGCGACGGACATCGGTTATCAGCCCGACCTGGCCGCGATCGAGGCAGCCATTACGCCACGGACGCGGGCTGTGGTCACGATATCACCCAACAACCCCAGTGGCGCCGTCTACCCGCGCCACACACTCACTGCTGTCAACGAACTGTGCCGGCGCCGCGGGCTGTACCATATCAGCGATGAAGCCTATGAATACTTCACCTATGACGGGGCCAGGCACTTCTCTGTGGCCAGCCTTACGGATGCCGCCGATCACACCATTTCGCTGTTTTCGCTATCCAAGGCTTACGGTTTCGCCGGCTGGCGCATCGGCTATATGCTGGTACCCTCCAGGCTGCTTGAGGCCGTGAAGAAGGCCCAGGACACGAACCTGATCTGCCCGACGCTGATTGCCCAGCAGGCGGCGGTTGCCGCACTCGCTGCGGGACGGGGCTATTGTGATCGGCGCCTCGCAACGCTCACCGAGACCCGCGGGCTGATACTGGCGGAACTTGGCCAGCTCGGTAACCTGTGCACGCTTCCCACTGCAGCGGGCGCCTTCTATATCTTTCTGCGGCTGCATACTGACCTCGACGCCCTGACGCTGGTCCGGCGGCTGATTGCCGAATTCGGCGTGGCGGTCGTGCCCGGTAACCCGTTTGGCTGCAATAACGGCTGCTATGTGCGTATTTCCTATGGCGCACTGAAAGGCATCACCGCCCTGAAGGGCGTCCGGCGCCTGAGCCATGGCCTGCATTCCATGCTCACAAAGACCTGATCGCTGGCTGCATCTCAGGATAAAATCCCGGGTCGAAGACTCTAAGTTCACAATTCATCCGTTTGTCTATTGCGGAGTTCTTAACCATGCGTTCAAAAATAATGATAATGATCGTCGTCGTCCTGCTGTCGACGGGCAGCGCCCTGGCCGCTGATGAAAAGGGTAACTATGCCGTATGGGGGATGGGCAACCAATCCTGCCATGCCTACAACAAGGCCCGTGCTGAGGGGGAGGATGATCCTTTCCGGTTTTATCTCATGGGCTATCTGACCGGCTTCAACGTGCACCAGGATGAGACTTACAGCATCACGGGTGAGCAGGAAATGCCCGATATCATGATCTGGTTCGACACCTATTGTGACACCCATGCCGTGCACAGCTTCGAAAACGCTATTCAGGGATATATCGTCGAAAATTATGAAGACCGCCTGAAAAGCATTCCCAAACCCTTCCAACGTTAAAGCGTCGGCAGAAGCTGCCAATGGGCTGAATCCGAAACCTCGTTAGACGCACCTGTCCATGCCCGGCAGTGCTTTACAAACGCGAGGCGGCGCGACAGAATCCCGGACTGCATCAGGAATGGCAAATTGATTAACCTCGTAAAATCGTCCATTATTAATAAACTTGAACTGGGGATTTCCTCAGACTGAAGCCCAATGGGAGAATTAGTGATGAAAACAAAGCTTGCGAAAGTGTCGGTACTTGCCATGGTTCTCGGGCTGGCCGGCGGCTGTGGTGTAACTCAGGAACAGCTTGACGAAGTCCGCGGCACTGCAGAGACGGCTCTCAGCGAAGCCCGTGCCGCCCAGGCGCGTGCTGATAATGCTCATGAAGTCGCCTCTGAAGCCGCTTACGCCGCTTCGGAAGCCCAGAAAGGTGTCCAGACAGCTCTGGATTGCTGCAACGAGAACTCCGCCCGCCTCGATCGCATGTTCGAAAAGGCTATGGCGAAATAAGGCAACATCCTATTTATTACACTCAAAGCCCTGCAGCGTGTTGCAGGGCTTTTTTATTGGCAGTTTTGCAGGCTTCAATCGGCAGACTGAATCGACATAACCTCGGCACGAACCTGGGTTACGGCCGGTGTATCGCCATCATCTTCAGTAACAGGCTGCGCTGGATCGGATAACTGCATACCCACTGCGACCGGCATACCGGCAGATTCATCCATGACCTGGCGTACGAGTTCCCAATCAATCTCGAAATTACCCGCTGCTTCGGTTCGTTTCGATAGTAACTCGACAACATGATTGAAATTGTCGGTAAACTGTTCCGAGTCTTCCTCCAGATAAGGATGGGCTTCCAGATAAACAAGTCCATTATGGAGCCCGACTTTATACGGCTGGTTGATGATACGCACCGCTGTACCCACTTCGACCTGCTGAAACAGCTCCTCGATATGTTCAGGGTACAGTCGGATACAACCGTGGCTGACCCGCATACCCACTCCCCAGGGTTTATTGGTGCCGTGAATCAGATAGCTGGGTAAGTCCAGCCGCAGAGCATAATCACCCAGCGGATTGTCGGGGCCGGCCGGCACCACTTTCGGTAAAGGATCGCCCGCCTCGGCATGCTCCTGGCGAATCGACTCCGGCGGATACCAGGCCGGATGGGCTACTTTAGCGGTTACCCGCGTGGTGGCATAAGGCGTACCCCAGCCTTCCCTGCCAATACCCAGCGGATAGGTCATAACAACCGGCGTCTCGTTGTCTTTGGCCTGCGGATAGTAGTACAGCCGCATCTCGGGAATATTCAGGACCACACCTTCCTGCGGCGTTTCCGGCAGGATATAGCGCTTCGGCAGCGCTATGGATTGACCCGCGCCCGGCAGCCAGGTATCCACACCGGTATTCACAAGTTTGATCTCGGTGTAACCGAGGCCGTTGTGCCGGGCAACATCCAGCAGGGTATCCTCATGTGTGGCTTCCGTTTTGCCGACTTCGCCGATCAGATCGGAATCGGCACGCAGCGGGAGAGTATCAGCCATGGCTGCATTCGATAGACTGCATAGTCCGGCTGCAAACAGGCCCGCACGGAATCCACTCATCTTCATTTTCCTGGCTGTCATGCCGACATCATCCGTTTGTTAAACACAGTAATAGCCTAGCAGTATTTTGACTGCCGGCCTATGTGCTCTGTTCCACTTTTCCGGCTGATTGGTCGGATTCGCCGCTTCGGGTAAAGTAACGTTTCCTGCCGTCACCGTGAGTGCCATTTGCCCTTCCATCTTCTGATTGCCGTCGGCCTGTTCGCCATCACCGCCGCTTTATCGGCCAGCGATATCCTGGGCATACCGCACGATCCAGGCAGTGTGCTCAAACGTGACAGCCCCTACATGGGTATCCGGCTGCTGGACAGCCTGCGATTGCCCAGGACCGAACATAACAGCCTGCCGTTTACCGGTTTATCCGGCCTGGCCTGGTCAGCGGACGAAAAAATTCTGTATGCCCTGTCCGATCATGGCCGTCTGTTTCACCTGCAGCCGGTATTCAAAGCCGGCCATCTGCAGGGGATACGCATTCTCAACGCCTACCCGCTGCGTGACGATCAGGATCGCCCCCTGACCGCTCCCGCTGCGGACAGTGAAGGAGTGGCAATCATCAACGGTCACAATGGCAGCCGGGGTGATGATGAATTGATCATCTGCTTCGAGCGGCAGCCGCGTATCGCCCACTACCAACCGCACGGTGTACTGGTGAAAACGGCGGCACTGCCCCGCCGGCTGATGGCCATTGAAAACTATGATCATCCCAACCGGGCGCTTGAGAGTGTGGCAGTTCATCCCGAATTCGGTTTGATCACGGCCGCCGAACGTCCCTTGAAACAGGATCGCCAGGATCAAATGACTTTGTATGGCCTGGCTGGACAGGCATGGACACTGGCCCCGGCCGACCCCGCATACGGCGCGATCACCGATATCGCCACGACACCTGACGGCGACCTGCTGATCCTGGAGCGCATCTTCTCCGGCATCTTTGGCGTTGTTGCTGCAGTCATACACCGTGTCGGACTGAAACCGTCGAATCTGTCCACGGAAAAGATAGTACGTCTGGAGCTCAACGATGGCCATTTGATCGACAATTTCGAAGGCCTGACCCACCATCGTGACAACCGTTACTTCATGATCAGCGATGACAACCGGCACCCGCTGCAGCAGATACTGCTGTTCTATTTCGAGATCATTGAACGCTGAACCAGAAACCCCTGACTTGATACATCAGTGTTCGAGCAGGCGCGGCATCAGTTCGACCAGGTTGCAGGGGCGGGTTCGGTAATCGAGCTGCGCGCAGATGAGTTCATCCCAGGCGGTGGCGCAGGCTCCGGAGGATCCGGGCAAACAGAAAATATAACGGCCGTTGGCGACACCGGCGATGGCCCGGGACTGCAGGGTGGACGTCTTGATCTGAGTATATGAAATCTGCCGGAACATCTCGCCGAAGCCGTCGATGGTTTTGTCGAACAGCACCCGCACCGCCTCAGGTGTCCCGTCACGCCCGGTGACGCCGGTACCGCCGGTGGTCAATATCACCTGAATGTCCTCACCGATACACCAGTGACTGACCACCGCGCGTATCCGGTAAATATCATCGGGAACGATCTGTTTATCGGCAAGCCGGTGGCCGGCCGTTTCCAGACGCTCGACCAGCACACGCCCGGATTTGTCGCTGCGTTCATCGCGGCTGTCGGACACCGTCAGCACAGCAATATTAAGGGGGATGAATTCGTGCTGTTTTGTTTCAGCCATGGGACTGATTACCATAATCAGTATTATTTCTTCAAAGCATGATAATTCAGGTGTCCCGCAAAGCACAGTCGCCCACCGAGTCTCACGCCATGCGCCTCGATAAATGGCTGTGGTGCGCGCGTTTTTTCAAAACCCGTGCGCTGGCTGCCGATGCCGTCAAGACCGGCAAAGTCCTGGTCGACGGCACACGTCCCAAACCGGCCAAGACCATCAGCCCCGGCACGCGCCTGAAAATACGCCGCGGCCCCTACGAATACTGCCTTACCATCGAGGCGCTGGCCGGGCAGCGTCAAAGCGCTGCAGATGCGGCGTCGCTTTATCATGAAACAGCGGACAGCATCGCCGCGCGCGAGACACTCGCCCGGCAGTTGAAAACGGAAGCGGCGCTACAGCCCCGCCCCAAGGGTCGTCCGACCAAACGTGAACGGCGTGAACTGGTGCGATTCAATCGCCGTATACGAGAAGACTAATATTTATCTGAAAATAGCGGCATTTGATTTTGCACCCGAGGTCGTTTGCTCAATCATAGGGCTTGTCCCACTCACCATCGAAAAAATTTTCACTGAGCGGCCGGCGCCCGCGCTCGGCCAGTTCACGCTCCTTTTGTGCCTCGGACATCGCGTCGATCGGCAACTGGTAGCCTACCGCCATCATGGCCATGGGCGTATAACGCTCCGGGACATTGAATACAGCGGCCGCCTTGTCCTTGTCGAAACCACCCATCTGATGCGTCATCAGTCCCATGGCAGTCGCCTGCAGACACAGGTTTTCACTGGCGGCACCGGTATCATGCTGGCCCCAGCGGTTGGCTCTGTCGCGGCTGACAAACTGGCCGTCGGCCAGCGACAGCATGAGCAGCGGTGCGGCATGGGCCCAGCCCTGATTCCCTTCCGACAGGCAGCCCAGGGCCGTCTCCCAGGCCGAGCGGTTCATCTGCTTGTCGCAGACGATATAGCGCCATGGCTGATCGCCGAAACAGGAAGGCGCCCAGCGCGCCGCCTCAAGCAGCTCCAGTATCTGCTCCCGCGCCAGCATGCGTTCCGGATCAAACGCCCTTCCGCTCCAGCGCGCAGCCAGCAGATCATGTATCGGTACCTGGGTAACGGCTTTTTTTGCAAACATGCTTGTATCCCGGCTCAAATGGAAAAGAAAAAGAACAACGCGGCGATGGAGGCCTGCCCGGCCGATGAGTTCATCACCAGCAGACCAGCAAACGATCGTTTTCAATTTTGTGTTCGAAACGCCTGAGTGGACGATCACCTTTGGCTATGCATTCGCCGGTACGAATGTCGAACTGCCATTCATGTTTCGGGCAGGTCAGTGTGCAGTCTTTTAAGGCCAGCTCCGGTATGTTGGTAACCTGGTGCGGACACCGGCTGTCGTAAACATGCAGCCTTGTCTCATCCCGATAGATAAACAGTTCACGGTCGTCACAGCGCCGCCGCGTTACACCATGATTGATATCAGCGAGAGCCGCCACATCATGCCAGTCGGCCGTTGCACCCAGCGCCTGCGGCCGGAATTCCGGCAAATCCATATCCAGAATAATGTCCACCGCCCAGATCAGACCGGACAGCCCGAGTACCGGAAACGCAGCCAGCAGAGCATCAAGGATTTCGTCGGCGCTGCAGCCTGCCCGCAACGCCCGCACCAGATACTGTCGGAAGCCACGGTCGGTACGCCCGCTGACCTTGGTAATCACCGAGATCAGCGCCCGCGTCTTCGGATCCAGTCGTTTACCGCTTTGCTTGAGGAAATTGAAATAGGGTTGCATGGCCTCGGGCCGGGCCTGCAACAGGTAGTTAATGGCATCACTCATGAGGCAGCTCTGATACTGTCGCTTCAGGCGTCGATTCCTGCTGTTCACCCTCACCGGCTGTCATCAACGGCGGCATCTCGATGGTAAATGTCTGATTGGGATTCGCGATGAGATCCGGAATTGCATAACGCTGAACCGGCTTGCCGTATTCCGTATGGATAAACATGACACGCAGCTCCTTCTCGCGGATCGGTGCAAAACCTTCGCTATGACGGAACAGCAGCGAATCTCGTACTTTTTTTTCCAGGAACAGATTGATCCGGACCACGCCCTGTGTCTGACTCGGCGGCTGACCGCAGGCATTATTGGTGCCGTACTGGAAACAGCGGACCTTGACATTACTGATGGGGCGGCCGGTTTCGGCATCCAGCGTCCTGACCCTGAATTCTACGAACTCGCTGATGCTCTTACGCTCGACTCCAAACCAGCCGAAATAATCCGCCACCACAGAACCGGCAGTGATGAAAAGTATGACTCCGATACCGATGCCGACACGTTTCGCCAGTTTTGAATTCATATTATTTTTCCGATTATGCAGCACGCCGCAGTTCGTCACGCACGGCTTTCAGACGTTCGGGCGACACCGGCCGGACGGTTTTCAGTTCCTGTGCAAACAGGGACACGCGATATTCTTCCAGCAGCCAACGATACTGCATCAATGCCGATGGTGCATCCTGCGGGACATTTGCATAAGATTCGATCAGCTGCAGATAATCCTGCCACCAGCCGGCCATCTGGCCGGCCAGTTGCTGATCCCTGCCTGGATTCTGTTCCAGCCGCTGCAGGCGGTAACGAATGGCGTCCAGATAGCGCGGATACTGCTTGAGCCAGGCCGGGTCGATCTGCCTGACGAACCCCGCAAACACCAGATGATCCAGCTGATTCCGAATATCACTGACGGCGGGCAGCCATTGCGGCGGCAGGCTACCGGATAACTGTTTCCTTAATCCGGTGTAACCGTCAAGGATTGCTTTCAACAGTTCACAAAGTTCATTTGCAATACTGACCAGCCGCGGGCGTCCGCGCTCAAGCCGTGTTCTAAAAGCCACCGTTGAACGGATATCCGCTTCTGCAGCATCCAGGCAGGCCTGCGCCACCGTCTGTTCCAGGATACATTCGGTCAGTTCATCGCAGCTGCCAAGCGGACTGTAGGCCAGGCACAGGGATTGATGCCGCGGCAGGTTTTTGCGCAGATATTTGAGATCGCCGGCCAGTTCCAGCATGAACAAACGCAACAGACCCCGGCGCATTTTCCGATCCGCCTTGGCGCGCGTATCGAAACAGCGTATCGCCACACAGTCGCCGTTATCCACCAGTGCCGGATAAGCGTGCACGGAATAGCCTGCCCGTTCGATTTCGATGCTTTCCGGCAAACCCCCGAAATCCCATTGCCTGAGATTGTCACGTTCCAGATCATGATGTATATGACCGGAAAAACTGCTGGCGGCTACACCACCCAGACATTTTACCAGCGCATGATAATCACGTTCACAGCCCAGCGTATGACCGTATTCATCAACCACGCGGAAACGCGGCTGCAGATGCGCGGGCAGCTCCACTGTCTGCCACTCTTCGGCAGCGATCCTGATACCGGTCCGGCGCAGGAGGCAGGCGCTCAGGGCCTCCGGCAGCGCGGCGCTACTGTTCCGGACTTCGGCAAGGCAACGGCGGGCGGTGTCCGGAATCGGGGCGAACTGGCGGCGCAAACGCTTCGGCAACCCTCTGAGCATGGCACTGATCTTCTCTTCGAGCAGCCCCGGCACCAGCCGCTCAAATGACTCGCCATCGAACTGGTTGAGCAGCGGCAGCGGAACGTCGATGGTCATGCCGTCATTATCGGCGCCGGGTTTGAAAACATAGTCGACAGGTAATATGATGCCATTCACCTGCAGTTCGTCGGGGAATACACGCGCCGTCTCCGGCTCGTGACGCACCAGCTGATCGCGTCGGGCGAACAATATTTCCGGATCATGACGCTCGGCTTTTTTACGCCATTGTTCGAAGGCAGCGCCGTCAACAACAGGGTCCGGCAGGCGCTGATCATAAAATTCGAACAGGGCCTGTTCATCCAGGATATCCGGCCGCCGTATCTTGTGTTCATCGCGGCGGATGGTTCCGATCAGCTGACGATTATGGTGGAAGAACGGCGCACGGCTGCGCAGTTCCTGCTCGATCAGGGCCTTCTGGATGAACAGGCGGCGGGCTTCGACCGGATTCACACGCCCGTAATTGACCGGCCGCGCGGCCACCAGCGGCAGACCATACAAGGTTACCCGTTCGCTGGCATTGATACGCTGACTGTCACAATCCCAGGCCGGTTCGAAGGTTTCGGTCCTGATGAGATGCGCGGCCGGCCTTAACAGCCATTCCGGTTCAATCGCGGCCACTATCCGCGCAAACAGCTGCGAAGTCTCGGCCAGTTCCGCCGCCATGATCCACTTCGGCTGTTTCGAAAACTGACCCGAACCGGGAAACAGTTTCAGTTGAACCCCGCGCGCACCGGTGTATTGTCCGGGTGCTGTCTTCTGGGCGACATGACCAAGCAGACCGGTGGCGAGTGCGGTATGCAGTGTTTCATAGTCGGCGGGCGCGTCATTGCGCCGATATCCCAACTCCCGCATCTGCTGACCCAGCTGCCGATGGATGTCACGCCATTCCCGCACCCGTACATAGGCGAAAAAGTTTTCACGGCAGACGTGCCGGAACTGGCTGCTTGAAAGTTTTTTCGACAGCTTCTCCAGGAATTCCCAGATTTTGAGAAAGTCGAGGAAATCCGAACGTTCGTGACGAAACGGCTGGTGTGCGGCGTCGGCTTTTTCCTGCGCATCCAGCGGCCGCTCACGTGGATCCTGGATACTGAGGGCGCTGACGATAACGAGCGCCTCGTTAAGACAATTCATTTCACCGGCCGCCAGCAGCATGCGGCCGAAGCTCGGATCCAGCGACAGCCTGGCCAGCTGTTTACCGATGTCGGTCAGCCGGCTGTTTTTATCCATGGCGCCGAGTTCGTTCAGCAGGCGCACTGCATCACTGACCTGACGCCGGTCAGGTGCTTCCAGAAAGGGAAAATCCTCGATACTACCCAGCCGCAACGCCTTCATCTGCAGTACCACGGCCGCCAGATTGGTACGCCGGATCTCCGGTTCCGTGAAATCCGGGCGCTGTTCAAAGTCCTCTGCACTATACAGCCGGATACAGATGCCATCGCTTTCGCGGCCACAGCGACCCTTGCGCTGGTTGGCCGGCGCCTTGGCGATTTTTTCTATCGGCAGCCGCTGTATCTTGCTGCGCGGACTGTAGCGGCTGATGCGTGCGTAGCCGCCGTCGATGACATAGCGTATACCGGGAATCGTGAGTGATGTTTCGGCGATATTGGTCGCCAGTACAATATGCCGGCGCTTATGCGGCTGGAAAATCCGCCCCTGCCCGGCCGTACCCAGACGCGCATACAGCGGCAATATATCGGTATCCGGTAACTGCTGCCTGCGCAAAAACCTGGCGAGTTCATGAATTTCCCGCTCGCCTTCGAGAAAGATCAGAATATCGCCGCGATCGCGTCCGGAAAGTTCACGCACGGCCTTGAGCACGGCGTGTTCGAAGGCCAGGTCATCGTCATCATTCTCATAAGGCCGGTAACGGACTTCGACCGGATAGCTGCGTCCGGAAACCTCGATGACGGGTGCCCCGTCGAAATGCGCGGAAAAACGTTCAACATCGATGGTTGCCGACGTTACTATAATTTTGAGATCGGGACGCCGCGGCAGCAGTCGCTTGAGGTAGCCGAGGATGAAATCGATATTGAGACTGCGTTCATGTGCCTCGTCGATGATCAGCGTATCGTAGTCCAGCAGATCACGATCCGAACGCAGTTCCGCCAGCAGGATACCATCCGTCATGAGTTTGATGCAGGTATCCGGATCGGTCTGATCCTGGTGCCGGATCTTGTAACCGACCGCCAGGCTGCCGGCCGTCTGCAGCTCGGTACTGATACGATTGGCGAGAGTTCGCGCCGCCAGACGCCGCGGCTGGGTGTGCCCGATCAGACCATCGACACCCTGCCCGGCCGCCAGACACAGTTTCGGCAGCTGTGTGGTTTTGCCGGATCCCGTCTCGCCACAGACGATGATCACCTGGTTAGTCCGAATCGCCGCGATGATCTCGTCATGACAGGCCGTAATTGGCAGATCGGCAGGAAAGTCGGGTTGCGGCAGATCTGCACGGCGCTGCTCACGCCGTTGACGGGCGCGTTCAATATCGACGGCCAGTTTACTACTGTGATGGTCATCATGATCATGCCGCAGACGTTTCTGCAGCCGCCGGCGATCACGCACCATGCAGCCGGCCAGTGCCGCTTCCATTGAAGGCCGATCGTCAGCCGTTTTCACACGCTTGGGCAAATAGGAAAATCATCCGGAATTCAGTGCCGTTAATGTGACGGAACCATTGAAATGACTGCAAGTTTGTTTTGTAAACTAACTGCGGGCTGGTAGGATACCGGAGTTCAGACCGGCTTCAATAATAACAGACAGGTCAGTGAGATACATACTGATTGGTGCATTTGGGGAGCAAACAGATTATGGGTCTGTATTATGAAGTCGCAGGCGGTCAGATCGATGGAGCCCGCGATTATCAGGAAGATGCCTACCTGATAACCCACCTCAAGGATAGCGCAGGTCAAGCCAGTCTACTGGTGATCGTCGCTGACGGCATGGGGGGTCACGCCGCCGGCAATGTCGCCAGTAACATGGCGGTTCAGGCCTTCAATAAACATGTCACTTCAGCCTATCCCGACGATGATCTGACCGGCCTGCTGCAGGGCGGTGTCCTCAAGGCCAACGCCTCGATTGCCGATACCATTCGCGAAACACCGGCCCTGCAGGGCATGGGCTGCACCATGGTTGCCGTACTGATTGAAGACGGCAGAATGTGGTGGGCCAGTGTCGGCGACAGTCATCTGTACCTGCTGCGCGACAAGGAGTTGAGCAAGAAAAACGCCGACCACAGCTACGGTGGCTTTCTCGACCGGCTGGCCGCAGCCGGACAGCCCATGCATCCCGAACCCGGCCTGTCGCGCAACATGCTCATGAGTGCGATTACCGGAGAAGACATCGTTGAAATCGATTGTCCGGAGGCACCCCAGACCCTGCAAGCCGGTGATCGCGTGCTTTTGTGCAGTGATGGCCTTGATACCCTCAGCGCCGGAAAAATCATCCAGTTCGCGGAGTGGTCGGAAAAGGCGCGTGACTATACCGATGCCCTGCTGAATGCCGTAAACGAAGCGGCTTTGTCGCGCCAGGACAACGCTACCGCCCTGGTCGTCGACGTCCTCTCCACCGAACCCGAGCAAGCGGGGCCCCCAGTCACCCAGACGTCGTCAGGCCTCGCCATCTCCGAAGACGGTGAAATAGAACTCACTGATGAGATTACAATACCCGACACCGGGTACGCTCAAAAAACAGGCTCGGGGTCACGGATGCCGACTCTCTGGCCGGTAATTAGTGCAATCGGTGTTGCAATACTGGTGGTTATCGGTATTGGTCTCTATCAATTCTGGCCGACTGATTCCCTTCAGCCACTCCCTGCCGATATCGCGGAAAGAATTGATCGTTCCATGAGTTCTGCCGATCCTGAACCTGAGCCCGAAGTGCCGCAGGAACAGCCCGACGCAATACCCGACGAGCCGCCGGTGCCAGACGTCGAAGTGCCGTCAACAGACATGCCCGCCAGCGAGCCTGAATCGGAGGCTGAACCGGCACCTGCGCCGGAACCAGTGGAGGTGGAATCATTCAGTGACACATTGAGATCGGGTGGCCGCGCCCCGGCCATGGTGTGGATACCCGCAGGCAAATTCAGGATGGGCAGCAGCCGTTTTTCTGATGAGCGCCCGGAACATCAGGTTGAAGTGAGCCGGTTCGCGATGAGTCGCCACGAGATAACCATCGCCGAATACCGGCGTTTCGCCCGCGCCACCGGACGGCCCATGCCGAATACGCTGGGGCTGGCTGCCAACAACCATCCGATGATCAATATCACCTGGCAGGATGCCGTGCGCTATACCGAATGGCTCAGCCAGCAGACCGGCCAGCGTTATCGCCTGCCTTCCGAAGCAGAGTGGGAATACGCCGCCGCAGCGGGAAGCCGCACAGACTACTGGTGGGGCGTCAATATGGAACCGGACCGGGCGTACTGTTTCGGCTGCGAACCCGGGCTGGAACCGTCCCGCCCCACTCAGATCGGCAGCTATGCAGCGAACCCCTATGGCCTTTATGACATGCAGGGTAATGTGGCTGAGTGGGTTGCCGACTGCTGGCATGCGAATTATCAGAACGCGCCCGCAACCGCGCGGGCATGGACTGAAGGTGGCGACTGCAACAAACGGGTCGTCAGGGGCGGTTCCTATAACAGTCCACCGACTTCATTGCGCACTGCCAGGCGCGATCGATTCGATGCCAGCGATGCTTACGACAACATCGGTTTCAGAGTAGTGCGGGAGGCGAAGAGCCAATAGGCCTGGTCTATGGCTGATAGTTCACTAATAGTTCAAATGGGAATTAACCATTCACCATAAGCCATCACCTATCGATCACTGTGCCCCAGATCCCGTTCCGGAGAGATGCGGTCCCGGACCAGCTGCTTGAGTTCCTTGGCTTCCGGGAAATGTCCGGCCTGTTTCCGCGAAAACAGCAGCTCATCTTCCAGGTAGATTTCGAAAATTCCGCCCTGCCCCGCTTCCAGCGTGACGCTGCGCAGCTCTGCCCGGAACGTGGTCAGTAGTTCCTGCGCCAGCCACGTGGCACGCAGCAGAAAGCCGCATTGTGCACAAAATATGATTTTTACCCCCGGACCGGTCATTTCCGCAATTTCCCCGTTATAGTTAAGTCAGAGTCAGTACGTCAATCTGTTGAGGAACCTGACCATGAAGTCATTACGCAAATCCTTGATTCTGGTGCTCGGCATGTTGCCGCTGCTGTTAGGCAGCCAGACCGCCTCAGCGGGTGATTTCAGTATTACATTCAGCACCGGCCATCTGTTCGGCCACGGTCACCACCATGGTTACCACGGTCATTATGCACCCAGGGTTTACCATCACTATGGCAGACCCTATCATTATAAACGCGGTTACCATGGCTTTAAGCCTTATGGTTATTATCACCGTAAGCATCATGGATACCATCACGGTTTTAAGCGCCACGGTTTTCACCATGGTTTTAAGCGCCACGGTTCCCATCGCGGTTTTCGCCATGGCTTCCGTCACAAGCCACGTCACAGTGTCGGACGCTGGTAGCTGGTAATGGTTAGCGGTTTGCCTGAGCCGTATCAACGTCGACCCGGTTGATGACATCCCGCAGGCGCAACAGCAACCATAAGCCGGGCAACGCCAGTACAAAAGTCAACAGGAAAAACGGCCCCCAGCCGAGCTGATAGACCAGTTCGCCGGCTGGGGGCCCGACAAATACGCGCCCCAGTGCTGACAAAGCCGACAGCAAGGCAAACTGCGTCGCAGTATATCGCGCGTTACACAGAGCCATCAGCAACGCCACAAATGCTGCCGTGCCCATACCGCCCGCCAGATTTTCCAGACCCACCGCGGCCACCATGCCAAGATAATTCGGTCCAAGCCACACCAACGCAACAAAGCCCAGATTGGTCAGCGCCTGCAGCAGGCCAAACGCCAGCAACGAACCAAACAACCGCAAGCGGTACATCAGAATCCCGCCAAAGAGTGCACCACCAATCGTCGCTGCGAGACCGAATGCCTTACCAATCAGACCGACATCGGTGGTACTGAAGCCCAGCCCCTGGATCAGAAAAGCCAGGGTCAGCGTGCCGGCAAAAGCGTCGCCCAGCTTGTACAGCACGACAAATACCAGCAACAGCAGGGCCCGGTCGCGCTGCAGAAAGTCACGGAATGGTTCAACTACCGCGTCGCGCAGACTGCGGGGTGGCTGCACCTGTTGCGCCGGCTGCGGCCCGGCCAACGTCGCGGCTATCCCGATCAGGAGCAGGCCGGCCAGCAGCCAGTAGGTCCAGCGCCAGCCGATCTGATCGGACAGGATCAGCGCGCCGGCACCGGCACATAGCAAAGCGACGCGGTAACCGCCTACCGCCAGAGCGGCGCCGAGACCGCGCTCCCTGGCCTGCAGCAGATCCGCGCGGTAGGCATCCACCGCGATATCCTGTGAAGCCGACATAAACGCCAGACAGACAGCCAGAGCCAGCATGAAGGTCAGTTGCCCGGCAGGATCCAGGGTACCCAGCATCAGGATCAGCCCGATCAGACACAATTGCGTGCTCAACAGCCAGCCGCGCCGCCGGTCAAGCCATGGCGGCACGAACCGATCCATCAGCGGCGACCAGACAAACTTGAGTGTGTAAGGCAAACCCACCAGCGAAGCGAATCCGATCGCCCGAATATCCGTATCCGCCGTCGCCAGCCAGGCCTGCAGAGTACCGCCGGATAACGCCAGCGGCAGGCCCGAGGAAAACCCCAGCATCAATGTCACCAGCAGCCGACGATTGGTCCAGTCGCGCCAGGTTAATATGGTCTCCGTATGATTCATCCTCGCTTCGCTGCCGGGATGCGTTGCCCGTAATTGCCAGCCTGATTACCATCCCGGCATGGCACATGAAATCGAACGTAAATTTCTGCTGAAGAATGACGACTGGCGACAGCAGATTCAGCAGTCAATCCCGCAAATCCAGGGCTATCTCGGCACCAGCGAATCATGTTCGATCCGGGTACGCGTCAGTGCGGAGCAGGCCAATCTGAATATCAAATCGGCGACGCTGGGTATCAGCCGGCAGGAATATGACTATTCGATCCCTCTTGAGGAAGCCCGTGAGATACTGGCGCATCTATGCATCAAGCCATTGATCGAGAAAACCCGGCATATAGTCAGGGTGGGGTCGCATATCTGGGAAATCGACGAATTTGCCGGTGAAAACGTGGGACTGATTGTCGCCGAGGTCGAATTAGACAGCACGGATGAGAGCTTCGAAAAGCCAGCGTGGGCCGGCGAAGATGTTTCCGACGACCCACGCTATTATAACGTCTGTCTGGTAAAAAACCCTTACAGGAACTGGCCGGACAAATAAGCGCATTCAGTCGTAGGCATGTTTAAGCTGCTCCTCGGTCATGTAATGCTTGGGCTTAACCGGCCGCATTAACAGATTACTGACCAGTGCGATCAACAACAGGACGGCCATGAGATACATGGTGTTATTATAGACACTGTTAGTCGGGTCAACGGTACCGGCCGGAGCGATTTCCATGAGTTTCGATATGGTGACTGTGTTCTGCTCGACCAGCACTTGCAACTCATCAATCCCGGCGCCGAATTTTGCCCGAAAAGCAGACGGTTCAACTTTGGCCGCCAACCCCGCAATCGCATTATTAATAGCATTTTCGCGCAAAGAAGTGATTGCCAGCGGTCCCAGCACACCCGCGGTACTCCAGGCCGTCAATAGACGGCCATGGATACCGCCCACATGTTTGGTACCAAAGACATCAGCCAGATAAGCCGGTATCGTGGCAAAACCGCCGCCATACATTGTAAAAATGATCATGGTCGCTGCATAGAAATAAACCAGCCAGACCACACTCGGATTCACACTAACCTGTTGTGCGGTAAACGGAATCGAGCAGTACAGCAGCGCACCAAGAACAAAAAATATAGTGTACGTGTTCTTGCGGCCAACATAATCAGAAGCGCTGGCCCAGAAAAAACGGCCAACCATGTTAAAAACGCTGATCATAACGACATAGGTTGCAGCAAAAGCACCGTCAACTATTTGCGGCAGAGTACTGCCGAATATTTCCGACATCATGGTCTTGGCTACACCGAGCACGCCAATACCCGCCGTCACATTAAGACACAGAACAATCCATAGCTGATAGAACTGCGGGGTCTTGAGTGCCTCGTCAATATGCACATGATTACTGGTCATCATGCGCTTGCCGTTTTCAGCATCACTTGGCGGATTCCAGCCGGCGGGCTTCCAGTCCTCGGACGGTATACGGTAGGAGAATGCCGCCACCATCATAATGATGAAATAAATTACACCGATGGTGAGGAATGTTTGTGCAACCCCCACGCTGCCGGTGCCAACCAAATAGACGCCTTCCGGTCCCGGCACGATCATCCGGCCGACGTCATTGGCGCCGATAACGACCACTTCCTGCAATTCCCCGGCCTTTTCAATGAAACGCCGTCCTTCGCGCGTGATCAAGTCCACCTGGCCGACACTGCCCAGGTATTCAGGTGCCTTGTAATACAACTCGATAAAATATTCCTTGAGCGGCGCTCCGATCATGGCACCACCGCCGAAGCCCATGATCGCCATACCGGTAGCCATGCCACGGCGGTCCGGAAACCAGCGGATCAGGGTGCTCACGGGCGAAACGTAACCCAGCCCGAGACCGACGCCGCCGATCACACCGTATCCCAGATACAGCAGCCACAATTGATGCGTGATGATGCCGAGTCCCCCGACGAGATAACCACCGCCCCAGCAACAGGCAGCGACGACACCGACCATGCGTGGGCCCACTTTCTC
Source organism: uncultured Enterobacteriaceae bacterium (assembly GCA_964522485.1). Lineage (GTDB taxonomy): Bacteria > Pseudomonadota > Gammaproteobacteria > Methylohalomonadales > Methylohalomonadaceae > Methylohalomonas. The sequence goes on along the minus strand of CAZFUS010000027.1, from coordinate 9,736 downwards.
TAGCCATTTACCGGCAACTGCCGCCGACAGGCCCAGGAATACGATGGCAACCGTGAAAATCCAGACAACCTGCTGCAGATCCCAGTCTGCAGCAGCCGGTGTCACCACACCGAGCTGACGGATGAGGGCGGGATTGTAAATGCTCCAGGCATAAACCGAGCCGATGCACAGATGAATACCGATTGAGGCCGGCGGAACCAGCCAACGGTTAAAACCGGGGCCCGCGATGATACGTTCTTTGGATAATAGTCCAGCCATAAACAATCCCCTGATACGATTCTTTTAGTTATTGGACAGATCGCCCGGACAAGCACGTGCCACGCACATAAGCATCTGAGAATGTCGAAAGGTGCCCATCAAGTCAAGCTGGCGGGGCAATGCCCAATCGGCGGCTGTCCCGGCCTACACGCACTGTTTTTGATCGCCTTTCGGCCCCGCGCCAATTAGTGCGATAATGCGAATATCAATGACATATAGCTGTCAAACCGAACAATGCAGATGCGCGGAGAAAATAGAACTGAATTCCTGATCGACCGGTTCGGCCGGACGATCAACTATGTCCGCATCTCGGTCACCGACCGCTGCGATTTCCGCTGCGTCTACTGTATGGACGAAGACATGCAGTTCGTGCCGCGCGAGCAGTTGCTGACGCTGGAAGAACTCGCCACGGTAAGCCGTGCTTTTACCGAACTGGGTGTCAGCAAGATCCGCATCACCGGTGGCGAACCGCTGGTCCGGCGCAACGTCATGCAACTGTTCGAAGAGATCGGCCGCTTGCCGAGGCTGGGTGAACTGGTAATGACCACCAACGGCTCGCAGCTGCCGCGCTATGCCGAACAGCTCAGGGCCGCCGGCATGAAACGGCTCAATATCAGCCTCGATTCGCTCGATCCGGAACGCTTCCGGCGCATTACCCGCGTCGGTGAACTCGACAAGGTCATCGCCGGCATCGACGCGGCGCGCGACGCCGGCTTCGAGCGCACCAAGATCAACGCCGTCATCCTCAAGAACCGCAACCACGACGAAGTCACCGACCTGGTGCGCTTCGCCAGTGATCGCGGCATGGATATCAGCTTCATCGAGGAAATGCCGCTGGGGGTCATCAACGAGCATGATCGTTATGAGGCCTATTATTCCAGCGACCGGATCCGCACCGACCTGGAGCAGACCTTCACCCTGCTGCCGACCACCGAAACCACCGGCGGACCATCGAAGTATTTCCAGCTGGCCGAGACCGGTACCCGGGTCGGCTTCATCTCGCCGCACAGCCACAATTTCTGCGACACCTGTAACCGCGTGCGCCTGACCTGTGAGGGCCGTTTGCTGCTGTGCCTGGGCCAGGAACACTCGGTCGACCTGCGCCGTGTACTGCGTGCCAATCCCGGCGACATCGAGCCGGTCAAGCAGGCAATCCGAGACAGCATGGCGATCAAGCCGAAAGGCCATGATTTCAACCTGCAAGCCAAGCCGGTGATTTTCCGCCATATGAACATGACCGGCGGCTGACATGAACGCCCGTTACCGCCCGGAGATGAGTCAGGCCGGGCTGCCGCCCACCCAGCCGGTCACCGCCTATGACGAGTACGGCGATCCCCGTGAACTGCACATCGCCGACGAACGGCCACTGACGATTTACGTCGACCGTTACGAAATCGTCACTCTCATGACGCTCGGCCGCGAGCCCGAATTCCTGGTCATCGGCTACCTGAAAAACCAGGGACTTATCAAGGATCTGGAAGAGATTATTTCAGTACAGGTTGACTGGGATGTCGGCGCCGCCGCGGTGGTCACCCGCCACGGCACAGGCGACTGGGAAGAGAAACTCGGCAAGCGCACGGTCACCACCGGTTGCGGCCAGGGCACGGTCTTCGGCGACATCATGGAGCAGCTCTACGACGTCACGATCACGCCGGTGACACTGAGACAGTCGACCATCTACGGCCTGCTCAAGAACCTGAACGAGTACAACGAAGTATACCGCTCGGCCGGCGCGGTGCACGGTTGCGCGCTGTGCAAGGACACGGAAATCCTCAGCTTCGTCGAGGACGTCGGCCGCCACAACGCGGTGGACTCCATTGCCGGGCGCATGTGGATCGAGAACATCAGTGGTGACGACAAGACCTTCTACACCACCGGCCGGCTGACTTCGGAGATGATCATTAAGGTCGCGCAGATGAATATCCCGGTGCTGCTGTCACGCTCCGGCATCACCGCCATGGGTCTGAAGCTGGCCCAGGATCTGGGCGTTACCCTGCTGTCGCGTGCCAAGGGCAAACATTTTCTGGTCTACAACGGTTTCGAGCACATCGAATTCGACGCCGATCTGCCGGCCAAGAGCGGTGAGAGGCCGTCAAAACGCCTGCATGCCAGCTGACGAGGTATTATTCGAGCGGGATCTCGCCTTCGATGACGTGATCGAGATCGAGGCCATCGATATGCAATGTCACCCGCGCCCGCAGTTTTTCATGCCCCTGCAACTGACCGGCTTCGATTGCCTCATCGACGGCCTTTTCGATTTCGCGCTGCGCGGTAACCCCTACCTTTTTCAGCAGTTTGCGCACACCCATATTGAAGGTTTCTTCGTTCATAGCGCCCTCCTGGCGGGCTCGTGGTGCAATAATACAGTATACGGTAGACCCTGAATTTTATCTTGAATTCATATTAATATATTAATTTAATTTATTGTTTATAAATGAATAATAAACCTGATTCAATTGTAACCGGTATGGTGCTGGCAGGAGGTCGGGCCCGCCGGATGGGTGGCATCGACAAGGGCCTGGTCGAGCTGGCCGGGCGACCCTTGATTGAATGGGTGCTGGACGTGCTGCAGCCACAGACTGATACGATCCTGATCAATGCCAATCGCAGCCATGACGCATACCGCCGCTATGGTTATCCGGTCATCACCGACAAGCTCGGCGGTTACTGCGGCCCACTGGCCGGCATGGCGGCCGGGCTCGAAGCGTGTGAAACGGATTATCTGGTTACCTGCCCCTGTGACTCGCCATTACTGCCTGCCGATCTCGTTGATCGGCTGTATCAGCAATTGCAGGAACAAAAGGCTGAACTGGCCGTCGCTCACAACGGCGAGCGGCTGCAGCCAGTGTTTGCCCTGCTGTCGTATTCCCTGCTGTCTTCATTGAATGAATTTCTAGGCAATGACGGCCGTAAGATCGACCACTGGTACGCGCAGAACGCCATGACTGCCGTCGATTTCAGCGACCGGCCCGAGGCATTCCTGAATATCAATACGCCCGAAGACGTGACTGAGCTTGAAAGCAGACTGACAACCGGAGTGGGAGTCAAACCGGTATGAAAATTCACGCGCGTGTACCGGTGATCGGCTTTACCGCTTACAGCGGTACCGGCAAGACGACCCTGCTGGTGCGTATACTGGTGTTGATGCAGACGCGCGGTCTGCACGTCGGGGTAATCAAGCATGCGCATCACAGTTTCGAGATCGACCATCCTGGCAAGGACAGCTACGAGCTGCGTCACGCCGGCGCCAGTCAGATGCTGATCGGCTCACGTCAGCGCTGGGCGCTCATCACTGAAACGCCGGCCAGCGAAGAGGCCGGACTACAGGACTACCTCGACAGACTGGATCAGGATCGACTCGATCTGGTGCTGGTCGAAGGATTCAAACTCGGTGAGATCCCCAAGATCGAACTGCACCGGCCGTCCCTGGGTAAACCGCTGCTATGCAGGCATGACCCCAGTATCATTGCCGTTGCCCACGATGCCCCCGCTCCTCTGGCCATCGAGTGCCAGCAGCTCGACATCAATAACCCGACGATCATATGTAACTTTATAATGGGCCGGTTTCTGCCCCGCTTCACTGATCAGTTCGCTACCTCATTCAGTGATGAGGCTGTCGAGAATAAATATGATTAATCATATAATTATTAGATTTATCTAAAGTTAAATCATAAGTATGTCTGAAGCTTACAAATCACAGACTGTCCAGACCGACGCCAGCTGTCAGGACGAATGGGATGCCCAGTCGTTACCGGTCAGCGAGGCCAGAAGCCGCATACTCGACAGCCTCACAGCCATTCACGGTCACGAACAGGTGGCACTGCGCTCGGCGCTGGGCCGTATACTGGCATCCGACATTCACTCGCCGGTCGATGTGCCGCAGGGCACGAATACAGCCATGGATGGTTACGCGCTGGCCGGCAGCGATCTGCCGGCCAGCGGCACGCGCGAACTGAAGATCGCGGGAACCGCCTGGGCTGGCCGACCCTATCCTGAAACCCTCAGACCCGGTGAATGCGTGCGCATATTTACCGGTGCGATTCTGCCGGCCGGCGCCGACACCGTGGTCATCCAGGAACGTGCCGAACGCCATGACGACACGCTGGTGATTGATGGCAGCACCCGCAGTGGCGATAACGTGCGTGCGGCCGGCGAGGATATCCCGTACGGTGCGCAGGTGCTGGTCGCGGGCACCCGCTTGCAGCCAGCCGAACTGGGCCTGCTGGCCTCGCTTGGGCTGGGCGAAGTCGGCGTGTGCCGGCGGTTGCGGGTGGCGTTTTTCTCAACCGGGGACGAACTACGTTCGATCGGTGAAACACTGGAACCGGGCATGATCTATGACAGCAACCGCTACACCCTGTACGGCATGCTTGAAAGACTCGGCTGTGAAATCATCGACATGGGCGTGGTACGCGATACGCTGGAAGCCACCCATGTCGCGTTCCGTGAAGCGACGGCCTGCGCCGATGTGTTGATTACCTCCGGCGGTGTCTCAGTAGGTGAAGCGGATTACGTGAAAAGCACATTAGAAGAGCTCGGCGAAGTCGGCTTCTGGAAAGTCGCCATGAAGCCCGGCCGACCGCTGGCCTTTGGCCGCATCGGGAACTGCGTGTTCTTCGGCCTGCCGGGCAACCCGGTCTCGGTCATGGTGACGTTTTATCAATTCGTCCAGCCGGCGCTGCGCAGACTCATGGGAGAGAATATCACCGCTCCGATCACAGTCAGGGCACGTTGCCAGTCAAAATTGAAAAAACGGCCCGGCCGGTTTGAATTCCAGCGCGGCATCCTGTCGCAGGGACAAAACGGCGAACTGATCGTCCATAAAACCGGTGCCCAGGGTTCCGGCATCCTGACTTCCATGGCCCATGCCAACTGTTTCATCATGCTGCCAGTCGAGGCGACCACTGTCGAACCGGACGATGAAGTCGACGTGCAGCCGTTTTATGGACTGGTCTAGTGAAGTGAAAAGCCGGAAGTGAAAGGTGAAGAGTGCGGCGGCTGATACCGCTCGCATTTCACCTTCCACTCTTCACTTTTCACGTCCTCAGACCTCGATCTGCATCCCGTCGTAGGACACTTCCCAGCCGGCGGCTTCAGCCTGACGGCGTTCGTCACTGTCATCCAGCAGGATCGGGTTGGTGGTATTGATGTGGATGAAGATCTTGCGCTTGATATCCAGGTCTTTCAGCGCGGCGATGCTGCCGTCCGGATCCGAGTTGCTCATATGGCCCATGCGCTTGGCGGTCTTGACACCGACGCCATCGCGGATCATCTCATCATCGGTCCACAGCGTACCGTCGAAAAACACCAGCGATGCGCCGCTTAAGCGTTCCGCCAGTTCCGGCGTCATCTTCGCGCAGGCCGGCACATAGAAGAAACGCGTCTCACCACTACTGTCCTTGACTTCCAGCGCGATCGTGTCTTCATCCACCGAGCCGAAGTTATCAGCGCTTTTGCTCTCGTCTTCCAGCCACAGCGCGACCTTGCCGGGCACCGCAAACGGGATGATGGTAATACCCGCCGCTGTACCGTCCGTTTTCTGTAAATCCAGCGGCTTGTTCAGCTTCATCGGCTCACGGCTGACAAACCTCGGATTCAGCACGTTGAAAATCGTATTCGCATTAAGAACATCCAATACCCGCTGGGTGCCGTAAACACGCAGCGGCTGCGATTCGCGCAGATTCAGAAGTCCGGCGACGTGATCGACGTCGGCGTTGGTCAGCACCACACCCTGGATCGGACTATGCCGCAGATCTTTTTTGGGATGCAGGATGTCATTGTCGTTGATCTGCTTACGCAGGTCCGGCGAGGCATTAAACAGAAACCAGTCGTCACCATCTGCGCTGACGGCAATCGAGGACTGTGTGCGCTGTTTAGCCGCCGGATCATTGGCGCGCGCACGGCGGCTGTTCGGGTGATTACAGTTCCATTGCGGAAAGCCGCCGCCGGCTGCGGCGCCCAGTACACAGATTTTCATAATCCACTCACTCCTTTAGTTCTTTTCCTGATCCGGCTGCTTGTAGCCCGATGTATTGCGTTCCACCCAGCGTTCACCATTATCAAGTTGTTCCTTCTTCCAGAACGGCGCACGCGATTTCAGATCCTCCATCATGAAACGGCAGGCCTCGAAGGCATCGGCGCGATGTGCTGACCAGGCCGCCACCAGAACAATCGCCTCACCGATTTCAACAGCACCGACGCGATGGACGATCAACACATCGAGCAAATCCCAGCGCCGGCCGGCTTCATCGGCGATCGCCTGCAGATGTTTGTCAGTCATGCCCGGGTAATGCTCGAGATACATGCCTGTCACGCGTTCGCCTTCATTGTGATCGCGCATGTAACCGACAAAACTGGCCTCGGCACCATGGAGACCGGCACTGGCCGCGTGTTCGTGGTGGGCGGCCAACCGGACGTGTGGATCGAAATGGCTGTCCAGAATCTCGATAACCATGCTCAGCCTCCGGTTACCGGCGGGAAAAACGCTACCTCGTCACCATCGTTCACTGGTGTGTCGGGCCGGGCGTATTCCATATTGACTGCAGCCAGAATACGCCCCGGCAGTGGTTCATTACCTGCAACCTGCTGCCAGATATCAACCACTTTCATGTCACCGACGTATTCCACTTCGGCACTATCGCGACCAATTTCATCACGCAGACTGGCAAAAAATTTAACCTGAACGGACATTGTTATTGTGATTACCTGGTTACCGGATTGCTACAATTCCGCTATGTTAACATTGATGAAGTTGAGTATTGTTGCGGGCAGGATTGACGCATAATAGCCTCTGTTACCTTCGGAATTTTCACACTCATGTCCAATGATTCCAGACACTTAAGCCACCTCAACAGTGCCGGCGAAGCGCATATGGTCGATGTCGGAGACAAAGCCGTAACCCGGCGGATCGCAGTAGCCGAGGGGCGTATCCACATGCAGGCCGATACACTGACCATGATCGCCGACGGTACGCACGCCAAGGGCGATGTCCTGGCCGTAGCACGCATCGCCGGCATCATGGCTGCCAAGAAGACTGCAGAACTCGTGCCATTATGTCACCCGCTGACACTGACACATGTCAGCATCGAACTCACGCCTGATCATGCGAACCGGTGGGTCAACTGCCAGGCACGGACCGAGACCCGCGATCAGACCGGCGTGGAAATGGAAGCGCTGACAGCCGTGCAGATCGCGTTGCTGACCATTTATGACATGTGCAAGGCGGTCGACCGTGGCATGCGGAT
>CAZFUS010000027.1:0-2134 GCA_964522485.1 uncultured Enterobacteriaceae bacterium | reverse complement strand
TCGCGTTGCTGACCATTTATGACATGTGCAAGGCGGTCGACCGTGGCATGCGGATCGAAGCCGTGCGTCTGCTGGAGAAATCCGGCGGCCGTTCCGGTCACTGGCAGGCTGGCGAGCCGTAACAGGAACAGTCCGCAAATAAACGCCAAAGTTACAATAGCAAACAGACATGGATTAACCGGCAGAAATCCGGCTCAGCCAGCGAGCACAAGGCACTAATACCATATTTTCATTGGCATCTGTTCGCGTTCATTTGCGGACTGCCCGTGTTACAAAAACGCGACAGCCCGCCGCGAACAAACATTTTAATCGTACTTGATGTACTTGAAACGCGGATCGTCCGGGGTACCTTCCAGCGCGCCGTCTTCCTTTGCCGGCTGCCACATCACCACTTCCTCGATCTTTTTCGCGAGCTCAAAGTCCTTGTCAGTAACGCCCTTGGCGGCGTGGTTGACCAGTTTGACGATCACGAAGGCATACGAAGCAGTCAGGTCCGGATGATGGAATGCCGCCTCGGCCAGATGACCGACCGCGTTGATCACCATCAGGGTGCCCTTCCAGCCGCTGGTCTTGTACTTGCGCCGGATCCAGCCATCCTCGTAATACCATTGCGGCAGTTCGTCTTTCAGCCGCGCCTCGATTTCCTCTTCGCTGTAGGTTTCGTCTTTTTCCTTCTTGCGCCATTGAGCCATGATTCATGTCTCCTTATACCAACGGGGCACAGACGCTGATGTTCCCGGGCATCTGTGCATGAGTGTCTGTGTTCATTAACCAGCGTACGGATTTCACCGCCGCTTCATCAAGAGCGGCGTCACGCCGGTTCGACTGACAGAGGGCGCCACGAAAACCGAGATAATCCGGCTGCAGGCGCCGCAGAGGCAGTATATCGTCACGCCGCAACGAACCGGCCAGTCCGCACAGCAGTCCGGCCTGGCGGGCGCTTTTGACAAACAGCGCCAGTTGGCTGTCATTGAGCTTGTCGCGCAGGCTGCCCGTATCCTTATCGCGCGTATCCAGCATTACGCCCCGGACACCGGCGGCGGCAAAGGCCGGCAGATTGTCGACAACCAGACCATACTCGGCGAACAGCACCACTACCAGCGTGATGTTCCGCGATGCCGCCTGCTGCAGGCTCGACAGTACATTGCTATCGAGTTTGTCATCAAACCAGCCGACCTTGACGATATCGACACCGGTCGCGGCCGTATCTGCGATCGCCCGGCTGATTTCCGCCGCCCGCAGCGGCTGGTCGCCAATCGTCGCGCTGATGACATGCCGGCCGTTGAGACTCGTGACTATGTGGCTGATCCCGTCACGGTCGACGGCGCCGAGTGCACCGTTGGCCGGCTCCTTTAAATCAATAATGTCGGCATCATGCATGACGACCAGTTGCGCTTCCGCGAGATTACTGACGCTTGCCAGAAATTTAGGCTGCGGTAATGCTGTCCCGTTCAACTTTGTCACCGGCGGAGCCATGCCCGGGCAGGCTTGCTTTCGGCCGCGGTCTGCTGCAGATACTCGTCAACGCGCTCCATCAACCATTGCCAGGCCTGCAGCTCGCGTTCACCGGCGGTTTTATCAATCGCAATCTGCAGATATTCGAGTTCACCGGTAATCTTTTCGCGTGGCAGCCTGTCCAGGCGACTGACCAGAATGGCGCACTCGAGCACCGCCACCTGGGCGCGATTAAAACCACGAAACGGGGCATGCATCCCTTCATGTATCAGGCGGCAGTAAAACCGCGGCCGCAGTCCATCGTCTTCCTGGTGTTCGACTTCGAGTTCCAGATGGGTGAGCGCCGCTTCCAGATATTGACCATCGACATGCCCGGCCGGTTTGAGCGGCCAGTCATAACGTCCGGTCAGGCAACCGGCGAAAATGCGCACGTCATCGGTAAGATTGACCACGGCCTGCCCCGAACGCTGCAGGTTATCCAGCGTCGTCGATGGTTTGAACGGCGCTATCAAATACAGCCCATTCCGCTTCCGCAGTCCCATCGGCGCGATCTGCACGCTGCCGTCGGCATTCAGTGTGGTGACGATGGTTTCGTAGATCATGTATTCGTTAGTCGTTGCTCGGGAAGTGTGAAGTGTGAAGTGTGAAGTGTGAAGTGAAATTGGAAACGGCGGGGAAC
>CAZFUS010000026.1:0-31502 GCA_964522485.1 uncultured Enterobacteriaceae bacterium | reverse complement strand
CCGGTCGTCTGCTGGATCGACTCGAAATCGGGCGGCTGGATTACCGCCAGGGTGAACTGGACATCGCCGTCGAGGATTTCGCATTTGCCTGGCGGCCGCTGGCGCTGGCACGCGGCATACTCGACATCGAACTCATCGACATCGGCAGCGCCCGGTTCGTGGTACCCGAGGCAGACGGGGACGAAGGGACGGACGGCGCCTGGACCCTGCCAGTGAACGTCCGCATTGGCCAGCTGAATATCGGCGATCTCGATTACCGCGCTCCGTCCGCCACCGGCAACCGTCTGCACAGCATTTACGCCAGCGCCTACACACTCGACGATATAGTGCATATTGAGTCCCTGTCCGCCAGAGGAGACACCTTCACCGCCAGTCTTGGCGGCAAACTGCAAATACACGATCCCTGGCAGCATGAATTCACCGGCGACTTCGAGCTGGCATTGCCGGATCAGCCCGCGGTGGCCGGACAGGCCCGGGCCGGGGGCGACATCCGCCAGGCAAGTATTGACATAAGCCTCGCACAGCCGTCACCGGCCAAGCTTCGCATCGACATCAGCAATCCTCTCCAGGCACCCGACTGGAACGCTTCGTTGACAAGCAAATCGTTCGACCTCGCCCCCTGGCTGGATTCAGCCACTACCGCCACGATCGGCCTGCAGGCTGATGGTACGGATCAAAACATCCACGCCGACCTGGATCTGAACCTGAGCGGGGATATCGAACAGCAGATCACGGCACAGACGGACGCCGTATTGATCGATAACCAGAGTATCCGTTTTCAGCAACTCGCCCTCGCCAGTCAGGCACAGTCGCTCAGCCTCGCCCTCACCGGCACACTCGACTGGACGGATGAACTCATGCTCGACCTGGAGGGCGACTGGTCCATCGAAACGCCGCAGGCCATGAGTGGTGATCTGGCGATGACCGGCGGCCTCACGGATTACGACCTCGAATTCAGCGCCGTGACAGAACACCCGCTGCAGAGCCGCGGGCAACTGAGCGCCAGCGGCAGCGACGAGGCGATCGATATCCGAAGGCTCAGCGGCCAGCTCGCCGAAGGTACGATTGAGGGTGGCGGTCACTTCGCCTGGCAACCCGCACCGACACTGTCATTCACCGGCCGGTGGCGGAATCTCGCCTGGCCGCTGGACAAGAACACGCTGCGCAGCCCGCAGGGGCAGTTCAGTATCCAGGGCGTGCCGGATGACTATGCACTCGAATCCAGCGGCGAACTCCGGTACCCGGCGGCACCGGCACTGGACTGGCAGTTACGGGGCCGGGGCGACCAAAGCCGACTCGTGCTGGAATCGCTGAACCTGGACACGCTCCAGGGACAGATACAGGCTGATGGTGAGCTGGCCTGGAATGAAACGCCGCGTGTGAACCTCAATCTTGTCCTGGATGCGATCAACCCGGGTGCGCAATGGCCGGACTGGCCGGGCCGCCTGAACGGTCGTACCCAGCTCAGTGCGCGCCAGCACGGTGCAGACTGGCAAGCTCAGTTGCAGAATCTTCAACTCAACGGCCGGCTGCGTGGTTATCCCGTTTCAGCCAGTGGTGGTCTCCAGGCGATGCCCGGACGTTACGATTTCAAAGCAATACGGATCACCGTCGCCGAATCCGTACTCCAGGCTGACGGCCGGCTCGCGGACAACAGCGACCTGGACTGGCAATTAAAATCACCGGACCTGTCACACCTCCTGCCCGAGGCAGCGGGCCGGATCAGTGCCGAAGGCCGGGTACGTGGCCAGTGGACACTGCCCGAACTGCAGGCCGAAATCACGGCCCAGGCTATCGATACACCCTGGTTCAGTCTGGGGCACCTGGAAGGACAGGCCGATGTTCAGGCGGCTGACGATCGCTTCGATATCGACCTGAATGCCAGTAATCTTGCCCGCGCCGGGCAGACCATCGAACAAATCGTGATACAGAGTCAGGGTCGGCTGAGTCAGCACACACTGCAACTGGACATCGAGGAAAATGATCAGCGTTCGCTCAGACTCGCCGGCGGGGGGCAATGGGCGGACAGCACCTGGTCACTGAGCTTTGACGAGGGAATCTACCACGATCCGGCAGTCGGTAACTGGCAGCTCGAACCGGCACTGGCGCTTGTATTGCAACAGGATGCCGTAGAAATCCCGGAGCACTGCTGGCAACAGCCGCCGGCACGACTCTGTCTGGGTGGCGACTGGCAGGGCGCCGGCCCCTGGGCTGCGCGGCTGAAGCTTGAGGATTACATGCTGAATGAAACCACACCCCTGCCTGAAGGCTGGTCATCCACCCGCGGCAGTGTAACGCTGTCACTGGATGCCGAGGGACGCAACGATCAGCCGGAATCGATCACGGGTGAACTGCGGCTGACCGACGTGACACTCGAACCGGAACCCGACACTGAACTGTTTATCCCCGAATTGACTGCACGGCTGGACGGGGACGCCGGCGGCCTGAACCTGACACTCGACGGCCAGCTGGGACAACCGGCGAGCGGTTCACTAAGCGGCAGATTAAAAACCGACAGGCTGACATTCGACCGGGAAGCGCTCATGCAAAGCGGACTGGACGGCGGTATCCGCGCGCGGATCGATGATCTGCAACCCTTACTGGCGCTGTACCCGCGTTTCGACGCCGATCAGGCACGGCTGGACATGGACTATACCGTTACTGGCCAAATCGGCAGCCCAGCGCTGAACGGTGATCTGACCCTGACAGCTGCACAGGTCAGCGTGCCGGAACTCGGCCTGGAAATAGGGGAATTCGAACTGCAGGTAGCCGGTGATCCGGGCAGTGGCCTGACGCTGACCGGTCATGCCGCCAGCGGACCCGGAAAACTGGACCTGGACGGTCGCATCGCGCTGACAGAAGGTACGTTACGGATGCCTGAACTGAATATCCGGGGTGAGCGCTTTGAACTGCTCAACCTCCCCGAAGCCTGGATACTGGCGTCTCCTGATTTGCAATTGCAGTATGCTGACGAACTGCTCACCCTCGAGGGCCGCGTTACCATACCCGAGGCATTACTGCAGCCGCTTGGCGCCACCAGTGCGATTCCGGTGTCAGAGGACGAGCGCATCGTTGACGATGAGGCGCAGGCCGAAGAGCAGCCAGTCGGATTCGATATCGACGCTGCCATCAACTTGATACTCGGTGATAATGTCCGCATCACCGGCCGCGGCTTCGAAGGCCGCCTCACGGGCAGCCTCGATATACGCCAGCAACCGGGCCGGCCGGCTTCCGCCCAGGGCGAAGTGCAAATCGTCGATGCCAAGTACAGTGCCTATGGACAGGGGCTCAAGGTCGACAGCGGCCGTATCATCTTTACCGGCCAGCCGATCGACGACCCTGCCATCGAGGCACGCGCCACTCGCACGGTCGACGACGTCACGGCAGGCATCCGCGCCACCGGTACCGCGCAGCAACCGGTAACCGAACTGTTTTCAACACCGAACATGCCGGAGGCTGACATACTTTCCTATCTCATGGTCGGCCGGCCTTTGAGCGGCGCATCCTCGGGGGAGGGAGATATGCTGTTGCAAGCGGCCACCAGTATGGGCATCAAGAATACCGAATCACTGCGACAGAGTATCGCCGGCAGTCTCGGCCTGGACACATTGGCGATCGATACCGGCTCCGGTACGGATGAGCAGGATGGGACCCGGCTGGTGATCGGCAAATACCTGGCGCCGAATCTGTATATCAGTTATGGCGCCGGCCTGGTCGAAGCCGCTGCCAATACCGTGCGTCTGCGCTATGACATCACCGACTATTTATCGCTGGAAGCCGAACAGGGGAAAGGTACCGGTGTCGATCTGCTGTATCAGATCGAAAGATGAAGTGGCGAGTACTCAATAGTTGATAGCAAAACACTCTTGACGATATTGCCTGTCAACTACGCGCCATTAAACGATCGGCGGTTCCGCCGGCTGGCGATCGTCCAGCGCCGGGTCCAGTTCTTCCTGGAAAGAGTCGAGCCGATCCTGCAGGCCGTCCGCGCGCCGGAGATGCGCAATGTGGAACAAAGCCTCGCCTTCATTCGCAAGCGGTATATTCACGCGGCCGAACACCAGGCCTGACACCGGCGCCTCGACTGATTCCTCCCGTTCGCCAAACGGGTCCGCAATGACGCCCAGTAGCTGGCCTTTTTCTACTTGTGCACCCAGTGGTACTACCATGCGCAGAATGCCGCTCTGCGGCGCCCGCACCCATGTGCTGTTGCGCGCTACCAGTGGAGTATAGCGTTTGCCCCTGCGTTGTTTCTGTGGTGGCAGCATGCCGAGATCGCGCATGACTGAGACGATGCCCTTGACGCCGGCGCGGATCGCAACTTCATTGAAACGCAGCGCCTCACCGGCCTCGTAAACAATGATCGGTATATTCATGTCGTACAGTGCCTGGCGCATCGAACCCTCGACCAGATTCGAATGCAGTACCACGGGCGTTGTGAAAGCCTGTGCCATGCGCCGCGTTTCTTCGGAATCCAGATAAGCGCGGATCTGCGGCAGGTTTTCCCGATGAATGGCACCGGTGTGCAAATCAATGCCATGGCTGCAATGAGCCACAATATCAGTCAGAAACGTATGCGCCAGCCGCGCCGCCAGTGAACCGGTTTCCGATCCGGGAAAGGATCGGTTCAGATCACGCCGATCCGGCAGATAGCGGGTCTGGTTGATAAAGCCATAGACATTCACCACCGGTACTGCGATCAGCGCCCCACGGATGCGTTCCAGCACCTTGAGATTCAACAGGCGGCGGATGATCTCGACACCGTTGATCTCGTCGCCGTGTATCGCTGCGCAGACCAGCAGCCGCGGCCCTTCCTGGCGACCATTGATGACCTGGACCGGAATATTGAGTGAAGTGTGCGTATAAAGATCGGGAATGGCGAGTTCGATCAGGCGCCGTTGTCCCGACCTCACCTCCACGCTGTTGATGCGTACCGACTTGGCCATGCTTATCCCTGCCCGCGTGTCTTGGTTTTGCCCTTCTTGGCATTGTTTTCGATGAACTGGATCACCTGGCCAGCCACATCCTTGCCGGTTACATTCTCTATACCCTCGAGACCCGGCGAAGAATTGACTTCCATCACCACCGGGCCGTGATTCGCGCGCAGGATATCTACGCCGCAGACGTTCAGTCCCATGGTCCTGGCGGCGCGGATGGCGGTAGAACGCTCTTCCGGCGTTATCCGGATAAGCGCCGCACTGCCGCCGCGATGAATATTGGATCGGAACTCGCCCTCCTTGGCCTGCCGGCGCATGGCGGCAACGACCTTATCGCCGATAACGAAACAGCGGATATCCGCACCACCCGCCTCCTTGATGTATTCCTGCACCAGCACCGCAGCCTTGAGGCCCAGGAATGATTCAATCACCGACTCCGCTGCCTTGCGGGTCTCGGCCAGCACAACACCGATACCCTGGGTACCGGACAGCAGTTTGATCACAAGCGGAGCGCCCCCCACCATGCGAATCAGATCCTCAATGTCGTCCGGTTTGTGGGCGAAACCGGTCACAGGCAGACCGATACCCTTGCGCGACAGAAGCTGCAGGGCGCGCAGCTTGTCGCGCGAACGCGTAATAGCCACCGATTCGTTCAGCGGATAGACCCCCATCATTTCGAACTGACGCAGCACAGCGGCGCCATAGAAGGTGACCGACGCGCCGATGCGCGGGATCACGGCATCGAAACTGTCGAGATCCTCGCCCTTGTAGTGGATGCTGGGTTTGTGCGAAGTAATGTTCATGTAACAGCGCAACACATCCAGTACGCGAACGTCGTGCCCGCGCTTTTTCGCTGCCTCGATCAGCCGCCGGGTGGAATAGAGTCTGGCATTGCGGGAAAGGACGGCGATTTTCATGATGTTCTGCCTCTAATGGGATATATAGCTGGCGTAGACTCTTTTCGGAGAGATCCTGCCGTTGAGATAGGAAGCCGATGGGTCGACGACAAGACCGCCGGCACGCATGCCGGCACGGCCGAGCAGCATCCTGAACAGCATGTCATCGCGACTGGTCAGCGTGATCTCGATCGACCAGACCCTGGTACCCAGCGCCACATCGGTCAGTATGGCCAGACGCTCTTCGGCATGACCGCCGGAATCGCGAACGACACGTCGATCGATAACGGGTGCTGTGCATTCCAGTTCGACATCGAGCCGCTTGCGCAGCGGATGGATGCGAAATCGGACATACTCCTGACTGTCTTGCGTAAACGTCTGTAAATCGAAGGTGTGCAGTGCCGAGGTTCTGGCCCCGGTATCGATTTTGGCCTTGATCGCCGGGATCCCGAGGGTCGGCAGTGCCAGCCATTCACGCCAGCCTATCCTGGTACCAGACGTCATGTTCCTCCCGGCAGTTACTGCCAATCGCATTGCCTGAATAACTATGATAACAATAGCCCGGAACTGACACCTCCCGGTCTTTTCGCAGTAGCGATCGGATGGCGCAATTTGATATTCAACGAACCACTGTAGCGTGTATTGAAAGCATGGATGTCGACCTGCTGAAAACGTTCATCGAAGTCCAGCATACCCGCCATTTCGGTCGCGCGGCGGAAAATCTGTTTATCACCCAGTCCGCGGTAAGCGCCCGGATCCGCCAGCTCGAGGATGAACTGGGCGTACGTCTGTTCATGCGCGACCGCAACAACATCCAGCTCACGACTGCCGGTAAAAAACTGCTCCATCATGCCGAGGCCATTATCGCCAGCTGGAATCACGCCCGGCTGGATGTCGCCGTCAGCGAGGATGTCGGCCAGCATGTGGCCGTCGCCGCAATCCCGCAATTGTGGGATATTTTCGTGACAGACTGGCTGGCCCGCGTGCATCGTAAATACGCTGACATCGCCATGACGGCCGAAAGTCTGTCAACCGAGTCCCTGACGCGCCGGATCCTGGACTGCTCGATCGATGCCGGTTTTCTGTTCGAGCCGCCACGCCTGCCGGAACTGACCATCATTCCGGTGTCTTCACTGCGGCTGTTGCTGGTCAGCAGCCACGCCGATTGCGATACCGGACAGGCTCTGGAACGGGGCTACATCTACGTCGACTGGGGCGGTGACTTTGCGAACCGCCACGCCCGGTTGTTGCCGGGTCCACCAACACCGATCCTGCGCATCGGTGTCGGCAGTGCAGCGCTGCATCTGCTGCAAACATTTGGCGGAACGGCATATCTCGCCGAAACGCTGGTGGCGCAGGCGCTGGAGGAACAACGGTTATTCAGGGTGACAGACGGGCCGGTAATCGAGCGGCAGGTTTATGCTATCTACCGCCAGGATACCGATCGGTCAGAATTGCTCGAGAGGCTTCTTGCCCTGCTCGGCAGGAATGTGAAAAAGAAAATTGTGACTGGCAGCCTGTAACCGGCTGGTTGGGGTAACGACAGGGCCGGCACCGGTGCTCGTTGCGCCAGCGTCATTCCCAGACGCTGTCGACGTCGATCTCCTCGTAAAGATCGTCTTTGAGGATATTTTCCAGTTCCTTACGCTCGCGATACTTCTCGATTTCGCGCCAGGCAATACCATTGAAATCCTGAGC
Organism: uncultured Enterobacteriaceae bacterium; assembly: GCA_964522485.1. GTDB lineage: Bacteria > Pseudomonadota > Gammaproteobacteria > Methylohalomonadales > Methylohalomonadaceae > Methylohalomonas. Next base: position 23,971 of record CAZFUS010000026.1, on the reverse strand, counting down.
CAGGCTGCCAACCCGGTTGATCATATCACTGTCATCCGATTCAAAGGTATCATCTTCCAGATAATCGGTCTGATCCCGGCTGATATCCATGGATTCAAGGCCCTCACGTATATCCGTGGTTGTCAGGTCTGCACACAGCCCGGAATTCCAGGCTTGATCGCGCGCTTTATAGCATTCGCGCGAATGGCGTACAGTGATTTTTTTGAATGGATACGAGAAAATATTTTTATCAAAATGGCAGCCGGCAATTGCCATAATGCGCGCGCCGTACGGTTTGCCGCGGCTGCGGTGTAACTGCACGCGCTGTTAACCGAATTCATCTCATACATCGTTGCAAATCACATGAAGTCATCAAGCCAGGGACAGGACCTCACGAGCCCACTGTTATCGATACTGATTTCAGTATTTCTGTTCATGATGGCTGTGGGCCTGCTGAATATCTTCCTGAGCGTGCGCATGTCTCTGGCTGCTGTGAATTCCCAGGTCATCGGCATCATCATGGCCAGCTACTTCGGCGGCATGATTGCAGGCTGCCTGCAAGCGCGTCGGGTCATTGGCCGAGTCGGACATATACGCTCGTTCACCGCTTTTGCAGCGACAGCAACCATATCCGTTATCCTGCACGGGCTGTTTGAGTCATTAACAGTCTGGGCACTGCTGCGAGTGCTGACCGGTTTCTCTCTGGCCGGCATGTACATGGTGATCGAAAGCTGGCTGCAGGAGATCGCACCCAGGGGCAACCGCGGGCATCTGTTCTCGTTATACATGCTGAGTAACTACACTGGCATGGCAGCCGGACAAATGTTGCTCACTGCCGGTGATCCGGCAACCATGCAACTGATTCTGGTGATCGCCCTGCTTTTTGCGCTATGCCTGGTCCCGATTGCACTGACGCACGCCCATCACCCTGCCCAGATTGAAGTCCACAATATCGAGTTCCTCAATTTCATGCGCAAAATTCCCCTGGGCTCTCTGGGGGCTTTCAATTCCGGGATGACTGTCGGCGCCTATCTGTCACTCGCGCCTGCCTGGGCAATTCAGGCCGGAATGGAAACCGACAGGCTCTCGACCATGATGGCCATATCGGTTATCGGCGGACTGCTGCTGCAATGGCCCATCGGCAAACTTTCGGATCGGTACGACCGCGGCAAGCTCATGATTGCTCTCGGCATAACCATAGCCATTGTGCCGCTTGGATTTGTTTATAATATGAATTTCCCGGTCTTACTGTTGACGTCTGCTGCGGTATTCGGCGGCCTGGCCTACAGTGTCTATCCGATGAGTGTCTGTGTTGCCAATGACGAGACGGAAGAAGGGCAGTTCGTCACAACGGCGACCGTGCTGCTGATTCTCTACGGCATCGGCGCGACACTGGGACCGCTCACAGCGGCCTTTTTCATGTGGCTTCTGGGTCCGTTTGGCTTGTTTCTGTTTATCAGTGTGACTGCGTTAATCTTCAGCGGATTCGCCTGGCGCTGGTATGATCAGGCACCCGATTTGCACCAGACCGCATTCATTCCTGTGCCGCGTACCACTATCCTGGCTACTGAAATGGATCCCCGTGCTGAGGCGGAAACGGGCCAGGCGCCCTGATCATGAGAATATTACCGATGAAACGATCGTCGGCGTTATCCGACAAGACCGAGGAACTGCTGGGTGCCATCCGCCAGCGTCTCGAGCAGGATCCCCTGTGTCTGGAATTGCGGTACTACGAAGAGCCGGATGCTAACGGCGCAGAGAATCAGCTTATACTCATTATCATGCAGCGCGAACTGACCCAGCCCGAGCGCCAGGCCTGGATGGAATCGTTGAATGCTCTCGCCGCCGGGCATGGCCTGCACCCGCAGATACTGTTTTCATCTCCCCGTGTCTGGCAGGATCTGGTGCGGCTGGTAGGATCCTTTGAGCGTATCGATCGTAAGGCTCATACCGTCTGGGCCCGCGTTGAGCGCATCTGAGCCGGCGGCTAGCTGTCCCAGACCATCGTTTCCAGATACTCGCGCAAATGCGCGGAACTGCGGAAACGCTTCAGGATCAGTGACCGTTTCAGGCCGCAGCAGATCCGCTTCACTGCGTCCGGCTGGCGCGCGTAGTGACGCTGCCCGCCCAGGGCATCATAGAAAATGCGGATCATGTTGCAAAGATCATCCTGGATATTCTCGCGCTTCGGAAACGACCAGTGGAACATATCCAGCAGCTTCAGTTCGAAGCCCAGTCCGAAGCGGCTGACGATGATATTGTCGCCGTGCAGATCACCATGGTATTCGTTGACGTGGTGGATAGCCTCCATGCCCACTGCCAGTGCATGCAATAAATGCATGGCCTGAAACGGGCTTAATCGGCCGCCGCGCTGTTTTTTCAGGAAGCTTGTCAGCAGCTCGCCTTCGACAAACTCCGACACCAGTACCGTGATGGGGATGCCGCGGTAGAGTATGGACTCCTCGGTGTGATACTGAATCAGTATCGGACAGTGCCGCAACCGGTGCAGTTTGCAGGCATAGGTTCGCGCGGTACGGTTACGCAGATTACGCTGCGGGTAGAATAACTTGGCCGCGCGCTCGATGCCGGTATTGCGTTCACGAATCTGGTAGACTTCCCCTTCCCAGCCGGCCCCCAGTTTCGAGACCACCTCGTATTTATGGGTAATATTCCGGCCGGGCTTGAGATTGAAAGCATCGATCCGCGGTGGTTTCTTCGCTGCCATGACACCCCTTCCGGCTGAACGCATCCATTGTATTACAGCATTACCTGTCGACAAGCCTGTCACATAGTCGACCTGCGTTCATCACGGAAAGGGAGGTGATGCTGCACTGGCCCGGAACCGACGGCAATAGTCCAGGCTGGAGGCTGGAGAATCGGTGACTGTTACTTCGGCGTCTTCTGATTGGTACGCGCCGTTTTCAACGCCGCGGCATACCACTCGAGTTCACCCAGAAAGCGGGCTGCGCGCTTGTAATAACTGTCATCCACAGGTGTTCCCCCCTCATCGAAGGCATCCTGCACACTCGGCACCGGCAGGATGGACGGGATGCTCGACATCCCCATCTCCGCCAGCATGGCACGCAGTGACATCGCCGCCCGGACGCCGCCGAATGCTCCGGCCGAGTAGCAGACAATTGCCGAGGGTTTGTAGAAGTATTCCTCGAGAAAATGATCCAGCAGATTTGTCAGCGCCGGCGGTACGGAATGATTGTATTCGCCCGAAACCACAATATAGGCATCCGCAGGAATGATCCGTTCAGCCAATTTCCGCAGCACCCCCGGCATCTCCTCTGAACCATATTCCTTGTACATCCTGTCCAGGAGCGGTAATGGATACTCGGCAGGGTCGATCAGGCTGGTCTCATATCCGCGCTCATGGCACTGATTGTAAATAAATCGTGCAGCCTTGATACCCTGTCTTGCCGAACGTACCGAACCGTAGATAACCGCAATCTTCAATGACATATTATTCATCTCCGTCCGGCACACCAATACCCGCCTGTTGAATCAGCCGAATTTCAGACATGTTAAGCAGCTGCGCAAAAAATTGCATAGGGAATCAGACAGCAAGACATCCAGACAAAACACAGAGCATAAATTTCCCCGATATTAATCGTTAAGCATAACCAGCCACTATAAGATACTGTAGAGAAAAAATGACTATAACTAATTCAGGACACCCTTGCCGAGATCAGCAGAATAGTCATCGTTGCGCAGATAATGGACGGTTCCCGCCCGGCCGCAGAATGCATGCGGTGATTGTGGCCAGTCACCGCCTTGATACAAACGGTCCAGTGCCGCGAGACCACTGGCCGATTCCAGCAGACGCAGACAACCGTCCTGCAGTAAATCCGCAATACGGTCACCGGCCATCCGGTTCAGACGAAACGGCCGCTGTACAGTGCTGCTCAGCATCGGCGGTCAATTGGGCAGATGGCTGATCGGCTCAAGACGGGCGGCGAAGGTCTCGGCACTCTGACGCCAGGAGCGCGACCGCGCGTAGTCGATACAGGCTTCAGGATCCAGTTCCAGCGCCGCCAGCGCGGCAGTGCGCAGATCCTCGTGCAGAATGCCGGTTACACCGTCGCGAACCACATCGACAGGTCCGGTCACCGGATACGCCGCCACCGGAACACCACAGGCCATCGCTTCCAGCATGACCAGGCCATAGGTATCGGTCAGGCTCGGAAAGATGAAAACATCCGCGGCGGCCACATACCGCGCCAGTTCGCGGCCGAACCTGTAACCGGTAAATACGACGTCCGGATATGCTTTTCTGAGCTTGTCCCGATCCGGTCCGTCGCCCACGACAATTCTGGTGCCCGGCAGTTCCAGCCGCAGGAATGCCTCGATATTTTTCTCGATCGCCACCCGGCCCATGTACATGAAGATCGGCCGCGGCTGCGGCAGGAAATCTTTATCTCCCGGCCTGAACAGATCGGTATCGACACCGCGCGGCCACAGTTCCACATCGCTGAAACAGCGATCCAGCAACCGCTGCCGCTGCGAAGGCGTCGGCACCAGCGTGCGGCTGGCGGAGCGGTGGAAGCGACGCAGATATGCGTAGCTCCAGCTTAGCGGTACCGGCAGCCGCATGCGGACATATTCCGGAAACTGGGTATGGAATGACGTGGTAAATGCCAGACCACGTTTCAGGCAGTAGCGGCGCACCGCGTGCCCCAGCGGTCCCTCGGTGGCAACATGAATGGCATCCGGTTTGAGTGCGTCCAGCGTGCGCGCCAGTTTCGGTCCCGGATTCAATGCCAGCCGTATCGACCGATAGGTCGGACAGGGAATGGAACGGAAACCGGCTGGGGTCAGCGTGTGCACTTCATGCCCGAGCACTTCGAGTTCGCGGATGCAGTTTTCATACGTGCGCACGACACCGTTGACCTGCGGGTGCCAGGCATCCGTGACTATGGCAATGCGCATTGCGATGGTCAGGCGGCGACCGTCAACCGCTTTACAGACTCGACGGCTTCCGTCCAGTGGATGAGTTCGATAGAACCATCATGCCCCTCGGCCAGCGCCGTGCAGCTTTCCACCCAGTCGCCGCAGTTCAGGTACAGCACATCTTCAATGTGCGCGATCTCGGCGCGGTGTATATGGCCGCAGACCAGGCCGTCAACCTGACGGCGCTTGGCTTCATAGGCCAGGACTTCCTCAAAATTACTGATGTAGCTGACCGCCTGCTTGACCTTGTGCTTGAGTACCGACGCCAGCGACCAGTATGAAAAGCCCAGCTTGCGGCGGAGATAATTCACCAGCCGATTGGCCTTTAACAACATTTCATACAGGGCACTGCCGATGAGCGCGACGGTTCTGGACGATCTCACCACGGCATCGAACTGGTCGCCGTGAATGATTAGCAGCCGTTTTCCGTCTGCAGTGGCATGGATGTATTCGTTGTGGATTTCGAGATTGCCAAGCACCGTGCTGTCGAAATCGCGCAGCATTTCATCATGATTACCCGGCACGAAAATGACCCTGGTGCCGTGCTTGGCCTTGCCGAGTATCGTCCGGACAACATCATTGTGCGCCTGCGGCCAGTAGGGCCGCTTCTTCATCTGCCAGATATCGATGATGTCGCCGACCAGAAACAGAGTATCGCAACGCGTCGAGCGCAGAAAATCCAGCAGATACTGCGCACTGCAACCGGAAAAGCCCAGATGCACATCGGAAATAAAGATGGTTCGATAGTTGAGAGGCTTCAGTCTGTGCACATTTGACATGCCGTGTCCCTAAGCTTGGACCCGGCCGCGAGTATCCGCGACGTCTGTGACGGATTCATGCCATGCATGTGACAGCTCGATGAAATCTTCAAGTAAGTCGTGATATACCGCCGGCATGATGCCAGTGGCAGTGTTTTATTGCGGTGGGATGACAGCGCAGGAATCGCTGAACGAAAAATCTCGGTAACGCGACAGACGATCAAACGAATTGAAGCAGTATCAGGGCAGTTCGGTGATGTGCTCGACTATGGGATTGCGCTTCATTGGCGGGATATCCTCAGGATAACCGTACCAGAACAGGCCGACCACCTGCTCGCGTGTAAAGTCGGCATGCAGTAAATCAAAGAATCGCCGATCGCGTACGACTTCTCCGGTCGACCATTTGAGACCGATGCCCTGTTCCCAGAGATACAGCGCCAGGTTCTGTACCAGACAACAGCAGGCGGCATAATTTTCCTGATCCTTGACCGGGTCCGGTGCCCGCTCGGCGGTGATCACCAGCCAGCCCGGCATCGTCCGCCAGCGTTCGAGTTTCCTGTCCGCGGCATTGGTGTTCTTGGCGGCGGCGATCAGGGCCGCATTCAACTGACAGATCGCCTCGCGTGTTTCCGGCCCCGGCAGATACACGTGCCACGGCTCGTTCATGCGATGGTTGGGAGCCCACCGGGCTGCCTGCAGGCCGGCGGTCAGGATATCGACCGGCACCGGTTCCGGACGGAAATTATGGATGGTGCGCCGACTGGAGATGATTTTTTCGAGTTCGGAATCCATGGCATTAGGACTGGCATAGCCTGGATGGCTAGAGCTAGGAAAATCTCCTTTATAAATCTAGTGTTTTTTCCTATATTTTTTGCAGTGCAACATGAGTATATTTTAAGTAGATAGATTCAATGACTAAATGTCAGGGAGATTGAACATGGGAAAATCCACGATTGCAACGACTGCTCTTTCAATATTGGCGCTGGCAGGTGTCAGCTCACCGGCGCTGGCGAAACATGATCACGGCGGCCTGGAGAAATGCCTGAAAACGGTCTCCAAGATAAAATCGGGTAATTTCGTGAAGGTTGAATATCTGGCGCTCACCGACGAAGGCACAGCAGCCTATGAGATTGAAGTCCGTGACAATGACGGCAATGAATGGGAGTTCGAGTGCAGCGCCAAGGACGCCTCGATCCTGGAAATGGAGCGCGAAGCCGACAGCGTCGACGATCCACTGTTCAAGCAACGCATGAAAGTCTCCGAGGCTGATGCCAGGGAGACTGCCACTGCCCTGTATCCGGGTACTGTCGAGGAGGTCGAGTACGAGATCGAGTTCGATGGTGAACCGATGTACGAATTCGACATCGTCGATTCAGACGGTACCGAATGGAAAGTCGAAGTCTCGGCAGAAACCGGCAAGATCGTCGAAGTTCAGGTCGAAAGCTGGGAAATCGGCGAGGAAGACACGGTCGAGTAAGTCAATTCAGAACCGCATCCGCCAGAAACCTAATAAACCCGCCATCCGGCGGGTTTATTTTACAGTCCGCCATCAGGTACAAGTACCGCCGCGCCCCGGAAGCGGCCACTGCGTAGATCGGCCAACGCCATGTTTGCTGAAGACAGGGGGTAGGTGCGGGTTTCGGTTTTAATCGGCACTTCCCTGAGGATTTTTCGAAAGGCTTCACCATCGTGGCGGGTAAGGTTGGCCACGGATACCAGGCGCCGCTCCTGCCACAGCAGGCGGTACGGAAACTCGGGAATGTCACTCATGTGGATACCCGCACAAACCACAATACCGCCGCGATCGACGACTCCCAGGGCAGCCGGAACCAGCGCGCCCACCGGTGCATAGAGGATCGCGGCATCGAGTGCAGCCGGCGGATCTTCATCCGAACCACCCGCCCAGACCGCACCGAGCTGGCGGGCGAACGCTTGTGCCTCAGCGTCGCCGGGCCGGGTGAAGGCGTAGACCTCGCGCTCCTGATAACGGGCGATCTGACAGACAATATGGGCAGCAGCACCGAAACCGTAGAGCCCCAGGCGTCTTGCCTGGCCGGTCATGTTGAGCGAGCGGTAGCCGATCAGGCCGGCGCATAGCAGGGGCGCCGTGGTTACCGAATCCGATGTGGCATCCAGACGCAATACATAACGGTAATCCGCCAGCATATATTCAGCATAACCGCCATCGATCTGATAACCGGTGAACCGCGCCCGCTCGCACAGATTCTCCTGATCGCGCCGGCAGTAACGGCACTCGCCACAGGTCCAGGCCAGCCACGGCACACCCACCCGCTCGCCTGGTTTCAAACCCTGTACATGGCTGCCAATCCGTTCGATGACACCGACCACTTCGTGACCCGGCACAATCGGCAGCGGAATATCCGGCAGTTCATTATGGACGACATGCAGATCGGTTCGACAGACACCACAGGCGAGCACCCGCAGCAGAATCTGTTCTTTATCCGGTTCGGGCACCGGACGTTCGCGTTGCTGCAGCGGTTCACCCGGCCGTTCCAGCACCATCGCCTGCATTACGGCGGCACTCACCGGCCCTTCAGCCACAAACGGCCGCCTGCGACTCTTCACACAAAAACAGCGCCACCAGGTCATTCAAAAAGCGCCGGCCGCGAGCAGTCGGATACAGACGGTGCGCATCGTGGCGCAGCAAACCAAGCTGCCGGGCCCGCACCAGCCCTGGTTCAACAGCATCCGGATGCAGCCCGGTATGACGTTCAAACAAGGAGAGCGGTACACCACGACTGAGCCGCAGGGCATTAAGCATGAATTCGAATACCACGTCAGCGCGGCCGGGCAGCCGCGTATCAGTCACGGCGGCTTCAGAGCCGGCCAGACGCATGTAGGCATCCGGTACACGATGCCGCGCCTGACGTTGAATGAGACCGCGGCTGGCATCGGTCAACTTAGTGTGCGCACCGGCACCGATACCGAGATAATCACCGAAGCGCCAGTAATTCAGATTATGCCGGCAACGCTCGCCCGCAAGTGCGTAAGCCGAGACTTCGTATTGACTATACTGATGGCTCTTTAATAACGCCTGTCCCTGCTGCTGCATGGACCAGAGTGAATCGTCATCCGGCTGGCTGGGTGGATATTTATAGAAAACAGTGTTCGGTTCGACGGTCAGCTGATACCACGATAGATGGGCCGGCTGATAACCGATCGCGGTTTCCAGATCCAGCAGGGCCTCGGCAATGGTCTGATCCGGGAGTCCGAACATCAGATCGAGATTCATGGCGTTGAAACCGGCCGACTGCGCGGATTCGATGGCGGCACGCGCGGCGATGCCGTCATGAATGCGGCCCAGCGCTTTGAGCCGGACGGGATTGAAACTCTGAATTCCCAGCGACAACCGGTTGATACCGGCAGCGCGAAACCCCTGGAACCGGCCTGCTTCCATGGTACCTGGATTGGCTTCCAGGGTGATCTCGATTGACGTATCCAGCGACAGACGCTGCGCGATGCCGGTCAGGAGTTCATCAATGCAGGCCGGTGACAGCAGACTGGGCGTACCGCCACCGATAAAAATACTCTGCAGCGAACGCCCGGTCACGGCCGGTAATGCGTAATCCAGATCACGTAACAGTGCCGCGACATATTCATGACCGGGGACGGCGCCGCGGCGCTCGTGAGAATTGAAATCGCAGTAGGGACACTTACGCACACACCAGGGAACATGTACGTAAAGCGACAGCGGCGGCGGTTGGCTGAATTCAAACATGTTCGTGTTGCAATTGGCTCAGCAGACGGCGCGACGCCTGACCGCGATGACTGAGGCGATTTTTCTCGGCCGGATCCAGTTCCGCGGCCGTACAGTCATGCGTGTCGAGATAGAAAATCGGATCATAACCGAATCCGTTATGGCCGCGCGGTGTTTCGATCAGACGGCCTTCCCAGGCACCGATCGCAATCAACGGTGTCGGATCCTCGGCATGACGCAGGTAGGCAATCACGCAATGATAACGCGCCGTCCGCTCGCTTTCAGACAATGGTCGTATGGCCTCGATCAGCTTGTCGAGATTGGCCTGATCGCTGGCACCAACGCCGGCATAACGGGCGGAGTAAATGCCGGGAATTCCGTTCAGGGAGTCCACGGCAATACCGGAATCATCTGCGAGTGCCGGCAGCCCACTGATACGCGCTGCGTGACGAGCCTTGATCAGTGCATTCTCTATAAACGTCAGCCCGGTCTCGTCAGCCTCCTCATTGATGTAGTCCGATTGCGGCACGACATGCATGTTCAGATCGGCCAGCAGCTCAGCCAATTCGTGCAGCTTGCCCGGATTGCCGCTCGCCAGAATGACGCTTTGTGCCGCGACTGAGGTCATGCAGGTGCCAAAGTTGCGCGCTGATAGGTGAATAGCTGCTCGACACCGTGGCGGGCCAACCTCAGCATGTGCTCCAGCTCCGCAGCACTGAATGGATGGCCCTCGGCCGTACCCTGGATCTCGATGAAGTGGCCGGTCTCGTTCATGATCACGTTCATATCAGTCTCGGCGCTCGAATCCTCAGCATAATCGAGATCGAGCACAGGTTCGCCATTGACGATACCGACCGATACCGAGGCGACCGCAGCAAGCACGGGATCATTCTTGATGATGCCCTGGGCACGGGCCTTGTCGATAGCCTGCGCGAGTGCCACATAGCCGCCGGTTATCGAGGCTGTGCGTGTGCCGCCGTCTGCCTGGATGACATCACAATCGATAATAATGGTGACTTCGCCAAGTTGTTTCAGATCCAGAGCGGCACGCAGTGAGCGCCCGATCAGGCGCTGGATCTCAACCGTGCGGCCACCCTGCTTGCTCTGCGCCGCTTCACGGCGCATGCGCCTGCCGGTAGAGCGCGGCAGCATGCCGTATTCCGCCGTGACCCAGCCCTGCCCGCTGCCTTTCAGAAATGGCGGTACTCCCTGATCGAGGGAAGCATTACAAATTACCCTGGTATTGCCGAACTCGACCAGCACCGAGCCTTCGGCATGACAGGTATAGCCGGGTGTCAGACTGACAGCACGCAGTTCATCGGCGGCTCTTCCGCTTGGGCGCATAACATTCTCCCTGATTAACTAAACAGGCATTATAGCGACTGTGACTGGCCGATTGTCGCCGAGCGCGCGGACCGGGCCGCCAATGGACATTTCCGCCCTCAGGCCACAGAATGCCTGTCTCGTGGATAGCCGCCTGTACAGCAGCAGTGCAGCTATCACGGCCACTTAATAACATCTGGGGACGGTGACTATGGTTGCCAGCATGACAGCCTTTGGTCGCGCCGAGACCAAGGGTGAATGGGGCCGCGCTATCTGGGAGATCCGCTCGGTCAATCACCGCTATCTGGAAGTCAACCTGCGACTGCCGGAGGAATTGCGAAGCCTGGAAGGCGCACTGCGCGAGCAGATCGCCGCCCGAATGGGTCGTGGCAAGGTTGACTGCTCTCTGCGCTTCGACGCCGAGGAAGCCACGGATACCGAACTCTACATCAATCATGATCTGGCCGAACAACTCATTCAGGCCTGCGACACTATCAATGGCAAGCTACCGGCGTGTACACCGGTAACCGCGATCGACATCCTGCGCTGGCCCGGCATCATAGAACACAATACGCCGGATCCCGAAACACTCAGCCAGCCACTGCTGGCGCTGTTGAACGAGACACTCGATCACGTCATCCAGGCACGTGAACGCGAGGGTAGTAAACTGGCCGGTCTGGTCGAAGAGCGCTGTGAAACTGCCGCCGGCATTGTCGCCGAACTGCGGCTGCGTCTGCCCGAGATCATCGACAGCCTGCGCCAGCGCCTGATCAAGAAAGCCGAAGAGCTGCGCATCGAGATGGAACGCGAGCGACTCGATCAGGAAATGCTGATCCTGGCACAGCGCTTTGATGTTGCCGAGGAAATTGATCGACTCGAATCCCACATCAACGAGATCCGCCGTATTCTGAAAACGGACGGCCCGATCGGCCGCCGGCTCGACTTTTTAATGCAGGAACTCAACCGCGAGGCCAATACGCTGGGTGCCAAATCCGCCCATATCGACTACAGCAATACATCTGTCGAACTCAAGGTGCTGATCGAGCAGATGCGCGAGCAGATCCAGAATATCGAGTAGTCATGGCGATGGCTCAGCTTCCTTCGCAACAGCGCCGCGGGTTGCTGTTCATCATCTCAGCACCGTCCGGCACCGGCAAGACGACACTGGTGCGTGCACTGATCAGTCGCCTGACCGATATCAGAGTGTCCGTATCACACACAACCCGGCCACAGCGGCAAGGTGAAGTGGACGGCGGCGACTATTACTTCATCGATGAAGCGACATTTACCGCCATGGTCAATGACGGCCGTTTCCTCGAACACGCCCGGGTGTTCGATTATGCCTATGGCACCGCGCGTGATTCGGTTGAACAGCAACTGGCCGGCGGTCACGATGTGATCCTCGAGATCGACTGGCAGGGAGCACAGCAGGTACGCCGGCGGATGCCGGAAGCGACCAGTATTTTCATTGCACCACCCAGTTACGAAACGCTGGTGCAGCGCCTGAATCTGCGCGCGCGCGAAGACGCCGACACCATTGCCCGCCGGCTGCGCGGGGCGGTCGAGGAATTGTCGCACTATTCGGAATATGATTACGTGATTATCAACGATGACCTTGAACGGGCTGGCGCGGAACTGGCCACCATCGTCGCAGCAGCCCGCCTGCGGCTCGATTGCCGGCGGCCGGCCCTGGACACATTTATTCAGAGCCTGATAGCACAGGCGCGGCAGATTCAGTAAAATCCTCATATTAATGTTCCAGACCTCCGGTGACCGGACCCGGCACCGGTTCATTCACCAGCTGTCTGGCTGCTTCGATAAAGCTTCCCCGGGCCCCGGCCCGGTCAATGAGGATTATGAGATATGGCAAGACTGACGATTGAAGACTGCCTCGAATCGCTCGACAACCGTTACGAGCTCGTGCTGCTCGCCAGCAAGCGCGCCCGCCAGATTGGCATGGGCCTGCCGCCCCTGGTGGATGAAGACGACGACAAACCTACCGTTATCGCCCTGCGCGAGATCGCCGAAGGGCTGATCACGCAGGAGAATATTGATGAAATCGGTTCCCCTGCCATTGACGAAAACGATCAGGAGCCGGAAGAGTACAGCCTGCCACCCGCCTGATCTCCGGCCTGACCGTCAACGCGGCAAGCCCGGACTCTTTCCCCGGTCAGACCGGACCGGCGTGTGAATTCCATGTATCAGATCAGTGATCTGTCGAATCTGATCAGCCGCTACCTGAAGCCGGAACAGGTGGAAAAGGTGCAGCGTGCCTATCAGTTCGGCGCCAAGGCGCATGAGGGCCAGCAGCGCAAGAGCGGCGAACCCTACATTTTCCATCCGCTCGAAGTCGCTCATATCCTTGGTGAAATGCACATGGATCACCAGACCCTGGTGGCCGCCATCCTGCATGATGTCATCGAGGATACGCCTACTGCCAAGGAAGAGATCAGCCGCAAGTTCGGCAAGGAAGTCGCTGAGCTGGTAGACGGGGTCAGCAAGCTGACGCAGATCAATTTCGACAGCTACGCTGAAGCGCAGGCGCATAATTTCCGCAAGATGATGATGGCGATGACCAATGACATTCGTGTCATCCTGGTCAAGCTCGCGGATCGCCTGCACAACATGCGCACACTCGGCGCTCTGCCTGCCGACAAACGCCGCCGTATCGCGCGCGAAACACTTGAGATCTACGCGCCGATCGCCCAGCGTCTGGGACTGAACAAACTGCGCCTGGAACTGGAAGAACTGGGTTTTCAGGCGCTGTACCCGCTACGCTACCGGATATTGTCAGAACAGGTGCGCAAGGCACGCGGTAACCGCAAGGAGATCGTTAACAAGATTCGCGCGGCGCTGCGCCGGCGGCTGCGCCAGGAAAAAATTCCGGCACAGATATTCGGCCGCGAAAAACACCTCTACGGTATCTATCAGAAGATGCGCGGCAAGGGTCTGTCTTTCAGCGAAGTCTACGATGTCTATGCCTTTCGCATCATCGTGGAAGCGGTTGATACCTGCTACCGCGTACTCGGCACTGTGCACAATCTCTACAAGCCGGTGCCGGGCAAATTCAAGGATTATATCGCCATCCCCAAATCGAACGGCTACCAGTCGCTGCATACCGTACTGTTCGGTCCCTACGGCGTGCACATCGAGGTCCAGATCCGCACCCGCGAAATGGAAGATGTGGCCGAGGCCGGCATTGCCGCGCACTGGCTGTACAAATCCGGCGGCGGCCGCGACGCCAGCAGCGCGCACAAGCGTACCCGTGAATGGCTGCGCGGTGTGCTGGAAATGCACCGTACAGCAGGCAATCCGGAAGAGTTTCTGGAAAACGTCAAGGTCGATCTGTTTCCGGATGCCGTGTATCTGTTCACGCCAAAGGGCGAGATCATGGAATTGCCCAAGGGAGCAACTGCGGTCGACATGGCCTACCACATTCACACCGACGTCGGTAACCAGTGTGTCGGTGTGCGCATCGACAAGCGACTGGCGCCGCTCGGCACACGCCTGCAGACCGGCGAGACCGTCGAAATCATTACCGCTCCCGGTGCGCGACCGAATCCCGCCTGGCTGAATTTCGTCGTCACCGCCAAGGCGCGCGCCAATATCCGTCACTACCTCAAGAATATCCAGCGCAACGAAGCCGGCGCCCTGGGTAAACGGCTTCTGAACCGTGAACTGGAATCGCTGGGCAAAACGGGAGACGATCTGGGGGATACCGCATTTGAGCAAATTGCCAAACAGCACAAACTTGCCGGCAAGGAAGCGCTGCTGGAAGGTATCGGGCTGGGGAACCTGATGCCGCTTTTGATCGCACGTGAACTGACCGCCGCCGATAGTGGCGACTCATCGAAACTGAATGGCAAGCACAATCTGCCGCTCAGTATCAAGGGCACCGAAGGCATGGTCGTCACGTTTCCGAAATGCTGCTATCCCATCCCCGGTGATCCGATCCAGGGCTTCGTCAGCGCCGGACGCGGTATCGTCATCCACCATCAGTCATGCAAGAACATCGCCGAGTACCGCAACCAGCCGGACAAGTGGATCAACGTCGAATGGGAAAAGGATATCGATCGCGATTTTCTCGCCAGCGTGCGTCTCGACGTGACCAACCAGCGCGGCGTGCTGGCGACGCTGGCTACGACTATTGCCGATCAGGAAGCGAACATCGTCAACGTCGAGGTCAAGGATCGCGGCGACCGTTACACCACGCTTAAATTCGAGATCGAAGTCAAAAGCCGTCAGCATCTGGCGCAGGTCATGCGCCGGCTGCACGGTATCAAGCACGTCACCAGAATCAGTCGTACTTAACGTGAAAAGTGAAGTGTGAAATGTCACTTTTCACCATCCGCGAGTCGTGGCATACAATCATAAACAACCAATCAATGGGGAATCCAGCAACATGCCCAAGACCATCATCGCCACCGACAAGGCCCCCGAAGCCATCGGCCCGTATTCCCAGGCCGTGCGCAGCGGCAACACCGTTTATCTGTCCGGTCAGATCCCGCTGGATCCGAAAACCATGACCCTGATCGAAGGCGACATGGCCGTCCAGATACGGCAGGTGCTGGATAATCTGGCGGCTGTGGCCGAAGCCGCAGGCGGCAGCCTCGATCAGGTGGCCAAATTTACTGTCTACCTGACCGACCTGAGCCACTTTCCTCTGGTCAATGAAATCATGGCCGCACACCTGAACGAACCCTACCCGGCCCGCGCTGCGGTCGGCGTCGCGCAACTGCCCAAAGGCGCGAACGTGGAAATGGATGCGGTTCTCGTTCTCGACGCCTGATCCCGCGACCAGTCGCACACGCCTGCCGGCGTCTCTGGCGACGCCGGTAATCCGCCTGCGCGGCGTGGGGCCACGGGTCGAGGAAAAACTGCGCCGGCTGGGCATAGCGCAGCTGGGCGACATGCTTTTTCACCTGCCGTATCGCTATTCCGATCGCACCCGGCTGCTGTCCATCGGCACCCTGCAACCCGGCCTGGAAGCATTGATCGAGGGCCATATCGAACTCGCCCAGGTGCGCCTCGGCCGGCGCCGCAGCCTGCTCTGCCGCCTGAGCGACAACACCGGCGCAATACTTTTGCGTTTTTTTCATTTCTCACGTACGCAACAGGCCGGCCTGGAAAAGGGCGCGCGCCTGCGTTGTTTCGGCAGTGTCCGCCAGGGTCCGCAAATCCTGGAAATGGTGCATCCCGAGTACCAGTTGCTGCAGGCAGATGAAAATCTGCCGGTGGCCGATACGCTGACGCCTGTCTATCCGGCCAGCGACGGCGTCGGTCAGCCTCTGCTGCGCAGGCTGTCCGCACTGGCGCTGGAAGTGCTGGAACGCAAACCGGACGCCCTGCCCGATTATCTGCCATCGATGCTGCTCGAACAGCAGGGTTTCCCGGATCTGACAGGCGCCCTGCGGCTGGTGCATACACCGCCGCCGGATGCCAATACCGCGGCACTGGCAGCCGGCCGTCATCCAGCCCAGCAACGACTCGCGTTTGAGGAACTGCTGGCCTTTCATTTAAGCCAGCGGCGCCAACGGCAGCGGCTGGAGCAGCGCCCGGCCCCGGCACTTCAGCGCCGGACTGATCTGCTGACGCGTTTCATGGCGCAACTGCCATTTCAGCCCACCGGCGCCCAGCAGCGCGTCATCGGTGAGATCGAACAGGATCTGGGCCGCGATCATCCGATGCTGAGGCTGCTCCAAGGCGATGTCGGTTCCGGTAAAACCGTGGTCGCCGCCGCAGCTGCACTGGTTGCAATGGATAACGGCTGGCAGGTTGCGCTTATGGCGCCGACCGAACTGCTGGCCGAGCAGCACTTCCGCAACCTGAACGACTGGCTGGAAAAACTGGGTTTACAACCAGTTCTGCTGACGGGTAAACAGCGCGGCAGTGATCGGGAACGGGATCTCGTCGCCATCAAAAATGGCGACGTGGCGCTGGTCATCGGCACGCACGCCCTGTTTCAGGCCGGCGTTGCATTTGATCGTCTGGGGCTGGTAATCATCGACGAACAACACCGTTTCGGCGTACATCAGCGACTCGCCCTGCTGGAAAAAGGCAACCACCGGGGCATGAGTCCGCACCAGCTCATCATGACGGCAACGCCGATCCCGCGTACGCTGGCCATGTCGCTGCACGCCGATCTGGATATTTCCACAATCGATGAGCTGCCGCCCGGCCGTCACCCTGTCAACACCGTCGTTCTGGCCGACAGCCGCCGCGAGGAACTGATCAAACGCATCGCCGCTGCCTGCCGTGAGCAACGCCAGGTTTACTGGGTATGTCCGCTGATCGAGGAATCCGAGTCACTGCAATACCAGGCCGCCACCGAAACCCGTGACCAGCTGACCGAACAGTTGCCGGATGTCCGCATCGGTCTGATCCACGGCCGCATGAAACCGCGTGAAAAGCGCGACATCATGACCGCTTTCAAGGCAGGTGAACTCGATCTGCTGGTCGCCACCACGGTGATCGAAGTGGGGGTGGATGTCCCCAACGCCAGCCTGATGATCATTGAAAATGCCGAGCGCATGGGACTGGCGCAGTTACATCAGCTGCGCGGCCGCGTCGGACGCGGCAGCCGACGCAGTGACTGTGTGCTGTTCTATCGCGCCCCCCTGGGCGAACTCGCCCGGGCGCGCCTGGAAGTCATGCGCGCCAGCCAGGACGGATTCGAAATCGCACGGCGGGATCTCGAGCTGCGCGGGCCGGGAGAGCTGCTGGGCACGCGCCAGACCGGCCTGCCGGATCTGAGGATCGCGGATTTCAGCCGTGACACAGCATTGCTGTCCAGGCTGCGGCCTGCGGCCGATCAGCTGTTGCAGGATCACCCGGCGCAGGTCGATGATCTTATCGCCCGCTGGCAGGGCGCAACCCGGGAATACAGCCAAGTATAGCCCTTCATGCATGACGTTCTCCCTTCTCCGCGCTGGTGCACGCGTGAGCAACTAGGCCCGCAACTGAACGCAACGCCACTGCGGCCTTTATTGCTCGCCGAAGGATCACTCACGCGCCGACTGCGGCACTGTTGCAGGAGTGCATTCAACCTGCGGGTGCTGGAGCAACGCTGGCAGCGGCCGTGGCTTGATGAACAGCGGTTGCTGCGATTGTCCCAGGGCCGTTACACCCTGGTGCGCGAAATCCACATGGCCTGCGGCAACCAGTCCTGGCTGTACGCGCGGACCCTGCTGCCACCGCAGGCCCTGCGCGGCGCCAGCCGCCGGTTCATCAGAGCGGGTCAGCGGCCGCTGGGCGCGCTATTATTCGGAGCGCCGTCACGCACACCCGTCGTACGGCTGAGCCGCGAGTTTGCACGCCTGCCCGCCGGCTGCAGACTGGCGCAAAGACTGCAACAATTAATACCGGCGGCGGCCGCCGCCGGTTTATGGGCACGACGCACGCTTTATCAGTCACGCTCGCTGCGCTTTGCCATTGTCGAAGTTTTTCTGCCACCGCTGGAGGGCACTGTAACAACAGACCGACATCCATGACTGAAGAGCTGACACAGACACAGCCGGGCAATCCGGGCGATTACCTGCGCGAACGACTCCGGGTCTATGCCGAGCTCACGCGTATCGACCGGCCAATCGGCATCTTCCTGTTATTGTGGCCCACGCTGTGGGCACTGTGGATCGCCGCCGAAGGCCGGCCGCACCCGTGGGTTGTGCTGGTGTTTGTATGCGGTGTCGTGCTGATGCGTTCCGCCGGCTGCGTAATCAACGACTTCGCCGATCGCGATTTTGACGGCCATGTCCGCCGCACCGCCGGGCGGCCGCTGCCTTCCGGACAATGTGGCCCGGGTGAGGCGCTGGTGCTCGCGGGCGTATTGATGCTGCTCGCCCTGGCACTGGTGCTGACCCTCAACCGGCTGACCATTCTGCTGGCCCTGGTGGCCGCCGTGCTCGCCGCCACCTATCCTTTCATGAAGCGTTATACTTATCTGCCGCAGGTGCATCTGGGCCTGGCGTTCGGCTGGGCTGTTCCGATGGCGTTCGCGGCCCAGATCGGCGTATTGCCACCAGTGGCCTGGCTGCTGCTGATTGCCAACATTCTCTGGGCTGTAGCCTACGACACCATGTACGCCATGGTTGATCGAGAGGACGATCTGCGTATCGGCGTCAAGTCCACCGCTATATTGTTCGGTCAGGAAGATCGGCTGATCATTGGCCTGATCCAGCTAATGCTGATTGGTGTATTAGTGTTGATCGGCATTAAAACAGAACTGGGTGGCATGTATTATGTCGGTGTAACGGCGGCGGCTCTGCTTGCCGTCTATCAGCAGTACCTGATCAAGGATCGCGACCCGGACCGCTGTTTTGCAGCGTTTCTGAATAATCACTGGTTCGGCGCGGCCGTATTCATGGGGATACTCAGCTATTACCTCTGCCATTGAATCAGATGCCGGCCGGCTCTGCCGGCTGTTGCTGTTACTGCTGATAGCCTGCAGTCCGGCCCGGGCGATGACACCGGCTGAGCTGTGCACACAGATCGGTGACAGGCTGGCCAGTGTCAGTGCCCGGGAATGCCGGGAACTGGGTCTGGAAAGCGCCACCGCTACCTCGGTGGAAGGCCGTCCGATTCTGATCAAGAACTATGCACCCCTGCCCGAACGCGATCCCCTGGGCAAAGTGTTGCTGATCGGCGGCATTCACGGCAATGAGTATTCATCGGTCAGTATCGTCTTCAAGTGGTTGGAGATTCTCAATCAGTTTCATTCCGGCCTGTTCCACTGGCGCATTGTGCCACTGCTGAATCCTGACGGACTCCTGCGTGATGATCCCGAACGCATGAACGCCAACGGTGTCGATCTCAACCGCAATTTTCCGCTGGCGGACTGGGACGAGGTTACCAATCATTACTGGATCCGGCGTACGGATCGCAATCCTCACCGTTATCCCGGCCCCGAAGCGCTCAGCGAACCGGAATCACGCTGGCTGATAAAAGAGATACAGCGTTTCGGGCCGGACGCGATCATTGCCATTCATGCCCCCTATACCGGGGCCGAACACAACTACACCGATGAAGCAGTTGCTATTCAATCCGCTCAGCTGGGGCGTCTGGCCGTGCAGAATCCCGGCACCTATCCCGGCTCACTGGGCCGTTATATCAGCACGGAACTCGGCAAGCCATTTCTAAGCCTTGAGCTGCCTTATGCGGATATCATGCCGTCAGAGGCGGCTGTCCAGTCCATATGGCTGGACATGCTGCATTGGCTGGAATCCAGGATGGCGACTGAATCTCCAGCGACTATAATTGGCTCAGATTGAATCTGCCTCATCCTTTCGGCAGACATTGTTTCTGACTGACTGTAAGCCAACTGCCAGCCTGCTGCGCACTCGATCTCTCCACAGCCATTTATTGATACAACGTCATTGTCATATCTCATATGCGAACGCCGTCACGATTTCCGGCATGCCTACGACATGATCTGAACATCACTGGCATCATGCATTCGCCATATGGAATCAAGAATTACTAAATGGAATACAGGCTTATGTCCAGCGTTCGCGACTTGCTGTCCAGCATCCTTCTGGTATGCCTGTCAGTATGTACTGCTCACGCCGGCGAGATTGTTGTCTTCGGTGGTGACTGGCAGTTTCCTCCCCATCAGTATCTGAACGAACATGGTGAGCCCGCTGGCTTTGATGTGGATGTTTTCGAAGCGATAGCGACAGCCAGCGATATCAAGTACGAGTTTTATCTTGGCGACTGGCGTGAAGTT
Source organism: uncultured Enterobacteriaceae bacterium (assembly GCA_964522485.1). Taxonomy (GTDB): domain Bacteria; phylum Pseudomonadota; class Gammaproteobacteria; order Methylohalomonadales; family Methylohalomonadaceae; genus Methylohalomonas. The sequence goes on along the minus strand of CAZFUS010000026.1, from coordinate 3,516 downwards.
CAGGCCAGACTTGAAGCCGGCAGCATCGACGTGGTCCCCATGTTCAAGTCTGACGCACGCAGCCGTAAATTTCTGTTCACAGATTCAATTTTAATTGAATACTACCACCTGTTTGGCCATGCCGGTTCTGAAGCCTACAGCAGCCTTGACGAGATCGATCAGGCTACAGTTGCTGTACAGAAAGGGGGCTATGCATGGAATGTACTCGAGCAGCGCAGTCATGATTTGAACATCGTGGCAACCGATACGGAATCGGAGGCTCTCCGGCAGGTCGCGACAGGCAATGCGGATCTGGCGCTTGCCAGTATTCATCTCGGTACTTACATAATTGCCACACGTGAGTATTTCGACGTGGTTTCGCTTAGCCCGCCGCTATTAGTGGCGGAATATGCTTTCGCCGTCTCGCCACAAAGGTCTGAATTAGTGGACTTGCTCAATGAGGGCCTCGCCCACATCCGCACCAACGGAACCTACGATCAAACCTATCGGAGCTGGGTATCCAATCTGAATCAAATATATCAAGCCTATCAATCCGGCCTCTGGCATTCCGTCTGGATCATTATATTGCTGCTTATCATCCTGTGTGCGCTGCTGTTCGGGTTGATCCGATTCAAGGACATTCTGCGGCGAACCAGGGAATGGTCAGCCGGCCAGCAGCAAAGAGCGGATCAGGCGGAAAAAAGAGTCGAGGAATTAACCCAGTTCGATACGCTGACACACTTACCCAAGAAGTATCTCTTCGAGGGTCATCTTACCCGCATCATAAACGACCCGGAGACACAGACCGGCAAGATCGGTGTCGCGTCGATCAGTATCCTCGACTTGGACAAGATACAGCAGATAGCCGGCTATCAAACCGCCGACAAACTGACGCGCGAAGTGGCGCAATTACTGTTCGACAAGGCCGGTGAATCTGTCTTTATCAGTCATTTCGGTCACGGCAGATTCGGTCTGATTATGAAGGATATTGCTGGCGAGTATGATGCAATCAGCCGGTTGCATAAAATTATCGGTCAGGCAGAAGTACAAACCATTATCAACGATTATCCCATCCATGTCAGTCTCAACAGCGGTCTGGCTTTCTATCCGGATCATGCGGCTGAAGCTGCGAAACTGTACCGGGCTGCCGAGCTGGCGTGTGATTTGGGCCGTATCAGGCGCAACACCCTGCTCGTGTATGAGCAGAGCATGGAGCCCGATCCGCGTAATCTTGTACTGATCTCGGATCTCAGGAAAGCCATCAGAAACGAGCAGCTCACCTGGGTGCTGCAACCCAAATACTCGCTGATCTCCAGGAGTATCAGCAGTGCAGAAATGCTGGTTCGCTGGGAACATCCACGCTACGGCGAGATACCACCAAACCTGTTCATACCCCTGGCCGAGGAATCAGGACTCGTCAGCGAACTGACTCAACTGTTGATTAAAAAGGCTGGCGCTTACTGCAGGCAATGGCAGCAGCAGGGCAACGATCTGGCACTGTCAATCAATATCTCCGGCAAAGATCTATCAGATCCGGCACTGATAACGTCTGTTCTGCAGGGATTTAGCGGCGTAACCCACAGGCTTACCCTGGAAGTCACCGAAACAGCAATTATTGAAGATACAGTCGGCATACTGGAAATACTCAGAGTGCTGCGCCAGCATGGGGTCAAGATTGCTCTTGACGATTATGGCACCGGTTACTCTTCCCTTGCATATATCAAACAAATCCAGCCGGACGAATTAAAAATTGATCAGTTATTTATAAAGTCTCTCACTGATTCGGAAGAAGATGAAAAAATCGTCAGAGCCTGTATCGAGCTGGGGCATGAGTTGGGTGCCCAGGTTACTGCCGAGGGCGTGGAGACGAAGCGTGTCTTGACCAAGCTGGAGGAATTGCGGTGCGATGCCGTTCAGGGATTTGCCATCGCCAAACCCATGACGATAAGTGAATTCATGCGCTACTGGCACAGCGGCGGGCTGCTGCCGCGTGAAACCTGACAAATCAGAACGGGTTCAGGCACAGGAGGAAACCAAACACTTTATATATGCTATTTATGTCATTTATATTACTCTTATGAATACTGCTTGAGCGGGCTGTGAGTCGTTAAACTGCCCGGCTAAATGTTTAGCGGCCGGGCAAAGGCAAGCTCGTGGCCATCCGGGTCACGAAGGTGAAAGTAACGCTCGCCCCATTCCGCATCCTGCGGCTCAAATTCCGGAGTAATCCCCCGCGCCAGAACAGTTTCGTAGAAGGCATCGACATCGTCGACGTAGAAGATTACCCGGCCCCATTGCGTCTGCGGCAAGGGACGCCTTGCCAGGTTGAGATAACCGCTGCCCGCATGGAAGCTGGTAAAGGTGTGCAAATCACCGCCGGATTTGAGAGTAAAGCCCAGGGTCCGGTAAAACTGGCAGGACCGTGCCATGTCGGTTACAAAAAGCGTAATGCCACTGATTTTTTCAATAGGCATTGTGGTAAACCGTCGCTGATAACTATCTCCGGTTGCAAAGGATAGAGCAGTAGACGTGCTGATGTCGCTTAACCCTTATTCGGTCCTCAGCCGGCACGGGTCCGGTCCGCTTTTTGGGCGTGTCCGTCAAATCCGGGCAAATCCCGTTCCACTCATCGACGACCGATACTCACTTCTGAAGCATTTGGCCGACGCCTTCCCGGCAGACACAGGCTATTTTGCCTTCGCGCCGGCTCTGTGGCGGAAAATCGGGGGAAATATTGACGACAGGGACGCCGGGGATTAGATTTTATATTGTAGGTGCATTTGTCCGATTTTTCCGCGCCCGCCAACAGAAGTGTCTCGACGCGCTCCGCGCACAGACCGACCGTGAAAATTCCCCGCGGGCCCGGTGATACAGGAGGTTTGCCATGTACTATCGACACACAGCAATGAGTCTACTTCCGGGTTTGTGCCTGCTCCCGGCCATCGCATTCGCTGACAAGGCCAAGGTGGAAGTCAGTCACGGCAGCTTCGATCCGGCCGAGGTGACTGTCCAGGCAGGGGAAAAGGTCGTGTTCAAAAACGTAGTGAAAATGCCCGGTGGTCACACTATCGCCTTTGAAGAGATCGACGCCGAGAGCGGTGCGCTGGACAACGGCGAGCGCTGGTCGCATGCGTTCGAGGAGCCCGGAACCTACCATTTCTACGTTAAGGAGCATCCCGAAAGCAAGGGCACTGTGGTGGTCGAATAGGCTGCCGGCAGGAAGCAGGGACTAACCGCCACTTGCGGGAGCAGAATGGAGATTGCAGTTGCTGCTCCGGGGGCTTCTTTCAGGGAGGGTTAACTACCAGGTCCTGATTAATGGACATGCAGCCCATAGACCGGACCCTACGGTTATTGCCATCAGTGCAATCACAATAACTTTTGCACCTGTAGAGTCTTTAACCTGGCCAAGCTTCATTGCTTGAACTATAAACAGAGCCACTGCGGCGACTGCTGCTGTTAAAACCATTCCTGATAATAGTTCATCAAGAACTTTTGCAAATTCTTCATCCTTATAATTGTGATAGGCTGAAAAAA
>CAZFUS010000025.1:0-31510 GCA_964522485.1 uncultured Enterobacteriaceae bacterium | reverse complement strand
AACTCCGAGGATACGATAACTGCCGGCGCTTACCGGCCGCCGGATATACACGGCCTCGATCTTGTTTTCTTCCATGATGCGATGCGCTTCATACAAGGTCACCTGGGAATGGACGGGGCGGGCTTCGAGTCGCTGGCCCGGGATTTCCAGTAACGAAATCTCTTCCGGCGGATTTTCATTCTCCAGATACGCAGCGAGATTGGAACCCGGCAGCAGAAGGGCCTTGTCATCTTCCTGCCGGATCACGATCCAGGCCGGCGCCTGTTTCAGTAGCTGGCGTGCATGGTTCAATGTGATTTCCGGTTTGCAACTGACAACATTATGATTCATCACGGCGGTGACGCCGATACGCCGCAGACCCAGCGTCAGCGGATCACTGCGATAGACAAGTCCCGAATCCTGTAACATCTGCAGGTAAATCGATCGCTGGCCGAACAGGGTTTTTGCCGCCAGATTGGCGCTTACCACCGCCAGCATGGCCGGCATGATCAGTCCGGGGCTGCCGGTCATTTCCAGCAATGCCAGCAGCCCGGCGAGCGGCGCCTGCAGGGTTGCACTCATCATGGCGCCCATACCCAGCATGGCGTAGAGCGCGGTATGTGTGTCGACCAGCGGCAGCATATTAATAAGTTGCGAATACAGGCCGCCCGCCAGACAGCCCATGACCACCGTCGGACCGATCAGACCGCCGGGCATGCGACCGGCGATACAGACCGCGCTGGCCAGAAACTTCGCCAGTAGTATCGACAACATCAACACAATGCCGAGTTGACCGGCGAACGATGCATGGACGGTATCATAGCCCGTGCCCAGCACCTGCGGCACAAAGACACCGAGTATCCCGACGACAAGACCAGCCAGCGGCAGCACCAGCAGTATCGACTGATTCAACAGATAACGATTCAGACGCCGGATCAGCGTCACGAACCCGGCTGACAGCATTCCGATAGCGATGCCCATGATCGTAATGAAAACCAGATCCGTCAGCGACGCCGTAGCGATGGTCGGCACCGTGAACGCAGTTTCAGCACCGAATACCGCGCGCGACATGACCGTGGCAATCACGGCCGCGAGAATGACGGGTGTGAAACCGGCGATGGTGTATTCCATGATGATCACTTCCATGGCGAATACGACGCCGGCCAGTGGCGTATTGAAGGATGCGGCGATCGCCGCGGCGGCACCGCAGGCCACCAGCGTGCGAATGCTGTTGTTGGGCAAAGTCAGGTACTGGCCGGTGAGACTGGCGACTCCGGCGCCCAGATGTACGCTTGGTCCTTCGCGACCCACCGACTGTCCCGACGCCAGTGCGACAATGCCACCCAGGAACTGGATGGCCAGGTTACGCATCGGCAGATGCCCTTCGTAATACTGCAGCCGTTCGAGCACATGCAGGATACCGACAGATCGATCGCGCGCGGCAAAAAACCAGAGCGCGACGGCGAGCACCACACTACCGCCCAGCGGCAGCAGAAAACGCAGCCCGTCCGAAAGCAGTTCGTAAGCCTCGACATCCTGTCCCGGCAGAAAGCCGAGCTGCAGGGCTTCAATGGCAAAACGGAAGGCAATGATGAGACCGCCGGCGAGCAGGCCGGTGAACGCGCCAAGCAGCGCCAGCGCCACGTCCGCCTGGCGTGTCGCCAGACGCTGGCGGCTGCGCTCGAAAAAATCCCTGAGCCTTGCGCCGATGCTTTGCATTGTTTCTGCTGATTAGAGCCTGACTGGCCTGAGAATGTATGACCGAATTAAAAATATAGCCCCACATTCAGATTAAGACGGTAATTTACATCATCATCCGTGCTGCCGCTGGCCAGAGCAGTACCGAAATCCGGGCCGATCCAGGCATTATGCTTGCCTGCTGCGAAATCGGCATAGATAAAGAAAGGAGACAGATCGAAGGACAGACCGCTTACGTTCATCTGACTGTCTTTAAATGTATCCTCGCGTTTGTTCAGGTAACTGTAATCGTTATAGACGGTAATGCCCTGCAATACACCCCAATCGACATCCCAGTGATAACTGACGCCAATGGTATGCAGATTCCCTTCGGCAGCAACGTTATAGGGGAAATCATAAGCGCCCATGACGACAATCCTGTCATCAACACCTGGCGGATTCGCCAGATTATAACGGAACCAGAGGCTTTGCAGCTTGACTCCCCACGGGCCGTAGCGGCCGTCCCAGTGGATTGCCGCCGCCAGATGGGACCCTGTCTCACCACTGGCATCATTGGGAATACGTCCGGCCTGCAACGACAAGCCCAGTTCAGAACTGGCGTTGTCGTTGTGCTCGAATCTGTAACTCAGTCTGCTGTTGACCTGGTGTCTTTCCTCATTGGCGGAGTTCGGGCTCTCGACCACATCATAGGAATAGCGGGCGCTGTCCTGGCTCTCGCCGTGGTAATGTCCTTCGTCCTGCAGATAGTAGGCTACATCCCAGCGCCAGGGGCCTTTTTTGCGTGTGTATTTGACACCCAGATCGTAGTCGTCTTCCAGCCCCAGATAGTAAGCCAGCGAGAAAAAATAGCTGTATGAATTGAAAGGCAGGTTACCGAACGGTACTTTTTGTACACCGATCTTGATCTGACGTTCGGGATCGATTTGATAACCGAGCCAGCCGTGATGCAGAAAATGCGTGCTGCGGTCGGTCTCGTCGTAATAGTACAGCCGGTACTGTGCTGATCCTGTCCAGGGCCCCTGCTCGAACCTCAGTTCACCGCGCAGCGTATCGAATTCAACGTCAGCCCGCGGAAAACGTCGCTGGCGGGTGTCCCAGCTTTTGTCCAGAACATTGACACGGGCAGCCCCGCCCAGCTCGAATGGTCCGAATCCCAGTCCTTTGGCATTCACGCCCTGGCTGAAAAGACCGCCACTGATGAAAATGAACACAGCCGCAGTCTTGAATCTGCACGGCGCACACATCCTCCGCTCCACTCGCGAATATGCAGAAAACCCTGCCAGATTAGCCGGGCGATTTAAAGTCCGGTTGCAACGGGCTGGTTACAGAGAAAGGAAGAATCATCACGCACTCAGACGTCATTTCAGTTTTACTGAAGCTTCACCGAATACCGTGTGAATCGCGAGAAGTCGTTAGTCAATTGACCTTATTTTAATCATGATGAAAAACGCTTAATCCAATAATTAATGCATAACTCAGCGGTTTTTTGCGGTCGCACCCTCGCCGCGCGGATCGCTGGCGGCGAACACGGTATTGGTCGGTTTGTGCCAAAGAATGGCCTGCATGTCACCGTACTCGCGGCCGACATCCTTGAAATGATGGCCGAGACGACGCAGACCATTCATCAGACTCGATGGTATCGCCTCCGGCTCGTGCTGGATTACGTCCGGCAGATACTGATGGTGGTAGCGCGGCTGCAGCACCCAGCGGCTCGGCAGCGTGCCGTCGGCAAATCCCAGCGTGCCCAGCAACACCATGCTGATGATCCGACTTCCGCCGGGCGTGCCGAGAATGGCAACCTTGTCATCGGTTTCCAGAAAGGTCGGCGTCATGCTGGACAGCGGCCGTTTGCCCGGTCTGATGGCGTTAGCCTCGCCACCGACGAGACCATAAGCGTTTGGCTCCATCGGCTGCAGCGCGAAATCATCGAGTTCGTTGTTCAGCAGCACGCCGGTATCGCCGGCAACCATACCGTTGCCGAACGGCAGGTTGATGCTCAGTGTGGCGGCGACACGGTTCCCCTCGGTATCAATGATCGAAAAATGCGTGGTGTCCATGCCGGCATTGGCCTGCGCGCCGAACGGCGGCATGGTGTCGCTGTCGGTCGCCTGATCCAGATCGATGGTATTGGCCAGCCCGGCGGCGTAGTCCGGATCCAGTAATCGTTGCACGGGCACGTGCACGAAGTCGCTGTCACCCAGATACGCCGCCCGATCGCGATACGCCCGGCGCATGGCCTCGACAATCACATGCGTGCGGGTCACCGGATCCATGCCATCGAGGTCAAACTGCTCAAGAATGTTCAGTGCCTGGCCCAGAACTATACCGCCCGAGGAGGGCGGCGGCGCCGAAACTACACGGATGTCGTGATAATGGCTGACGATCGGCCGGCGCTCCCTGACCTCATAGGTCGCCAGATCCTTGGCCAGCCATTTGCCTCCTTTGGCCGTCACAGCCTTGATCAGCCGTTTGGCGATCCTGCCCTGGTAAAAAGGGTGACGTCCCCGTTCCGCGATCGCCTCCAGTGTATCGGCCAGCGCCGGCTGTCTGAGCCGGAAACCGGCGCCCGGTACTTTGCCTTCATCCAGAAAAATCGCCGCCGTTTCGGGATGCCGGCGCAGGACTTCGAACCGGTACTCCGCCAGCTTGCGGTAGGTTTCGCCGACCAAATAGCCTTCCCGCGCATACCGGATCGCCGGCGCCAGCGTCTGCTTGAGCGATAGCTGTCCGTAGTCACGCGCCAGCTTGTCCAGCGCGGCGGGGATGCCCGGTATACCCGCGGCATGGATGCTGTTAATACTGAGTTCACGATCGAGTTCACCCCGGGCATCGAGATAATCCGACTGGCGCGCCAGCAACGGCGCTGTCTCGCGTGCATCCAGCATCATCTGACGGCCGTCCCGGGCCTGGTGCAACAGATAGAAACCACCGCCACCGAGGCCGGAACTGTACGGTTCGACCACTGCCAGGGCTGCCGTGACGGCCACCGCCGCATCGAAGGCGTTACCGCCGGCTTCGAGGATTTCCAGACCAGCGCGGGTTGCCAGGGGATGGGCACTGGCGATCGCCGCTTCCGCCGGCCCGGAATCGGCAGCCGGCGCGATGCCGGGCGCCATCATGGCGACCGTCAGTAGCAGGAGCGCACGCAGTGAAGCCGCCATCAGATCATTCAGGCCGATTGATAATCAGGGAGTCTGACCGCTCTGGGAAATGCGCGCCTTCAGTGCCTCGTTCACTGAAGGGTGCACGAATTCACTGACATCACCGCCGAGGCGCACGATCTCGCGGACCAGGCTGGAAGAGACACAGCTGTACTGCTCGGCCGGCGTCAGGAAAACGGTTTCGGCTTCGGCGAACAGCTTACGGTTCATGCCGGCCATCTGGAATTCGTAATCGAAGTCCGAGACCGCGCGCAGTCCGCGGATCAGCACCTTTGCCCGTTCGCGCCGGGCCAGCTCGGTAACCAGATCGTCGAAGCTCAGGACCTCGATGCCGGGTTGATCGGCAAGCGCGGTCTTCGCCATATCGACCCGCTCGTTCAGGCTAAACGCCGGTCGCTTGTTGCCGGCCGCGGAAACGGCCACGATGACGCGATCGAAAATCTGCACCGCGCGCAGGGCGATATCCGTATGTCCGTTGGTGACGGGATCAAAGGTTCCCGCGTAAATGGCGGTGATGTTCATGTCGCTTCCTGTCCGTTGTGCATCAACAGGCCTGCCTGGACCCGGCCCGCGCGTGTTTGCTTATGGACCCGCCATGCCGGCGGGACGGATTGGTGATTCCCCAGTTCGGCGTACACCAGCCCACCCGGACGCAGGATAGCCCGGCTCTCGAGCAGCGCCAAACTGCCAACCAGCAGACCGCTGGCGAAAGGCGGATCGAGAAAGATAATATCGAAAGTCCGGTCACTCTGCTGCAGCCACACCAGTGCATCGTGGTGCAGGACCTCTACCTGGTCGGCCTGCAGTATCTGTTGCATCTGCATGAGGTTGTTGGCGCGATTGTAGTCCTGCTCAACCAGCACGACCGAGCGGGCCCCGCGCGAAGCGGCTTCAAAACCGAGCGCGCCGGTACCGGCGAACAGATCCAGACAGTCGGCGCCCGCCACCTTATTCTGCAGCCAGTTGAACAGGGTTTCGCGGACACGGTCGGGCGTCGGCCGCACGTCTTGTGCCGGTACCGGCAGGCGGCGGCGGCGCCAGTCGCCGGCGATGATACGGACACTGCCGGGGGGTTGCGACCGCGTGCGTTTCACTGTGTTTGTCCCCGATCGATCCAATCAGCCGCCTTTCTCCTGACGACCAACCAGTATTGTGACAAAGTCAGCCACGTTCAGCCGCCGCCGGAAAGCATCGCGGATCTGCTCGCGCGTTACGGCCATGACCTTGTCGTTGAAGGTATCGAGATAGTCCAGCGGCAGATCATAAAAACCGATCACCGCGAGATACTGGACGATATCGCTATTGCTGTCGATGCGCAGCGGAAAGCCACCGGTGATATTCTGCTTGCTGGCTTCAAGCTCCTCCTCGGTCGGTCCTTCCTCGATATAGCGGCGAATCTCGTCACGCAACACTTCCAGTGCCGCATCCGCCTGCGACGTGCTGGTCTGCAGGCCGGCCACGAATGGCCCCGCTTCCCGCATCGGCAGGAAGTAACTGTAGACACTGTAGGACAGGCCGCGCTCTTCGCGTATGGATTCGAACAATCGCGTGACCATACCACCGCCACCCAACACATGATTACCGACGTACAGCGGGAAATAATCCGGGTCGTGACGCTTGACCACCGGCATGCCGATTAATATATGTGTCTGTGACGAGGGAAACGCGATGTGCGCCTGTTCGGACTCGTTCGACCCTGCCGCCGGAACTTCTGCCAACGGCTCGCCCGCCGGCAGATCACGCACCAGATCCGCGGCGATGCGCTCGGCTTCCTGCCGTGACACGGCGCCGACGATCGCGATCGTCGCGTTGGTGGCTGTATAGAAGCGTTTATGAAACGCCGCCAGATCATCGCGGCTCAGATCGTTCACGCTTTCCTCGGTGCCGGACGTCGGATGGGCATACGGATGCTGGTTATACAGGGATTTGTAAAATGCATCGCTGGCCAGCGTGCCTGGTGACTGCTTTTTGGACTGCAAACCGATCAATGTGCGCTGCTGTTCGCGTTTGAAATCATCCTCGGGAAAGTCGGGGCGGGTGATTACCTTACGTAATGTTTCCAGTGCCGGCTGCAGGGTGTCCGCCTCGACCAGCGAGCGCAATTCCACGCTGGCCATATCCCGATCAACGCTGACTCCGTAATTGGCGCCCAGCGATTCGAACGCATCGCTGATTTCATTGGCACTCATACCGGCGGCACCGTCGCTCAGCATGCCCAGCGTCATCGCCGCCACCCCGGGCTGATCGCCATCGCGCGCACTGCCGGCATCGAATACCACGCGGATATCCACCATCGGCAGTTCATCGGCCGCGACGAAATACACCTCGCTGCCCTGTTCGGTTGTCCAGTGCTGTATATCCGGCGCCGCGTGGACGAACGGAGCAAACGCCAGCGCGAGTAAGCCGATAGCCTGTGTCCTGAAATCAGTGAACGACATTCTGGCCTCCCTCGGCGGGAGCAGGGCCCCGCTGCTGTGTTGTTCCGCTGCCGGGCTGGGGTTCGAGTTCGGCGACGGTGAGACCGGTATCATTCAGATATTGTTTCGCCACTGCCTGAACCTGTTCGGCGGTGACGGCCTGTACCTTGTCGACATAATCATCAATCATGCGCCAATCCAGCCCCACGGTTTCGAGCATGCCGATCAGCATGCCCTGATAGAACATCGAGTCCCGTTCATATACCGCGGACGCCACTACCTGGGTTTTTACCCGTTCCAGTTCCGCCGCACTCACGGGCTCACTCTTAAGCCGTTCGACCTGTTCACGGAAAGCGTCTTCCAGATCGGCCACCGTATGATCCTGTGTTGGTGTACCCGACAATGTCAGCAGACTGGTCGGCAATCGCGCCGACAGGTTGTAACTGGCGCTGGCGCTGGCAGCGATACGGCTCTCACGTACCAGTTCGCGGGAAAAGCGGGCGCTGTTGCCACCATCCAGGATCCCGCCCAGTACCTCGAGCGCATAGGGTTCCCACTCCGGAACCGAATCGACATCTTCTTTCATGGCGGTCTTCAGCACCGGCACCTTGTAACTCATCATCAGATAAGGCAGTTCCGCCGGACGCTTAACCGTCACGCGCTTGATGCCCTGCTGCTCGACTTCCGGGCGTTCCCGTGGCGGGTCGAATACCGATATCGGGAGTGGGCCGAAATGTTTTCTGGCAAGATCGTGAACGGCTTCAGGATCAACATCACCCACCACGACGACGATGGCATTGTTTGGCGCGTACCAGCGCCGATACCATTCGCGCAGATCATCGACCTGCATGTTTTCCAGGTCATACATCCAGCCGACGATGGGGTACTGATAGGGACTGGTCTGATAGGCGGTCGCCATGGCGACTTCGTAAGTGAAACTCTTCGGGTTGTCTTCCGTGCGCATGCGGCGTTCTTCCTTGACGACTTCGATCTCTTTTTCGAAGTCTTCCCTCGGCAGCGTAAGATTGCGCATGCGATCAGCTTCAAGTTCGAAACTGATCGGCAGTCTCGACGCCTCGAGCGTCTGGAAATAGGCGGTGTAGTCCGCGCCGGTAAACGCGTTTTCTTCGCCACCGTTGGCGGAAATAATGCGTGAGAACTCGCCGCCAGGGTGTTTTTCCGTACCTTGAAACATCATGTGTTCCAGGGCATGTGATATACCGGTAATACCGTTGTGTTCGTAACTGCCGCCGACGCCGTACCAGATCTGCGATACCACGACCGGCGCCCGGTGATCTTCCTTTACATACAGTTGCAGACCGTTGTCGAGGACGTATTCATGGACTTCGGCGGCCGTGGCCGGACCGGAAATCAATATCAGGATCGACAACAGCCTGCTGTAGAGGGCTGTTTTGGATGACAAGGGAAACTCCTTGAGAAACGGGTTATCGTTATACTGACATTTTTAGAACGGATGGCCGGGCACGAGTTCGATGTCCGGCGCTGAATAAATAATGATAGGATACCGACAATTGTCTTCTGCCGCAGTCAAACGTGTTTAGCCGACGATCCCGATCAACCAGCGATGAGTCTGCTGCCGCTTATCAGCAGCGCAGCGGCGGTTTGCTGAGTGCCCTCAAGCGGGGGCTGAGCCGCACCCGTGATGTTCTGCTCACCGACATCGGCGATCTCATCGCAGGCTCGGACAAGCTGGATGAGGCTACGCTGGAGGAACTCGAAACCCGGCTGCTGCAGGCGGACGTCGGCATCGAAGCGACCACTGCCATCATCGACAGTCTGCGCGAACGGGCCAGTAAAAGTACGGACACGCCGCCGACTGAACTGCTGCGCAGTGCCATGCTCGAGATACTGGCGCCGGTCGCCACGCCGCTGGTTCTGCAACCGACTGCGGACAATCCGTTCGTCGTCATGCTGGTCGGCGTCAACGGCGTCGGCAAGACCACCACTATCGGCAAGCTCGCCGCGCATTACCGCGATGCCGGCCACAATGTGCTGCTGGCCGCCGGCGATACCTTTCGTGCAGCCGCCATCGAACAACTGCAGGCCTGGGGCGAACGCACCGGCCTGCCCGTCATTGCCCAGCCGCATGGCAGCGATGCCGCGTCGGTGATTTATGACGCCATCCATGCCGCCCGGGCGCGCGGCTGCGATGTGGTCCTGGCCGATACCGCCGGACGGCTGCATAACAAAGGCCATCTGATGACCGAGTTGCAGAAGGTCCGGCGCGTAATCGACAAAATCCAGCCCGCGCCGCCGTATGAAATCCTGCTGGTGATCGACGCAGGCACCGGTCAGAACGCGCTGGTGCAGGCACGCGAGTTTCATCAGGCCGTCGGTCTGACCGGCCTCGCGCTGACCAAGCTCGACGGTACCGCGCGCGGCGGGATTGTCTTCGCCCTGGCACAAAACCTGGGCCTGCCCATTCGCTATATAGGGATCGGTGAACGCACCGAGGATCTGAAACCGTTTGATGCCGAAGCCTTTGTCGATGCGCTCCTGGCTACCGGGGCATGATCCGCTTCAGTAACGTCTCCAAGCAGTATCCGGGGGGCATCGAGGCGCTGCGGCATATCAATCTCCACGTTGAGGCGGGCGCCATGACTTTTCTGACCGGCCGTTCCGGAGCCGGCAAGAGCACTCTGCTGCGGTTGATCGCATTAATCGAGCGCCATACCCGCGGCCAGATCATCGTCAACCAGCAGAATCTGGACCGCGTACGCGACCGCCGCGTGTCGCTGTTCCGTCGCAATATCGGCTTTATGTTTCAGGACCACCGGCTCCTGAATGACCGGACGGTGTTCGATAACGTCTCCCTGCCACTGGTCATTGCCGGCACCCGCCATCAGGAAATCCAGAAACGCGTACGCGCGGCACTGGACAAGGTGGATCTGTTGCATCGCGAACGTGCCTATCCCGTTACGCTGTCGGGCGGCGAGCAGCAGCGCGTCGGTATCGCGCGGGCGGTCGTGCATCGGCCGGCGGTACTGCTGGCGGACGAACCGACCGGCAATCTCGATCCGGCATTGTCCTGGGAAATCATGCAGCTGTTCGAACAGTTCAATCAGGTCGGCGTTACCATTCTCATCGCCAGCCACGACCTCGACATGATTCGGCGCATGAACAAGCGCATCGTCACGCTGCGCCTGGGCCGTATCCTCGATCAGGGGCAGACCGATGCTGCCGAGTAAGCGGCGGCGTGCCTCGCGCAAGCGCTATTTCAGTGAACGCCTGAGCGGCCACACCAAAGTATGGCTGCTGCAGCACGCCCAGGCAGCGGTATTCAGTCTCGGTCAGCTGGCGCGCAATCCGCTCGGCAGCGGCATGACCGTCGCCGTACTCGGCATTGCGCTGGCACTGCCAGCCGGTTTTTACGTCATGCTCGATAACGCCAAGCGCGTGGCGACGGGCTGGGACACGACGCTGCAGATCGCCTTATATCTGAAACGCGATGTCAAGCCGGAACGCGCCGCTGATGTGGCCGATCAGCTGCGCCAGGACGACGACATCCGTCAGGTTCGCTATATCAGCCGCGAGGAAGCGCTGGAGGAGTTTCGCAAGCTGTCTGGACTGGGCGATTCCATCGACGCGCTGCGCGAAAACCCGCTGCCGGCGGTGCTGCTGATCCAGCCGGCCGGCGCGGCGACCGAGACCACTACTTACGACCCGCTGCTCGCACGGCTCAGGCAGTTGCCCGAAGTTGAAGAGGCCCGGTTTGATCGTGAGTGGCTCGAGCGTCTGCAGGCGATCATCGAAACCGTCCAGCGGGCGGTGGGGATCCTCTCATTCGTGCTCGGCCTGGGCGTGTTGCTCATTATCGGCAATACCATACGGCTAAGCATCTTCAATCACCGCTCCGAGATTGAAATCAACAAACTCTTCGGCGCCACGGATGCCTTCATCCGGCGACCCTTCCTGTATTCCGGCGCCTGGTACGGGCTGCTGGGCAGTCTGTTCGCCTGGCTGCTGATCGTGGCGGCCGTCCTGTTCGTGCGCGGGCCGGCACAGGAGCTGGCGGCGCTGTACGCCAGCGATTACCGTCTAAGCGGAACTTCGGTGCTGCAGTGCCTGGCACTGTTCGGCACTGGTATCGGACTCGGCCTGGCCGGCTCCTGGCTGGCGGTGCAGCGTCACATCCGCGCCATAGAGCCCGCCTGAGCTCTTTCTTCCCGGTAAAATACATCACTCTATTCTGCCGGTCAGAGACCCCTTTTCGAGGTGTGCGGGTACATCCAGTACCCATACTCTGTTATCAGAACTACAACCGCGCTTAGCACTCTAAGACAAGGACTGCTAGAATAGCGCTGAATATGAGGACACCTACGGGAATGACGACGAATCTTGCCAATCTGAACCTCGCCCTGCCAACCGGATCACTGGAGGCCTACATCCAGGCCGTCAACCGTATCCCGGTGGTCAGTGCCGAGCAGGAGCGCGAACTGGCCGAGCGCTTTCAGCAGCACCACGATCTGGATGCCGCCCGCCAGCTGGTAATGTCGCACCTGCGTTTTGTCGTCCGCGTCGCCCGCGGCTATCGCGGCTACGGCCTACAGGAAGCGGACCTGATCCAGGAAGGCAATATCGGCCTGATGAAGGCGGTCAAGCGTTTCGATCCGACGGTCGGTGTGCGCCTGGTATCGTTCGCCGTGCACTGGATCCGTGCCGAGATTCATGAATTCATACTGCGCAACTGGCGCATCGTAAAAGTGGCGACAACCAAGGCGCAGCGCAAGCTGTTCTTCAATCTGCGCTCGGCCAAGAAACGGCTGGGCTGGATGAATCGCGAAGAAGTGGAGGGCGTGGCCGAGGACCTCGGTGTAAGCGCCCGCGACGTGCTTGAAATGGAGGCACGGCTCTCGGCTCACGATGCCGCTTTCGACGGCATGACAAACAATGACCATGACGATGAAAGCGATCATGCGACACCCGCACCGATCGCCTATCTCGAATACCAGGGCGACGGTCCGGAAGCGGAACTGGAAAACAGCCAGTTCGAAGCGCAGCAGCTGGGTCAGTTAGAGGACACGCTTGCCAGACTCGATCCGCGTTCGCGCGATATTATCGCCCGCCGCTGGCTGGCTGATGACAAGACCACGTTACAGACGCTGGCTGATGAATACGGCGTATCTGCGGAGCGTATCCGACAACTGGAGCAGCTGGCGCTGAAGAAACTGCGCCAGGGAATGGCCGCCTGACGCCGGTTTTCACCGGCCGCTAATATCACAGCACAGGACAGACTCAGTGCCGGGCCGCGGAGCCGTTACGGCTCCTGTACCAGTCGGCGGAAGTCTGCGCATTGTATTCCCGCCAGAGATCTTTGCTGTTACCGGACCAGCCGCGACCTTTCAGTTCAAGCTCAATACACGCGCGGATCCGCAAGACCAGAATGAGCGAGCATTGTTCAAAAGTGTCGGGGTTCAGTGCGAGATTGACTTCTTCCCGCGTGCAACGCGCCCGTAAACTGATGTGTTCCTGCTGGATTCCGTACTGCTGCAGTAACTGCAGAATCTCGTGATATTGCTGACTAGCGCCATACTTCATCGGGCTTCCTGCCTCCAGACATTCCTGGCAGAGAGGTTAGAAAAACTGAACAAGATTGTCAAGTGATACTAACCTTCTCGGCGTTAGCTGCGCTTACTTAAACTGCGATCATGTCGATAGCAGCCCGGATACGGAAGGCACGCCTGAAGGCGGGGATTTCACAGGCTCGACTGGCGGAACTGCTGGGCGTAACCCGCAGCGCCTGCAGCCAATGGGAATCTGTAAACGGGACGGCACCAAGGTCACAACGACTGGTCCAGATCGCGTCTTTGCTGAGCGTCAACTATGAGTGGCTGGTGACGGGACGGGGCAATGCCAGGTCAGGGCAGGAGCTCGCTGAAACGGCCGAAGTCTATGCACCCCCCCTGACGCCGGATCAGGAAGAATTACTGACCAATTATAACAAGCTGTCGGCCAAGGCCCGCATTGCGCTATTAGAACTTCTGCGCGCTTTGCCGGACTGAACCTCCTGCTGATGAACACGCAAGGGGGTTCCTGTCGAAGGCGTGCCGTAGCCTGAACAACTGCGGCGGATTTTGATCAGGCCAGTCTGTCAGACCGTTTATTAATTACCCGATTCTCACAAAGCCTCCTTCTATAATAGCCGCGCGTGATTAAAGCCGGTAGGGTATATGCAACTTAAATTATCAAAGAGTCTGCCCATGGCCTCGACCCTGCATTCCATAGACACTTTTGACAGCTCTACGCGTGCTCAGACACCCGATCTGCGTAAAACGGCCATTAACCCCGACTACTGGTACCCGGTCGCGCGCTCGCGCAACCTGAAAATCAACAAGCCGCTCGGTACCGCCTTTGCCGGAGAGCCGATCGTGCTGGTACGAACGGCCAGTGGCAGTCTGTTTGCTCTGGAGGACCGCTGCGCCCATCGTCAGGTGCCGTTGCATGCCGGTGTTGTTGATGGTGAATACTTGCAATGCTGCTACCACTGCTGGACTTACGATGCCAGCGGCCGCTGCGTCAATGTACCGTATCTGGATAAAGGCAAAATGCTGCCGAACGGCGTGCGATCCTATCCGTGCCAGGAAGCCTATGGCCTTATCTTCGTTTTTCCGGGCGATTCCGGCCAGCCGGGCTTCAGTCAATTCCCTGATATTCCGACTCATGCCCGCAGGGATTACAAGACCCGCTATCTGGACCGACAGGTTAAATGTCATTACTCATTCATGCATGAAAACCTGATGGATATGAACCATCAGTTTCTGCACCGTAAACTCATGGGCCGTATTCGCGCCATCCCGCTCGACATGCGCCAGCGGCCCAACGCCATCGAGGTGGATTACACCTTTCAGCGCACCAGCGGTAAACAGCATATTGGCGAGCGCTTTATCCTCAATCAGGATGGCCGAAGCGGGGACAATGAACGCAAACACGATCTGATGACCATTTGCACGGAATATCCCTATCAAACCTTGCGGTTCTGGACTGCCGGCAGTGACAAACCCGCACTCGACCTATGGAATGTCTACATACCGGTCGATCGTGAGCAGCGTATCAACCATACCTACGGTCTGATGATGATTCAAAAACCTTCTATTCCCGGTCTTATCCAGCTGCTGTGGCCGTTCATTATCTGGTTTACCGAAGGGATATTTGCCGAGGATCGCTGGATTGTTGAGGCCGAACAGAGAGCCTTCGACAGCCAGGGCGCAGACCGGAATCAGGAGATATTTCCGATCATCCGCGGTTTGCGCGAAGTGCTGATTCGGTGCGGTATCAGCCTGAGCGATGCATAGCGCGAAAATTCAACCAGAGGATCAATACACCGGCTCAGCCGCTTCTAATTATTCCTTGATCAAAAGCACATTCACTGCCTTGATCACGACCCTGACTCTGTCGCCTTCCTTAACGCCCAGATCCTCGAGCGAGTCGACTGTCATTACGGACGTCATGGCCGAATCCGCCGGAACGGTGAACTCCACCTGACTCATGACGTTGCCCTTTTTGATTCCGGTCACGGTGCCGACGAGTTTGTTTCTTGCTCCATACTCCATGTCTCTACCTCCTCGATTTCTCGAAGTTCAGGTGTTTTAAACGGAAACGTTGCCGACTTCCAATGGAACGCTTAAAGCGATAATCCCATCAACAACTGGTACAGCAACGGTATGTAATGATCGATCAGCAACACGGCAAACAACGCCATCAAATACAAAATGGAATACTTAAACGTCTTCATCGCCAGACGATCGCTGTGATCGATCTGCATGCGAACAGCGTAATACAGAAACCCGCCACCCAGCAGTACGGCGCCGGCGAGATACAGCGGTCCGCTCATGTAGATCAGATAGGGAAACAAACTGACGATAAACAGCACGATGGTATACAGCAGTATATGCAGCCGCGTGAATTCGACACCGTGTGTCACAGGCAGCATGGGAATATCCACGCTGGCGTACTCGTCACGGCGATAGATGGCAAGCGCCCAGAAATGCGGCGGCGTCCAGGCGAAGATGATCAGAAACAGCAGCAGCGCATGGGGATCCAGGCTTCCGGTCACCGCCGTCCAGCCCAGAACCGGCGGCGCGGCCCCGGCAGCACCGCCTATAACGATATTCTGCGGCGTTGCGCGCTTCAAATACATTGAGTAAATGAATCCGTAACCAATCAGCGAAAACAGGGTTAAAACTGCCGTGAGGGCATTCACGAACTGGGCGAGAATGAACATCGACAGGCCGCCGAGGATAAAAGCGAAAAGTATTGCCGATTGCGTGTTCACGTAACCGCGCGGCAGCGGCCGGCGCCGGGTTCTGGCCATGGCCGAATCGATTTTGTGATCAACAACGTGATTAATGGCGGCGGCTGAAGCAGCA
Organism: uncultured Enterobacteriaceae bacterium; assembly: GCA_964522485.1. GTDB lineage: Bacteria > Pseudomonadota > Gammaproteobacteria > Methylohalomonadales > Methylohalomonadaceae > Methylohalomonas. Next base: position 15,868 of record CAZFUS010000025.1, on the reverse strand, counting down.
CCCAGTCCAATACCCAGCGTACCGTAGAAAAGTACCGGCAGCGGTACCAGACCGGGCGTCGCCAGAAACATTCCGACTATCGCTGTAAACACGATCAGGGCGACGATTTTCGGCTTGCACAGGGCGAGGTAGTCTTCCCAGTGGCCGCGGACGCGCATGCTCAGGGTTTGTTGATTGGCAACCATAGTTTCTGAATCTGTCTACAGACTTACTTTATCGTTCTATGCGGTGGTCTGGTGCAGCAGTGTGGTTGCGGCCAGCAGCAACAGCGCGGCACCGGCATTGTGTGCGACTGCCAGCGGCAGGGGCAACAACCAGAGGATATTGGCAATCCCGAGGCCGATCTGTAACAGTAGCAAAACCATCATTATCATGGCGGTTCGTTTCAGCCGCGATGAAGCGCCGATCATAACACGGGCAGCGGCGCCACCAACCAGCAGCAGGGTAACGACCGCACCGATACGGTGACTGACCTGCACGGCTGTCATCGCTTCGGGCGCCAGCACGCCGCCTTCATAATGAACACCGAGACCGCGCCAGAAGGTGAAGGCGTCAGCAAAGTCCATAGGCGGCCACCACTGACCCTGACAGGTCGGAAAATCAGCACAGATCAACGCCGCGTAATTGGTGCTGACCCAGCCGCCAAGTGCGACCTGCAGCGCGACCACGACAACGGCCAGTATCGCCCACGGTCGCCAGCCCCGATCCGCCAGCGTATGCCCGGCCAGCGGCAGCCGGCCGCCGGTGATGGGCGTGCGCAACACGACCCACCACAACAATGCAAGGATGGTCATGCCGCCGAGCAGATGCAGCAGCACCACGGCCGGCTTCAGCAGCAGAGTGACCGTCCACATACCGAGCGCAGCCTGAAGGGCAACCAGCGCGACCAGTAGTATCGGGATACCCACCGGCTGTTGCGGCAGCCAGCGCCGGCGCCACGCCATGATGGCCAGCACCAGGATCAGGATGCCCAGAAGACCGGCGAGATAGCGATGGATCATCTCCTTCCAAGCCTTGTCATGTTCGTAGTCACGTTCGAAACCGGTACCGGCCGCGATATTGGCATGTGTATCGGCGTCCGACATGAACAGCTGACCGTAACAGCCGGGCCAGTCAGGACAGCCAAGACCGGCGTCCGACAGCCGCACATAGGCACCGAGGATCACCACGATCAGCGCCAGCAGGACTGTAACGCGTGCTATCCAGACAAAAGCGGCATTACGCATCAGTCTATCCTCGAACTTTTCAGCAGCCGTTTGAGATCACTGATGATGCCCTCCGGCTCCACGCCCTCGCGGTAGCGCAGCACCAGATTGCCGTGCGGATCGATAATATACAGACAGTCCGCCTCAAACGGCTGCTCAACAGGCGGCATGGCAAAATCCGCCGGTCCGAGGCGCGCTTCTGCTTCGTCCATCGGCAGAATCAGCGTGCCTTCATTATCCGATAAAATATTCCGGATGACCGCCTCGTCTTCAATATCGGTCATCCAGACACGCTGCAGATTGCGCGCGTAGCGACTCACAGCCAGACGAATCTGACGCATGGTGTAAAGCCGGTATTCACAGGCTTCATCACAGGTACCGCTGTTGATATATAGCAGACTCCACGCACCATGAAGGCTGCTTTCACCTTCAGCGGCGGCCAGCGGATCCCGCAAGGACACATCCGGCAGCGGCCGTATCGGTTCATACAGATCTCCGTGGCTGGCGCCTTTGTTCTGTGCCAGCGAGGTATAATTGAGAATGATCCAGGCACTCAGCAACGGCGCGCTGAACAACAGTATCAATACAATGATCACCAGTCGTGAATGGCCCGGCTTACGGGGTGCTGAATTGTCAGTCATTAATCGCGTTTCCTGATATTCACAGCGATGTAAATAATCACCAGGGTTGCCGCCAATGCAAACCACTGAAAAGCATAACCCAGGTGTCGCTCACGGCCGAAGCCTCCCGTTGCCTGAGACAGATCGTCCTCACCCCAGCGGGCCTGATTCTGCCGCACGATATACGGCAGCAGCGCTGTGCCACTGTGGCCGGCGAGTTCATCCGGCTGAATCCGCTGCAGGCGGAATACGCCGGGCGCCATGGTTTCGATGCGATGCCTGGCCAGCATGATGCCGGTCGCCGGTGGCGGCACAATGCGTCCCTCAATCGCAATCTCGTCCTCGGGAACTTTTATAGCCGGCGCCTGTCCGCGATCCGAACCAACGGGCTTCCAGTCACGTTCCACCAGCACCACATCACCGGATTCCGTCAGTCGCAGCAGCGTGTATACCCGGTAACCGGTCTGGCCATCGCGTACCTGGTTGTCAAGCAGATAGCTGTGATCAAGGTATTCCCCGCGCAGTCTGACTTTGCGCCAGAACCAGTTTTCTGCCTGATCACGCCGGCTCGCCTGATCCAGCTGTACCGTCGGCTGTTGGTAGCGGGCCTGAAAATCGGCCTGCATTTCTGCTTTCTGATCGGCCCGATCCAGCTGCCAGAAACCCAGTGCCAGCAGCAGCGGCAACAGCAACAGCGTAGCCACTGTGGGCCAGAGTCCCGCCCGGAATTCGAAACGACGCAGGATCTTCATGCCGGATTGATGACACTGGCCGGTATGTGTGACAGCCGCATATCCAAGTTATACTGCCGGTCATTCATTCTACTCGGGGTCACCCGCCATGCTTTCACCCATTCTGTACAAAGCGATCATCATTCTGTTTCTGATCGTGATCTTCGCCATGCTGGCCAGTGGCCTCTATTATCTCATCCGTGACAAGGGTTCCTCTGACCGTACCGTCAAGGCCCTGAGCTGGCGTATAGGTCTGTCACTGGCGCTGTTCCTGTTGTTGATGCTGGGCTTTGCAACCGGCCTGATTCAGCCTCACGGTCTGTCCCAGCAATCGCCGCCGGCAGAAACAGAAAAGGCGCCGTCCTGAAACAGCGCCTTTCCGGCACACCAGACTGTTTAAGTTGCCTGTCTACAACCAGTAAACAAACACAAACAGGAACAGCCAGACCACGTCCACAAAGTGCCAGTACCACGCCACCGCTTCAAATGCGAAATGATGCTCCGGCGTAAAATGTCCTTTAATAGATCGCAACAGGATGACCAGCAGCATGACAGCCCCCATGGTTACATGAAAGCCGTGGAAGCCGGTAAGCATGAAGAAGGTGGCACCATAAACACCGGAGTTCAGTGTCAGCCCGAGTTCCTTATAGGCATGAATGTACTCCTCGCCCTGCAAGAAAACGAAGATGGCGCCCAGGGCAACCGTCGCCGCCAGCCACCAGATCAGACCGGAACGATTGTCTTTCTTCAGCGCCCAGTGGGCAAAAGTCACGGTCACGCCGGATGTCAGCAGTATTAATGTGTTGATGGCCGGGATACCCCAGGCGCCGATAACTTCGGTCGGCTCGCTGTAGTAAGCCCCGTCCGGAAACTGCAGCATCGGCCAGCTGTAGACGAATTCCGGCCACAGAAACTCGTTGGTGGCAAAGCCCTTGCCTTCGCCGCCCAGCCAGGGACCGGAATACATTCGCGCATAGAATAGTGCGCCGAAGAAAGCGGCAAAAAACATGACCTCTGAGAAAATGAACCAGCCCATGCTCCAGCGGAAGCTGACATCCACCTGCTGGTTGTATTTGCCGGTTTCGCTTTCACCAATCACCTGACCGAACCAGCCAAACAGCATATAGAGAAGAATCAGTACGCCGATGACCAGCAGATAAACACCGGCATCATGACCATTCAGCGCCAAAGCTGCGCCGAGGAATCCACTGAACAAAGCGATTGAGCCCGTAATCGGCCAGTGGCTTGGATCAGGCAGATAATAGGCGCTATGCGAATCAGACATTGTTAACCCCTACTCTCGTTATCATATGATTGTTGTTATGACCGCTCTGAAACTGCGCGACCGTCGGCGGTGCTCCCGGCTGTCTTGTTGTTATCCGAACTCGATGTTTCGAAAAACGTATATGACAAGGTGACACCTTTAATGTTTTTTGGCAGATCGGTACCGATAACAAACCGCATTGGCATTTCCAGCTTTTCACCCGGCCCCAGGGTCTGCTCGGTATAGCAGAAACACTCCGTCTTGCTCAGGTAAATGGAAGCTTCGGCCGGCGATACATTGTAAACCGCCCGCCCGACGATCGTCCTGTCGGACTGGTTTTCCACGATGAAATGTGCTTCGTTCAAGGCACCGGGATGAATGTTTGTCGTTTCGGTCAGTGCTTTGAAGCTCCATGGCAGATTACCATTCACCGATGTCACATATTCCATCCTGACATCACGATTCCGATCAACGCCCATGGGATCGACATAATCGACAGCCACTTCCTTAACGCCGCGCCCACCAAGACCGGTAACGTCACAAAAGACGTCATACAAGGGCACCAGCGCATAACCAAAGCCGAACATGAGCACCGGTATCAACGCAAGTTTCAGCGCTGTACGGCCACCGGAAGATCTGTTCGTCTCACTGCTCATCAAAATGGTCTGCTTTAAGTCACATACTTGAATACAAAGTAGCCGGCATAGATTCCGACTGCGATCAGACCGAAGACAATAGCAGTCCAGGTAATACGCCTGGACTGCTTCGCACGATCGATCTCATGCTGTTGCTGCTCCGTTCCCGCCATCTCGTCAGCTGTGTGCAACCGCGTCGGTCACTTTCGGCGGTGTTGTAAACGTGTGATGTGGCGGCGGTGACGGCAGCGTCCATTCCAGGCCGTGGGCGCCGTCCCAGACCTGATCGGTAGCCTTGGCGCCGCCGCGGACGCACTGGATCACCACCCATACGAACAGCAGCTGGCTCACTCCGAAGACAAAGCCGCCGATGCTGGAGACCATGTTCCACTCGGTAAACTGCACGGCATAGTCCGGAATACGGCGCGGCATGCCGGCCAGACCGAGGAAGTGCTGCGGGAAGAACAGCACGTTGACGGAAATCGTCGACAGCCAGAAGTGCCATTTCCCGAGCGTCTCGTTGTACATGTGTCCCGTCCACTTCGGCAGCCAGTAATAGGCACCGGCAAACAGCGCGAAAATGGTGCCCGTCACCAGTACATAGTGGAAATGTGCCACCACGAAGTAGGTATCGTGATACTGGAAGTCCGCCGGAACGATGGCGAGCATCAGACCTGAGAAGCCGCCGATGGAAAACAGGATCACAAAAGCAACGGCGAACAGCATAGGTGTTTCAAACGTCAGCGAACCACGCCACATGGTCGCCGTCCAGTTGAAGATCTTCACCCCGGTCGGTACCGCGATCGACATAGTCGCATACATGAAGAACAGCTCGCCGGTCAGCGGCATGCCCACCGTAAACATATGATGCGCCCAGACGAAGAACGACAGAAACGCGATCGCCGCGGTAGCATAGACCATCGATTCATAACCGAACAGCGGCTTGCGCGCGAAGGTCGGGATAACCTGCGAGATGATACCGAAAGCCGGCAGGATCAGAATATAGACTTCGGGGTGGCCGAAGAACCAGAAGATGTGCTGGAACATGACCGGGTCACCACCGCCGGCAGCATTGAAGAAACTGGTGCCGAAGTACTTGTCAGTCAGCAGCATGGTGACGGCGCCGGCCAGCACCGGGATTGCGGCAATGAGCAGAAAGGCCGTAATAATCCAGCTCCAGACGAACAGCGGTAGCCGCATGAAGGTCATGCCGGGGGCACGCATGTTGAATACCGTCGCGATGATATTGATAGCGCCCATGACCGAGGAAATACCCATGAAATGGATGGCGAAGATCACAAACGGGAAGGCATCACCGGTCTGCAGCATCAGCGGCGGATACATGGTCCAGCCGCCGGCCGGACCGCCACCGGGCAGGAAGATGGTCAGCAACAGCAGCGTGAACGCGAACGGCAGAATCCAGAAGCTCCAGTTGTTCAGGCGCGGCAGCGCCATGTCAGGTGCGCCGATCATCATCGGGATCATCCAGTTGGCGAATCCCACCGCTGCCGGCATCGCCACACCGAAGATCATGACCAGCGCATGCATGGTGGTCATGGCATTGAAGAACTGCGGATCCACAACCTGCAGGCCCGGCTGGAACAGTTCGAGGCGGATGACCATGGCCATGGAGCCGCCGACAAAAAACATGATCAGGGAAAACACCAGATACATCGTGCCGATGTCCTTGTGATTGGTGCTGAACAACCAGCGACCGATGCCGGTCGGCGTATGGTCGTGGTGATCGTCGTGATGCATGACTGCTTCGCTCATCGCTCTATCCTCGATACTTGAATCCGCAGATAGTAATTATCCGGTGTAATGTTCAAATGTTCAGAAGCTGTCTTCAACGGGCGTTCTTGACGTCAGCGGGCTGAACCATGTCCCCGGTGTCGTTGCCCCAGGAATTTCTTTCATAGGTAACCACCGCGGCAATTTCGGCGTCGCTCAACTGTTCACCAAAAGCGGCCATGGTCGTACCTTCCTTGCCATTCAGGACGATGTCGAGATGGTCCTCGACCGGCCCGGTAGTGATGGCACCGTCCTTGAGTGCGGGGAAAGCATCCGGCACGCCTTCGCCATTGGCCTGATGACAGGCGGCGCAATTGGTGCCGTAAACCTCCTCGCCCTTGGCCATCAGTTCTTCCTGACTCCACTCCTTGTCTGAGCTGGCGCTTTCCTCACTCTGTTCCGCCTTCATCTCCGCCAGCCACTCTTCGTATTCGGCCTTTTTCTTAGCAACCAGCACGACCGGCATAAAAGCATGATCACGGCCGCACAGTTCGGCGCACTGACCGCGATAGGTGCCTGGCTCCTTGATCACGGCCCAGGATTCAGTCACGAAACCGGGAATGGCGTCACGTTTCCATCCCAGCGCCGGCACCCACCAGGCATGGATCACGTCATTGGCAGTGGTCAGAAACCGGATCTTGGTATCCACCGGCACAACAACCGGATTGTCGACGTCAAGCAGATAATTCTCGACTTCAGCGGGATTACGGCCGGAACGTAACTGGCGTGTCTCATTGCTGTTGGCATCCAGCGTGCTGAAGAAACTGACTCCTTCGTCGATGTAGTCGTACTGCCACTTCCACTGATAACCGGTGACCTTGATGGTCATGTCCGATTCACCGGTATTTTCCATCGCGATAAGCGTCTTGGTGGCGGGAATGGCCATGGCAACCAGGATCAGCACCGGAATAATCGTCCAGAGGATCTCGGCTTTGGTGCTGTGGTGGAATTGTGCAGCCGACGCACCTTTCGATTTGCGATGATGAAATATGGACCAGAACATGACCCCGAAGACCACCACGCCGATGGCCACGCTGATCCAGAGGATAATCATATGCAGGTTGTAGATTTCCTCGCTCAGGGGCGTTACGCCCTTGGTCATATTGAGCTCGCCAAAACCGGCCCGGGCCACACTGCTCCAGATCAGAAGCGGCCAGATGGCGGCCCATGAGAGCGATTTGCTCAGTGATTTAATAGACATGCAACTATCCTCAGCACTCATCAGTCGTTGTTGTTGTTTGCGTCTTTATTGTGTCGCGTGCGGCAGTATGATTCTGCCCAGCAATTCCGCAAGCCCCCGGCGTTCTTCTTCATTCAGAAACCGCCCTATTTCAACCTGGCGACCATGCGATCGAATCAACAGCCGGCTGGGATGCCAGCTGTTGCGCGAACGTTCAAGCACTACCTGCGCCCAGAGGCGTTGAAACTCAAACCGCCGGTCCGGTTTCGTCCGCCCGGACTCAACTGCCACCGAATCCTTGTTGACGGTCACAACCTCCCGGATGCTGCTGCGCCAAGATGTTACATAAAGCGCGGCCCCCAGCGCCAGCATTTCAAGCCCGCAAAATGGCAGCACCAGCTTCAGTCCGACGTGGTAATAAGCCAGGCCGATTGCCAGCGAGACAAACACCATCAACAGATACAATGCTACAACGGTTTGCCACGCCATGGATCGATTCGGTTCGATCAACAGACGCTGACTGTTGGCATCAGGACCCGGTAGAGCTGAAATCACTCAAGGACGACTCCGCAAACGCAGACATCTTGCGCGCTCATCATTTCAGTACAACCATTACAATATGCCCGATTTCGCGTCTGTGTTGCAAGCAAGCCGTCGCGCTAGGACCCTGATTTATCTCGGATCAGGATTCCTTCAGGGCGCTATCGACGGCGGCCGCCAGGGACTGCCAGCAGGCATGGCCGGAGCTGGCTGCGAACGGTATGCAGGCCAGCATCGGTGCGTGAACAGCCGTCTGCAGGACCGCCAGGGTTTCTGCTGTCGTGTCATAGTCCGGTATTACATTATTGGCTATCCAGCCGAGCCACGGCACACCGTCAGCGTGCAGTGCTTCCGCCGTCAACAGCGCATGGTTGATACAGCCAAGCCGCAGACCGACCACCAGCAGTACCGGCAGCCGCAATTGCTGCACCAGATCCACCGTTGTCAATGTGTCTGACAGGGGCACCCGCCAGCCGCCGACGCCCTCGACCACCACCCGCCCGCTGGCCGACAGATCTGAATAAGCCTGCGCAATAACGGCCGGATCAATCGTCCGACCCTCACGCCGGGCGGCGAACTGCGGTGCGATCGGCTCGCGCAGCGCATAAGGGTTGACGGTGGCGTAGGGCCAGTCCGCACTTCCGGCTGCCTGCAGCGCCAGGGCGTCAGCGTTTCTGGGTTCGCCGTCGTGGGATTCACAGCCGCTGGCAACCGGTTTCATGCCACTGACCGGCTGCCCTTGTCGGCGCCAGGCCGCCACCAACCCGGCCGCGATCCGTGTTTTGCCGCAGCCGGTATCGGTGCCGGTAATAAATATCCCGGTCATGATCGTCGGCGGCGCAGACTGTCTACCGGGACATGAACCGCGCCGCTATCCGGATCACGGCGCTGGCCGCCGGTCTCCGGTACCCAGGCATGGCCGTAGATCACTTCGAAAGTCGCGGGGAGACGCCGATCTGTATCGCGATACTGTTCATAGGCCGCGAGCATGGCCTGCAATCGCCGACGGCCGGTGAGACTGCGCCGGCGGCCGGCGAGAACATTCTGGGCGCCGAGCTGCTTGAGTTCGCGCATCAGCGCGTAACCATCGCGGTAAGTGAGGTGAAAGTGCTCGACCTCCATTACCGGATCGGCGAAGCCGGCCCGGACCAGGGCATCGCCGATATCATGCATATCCGTAAACCGGTTGACGTGTGGTGCGTCATCGACGGCCGACCAGCTGTCGCGCAGCTCCTGCAGCGTATCGGGGCCGAAACTGGCGAACTGGATCAGGCCACCGGGACGGAGGCAGCGGCGCAGACCGGCGAAGACTGCATCGAGTGGTTCAATCCACTGCAGCATCAGGCTGGAAAACACGAAATCCAGACTCGCCGGCGCCAGTGGCAGCGCGAGGGCATCGGCCTGGACGTAATGCTGGCGGGAAAACCAGCGCGGTCCGCGCCGGCGCGCAATTTTGAGCATCTTCAGGGCAATGTCCATCTGCACGATCTGCGCCCGCCGATAGCGTCTGGCCAGCTGCCCCGCGGCGATGCCGCTGCCCGATCCGAGATCGAGTATGCGCGCCGGTTCAAGCCGGATCACATCGAGCCGTTCCAGCAGGCGTTCGGCCACCGTCCGCTGCAGCACCGCGACTCGATCATAGCCCGCCGCGGCAGCATCGAAATCCCGCGTCAGGGCTCGCCGGTCGAGGCTGTATGCCGGAAACTGATTACCGCCGCCCGTCACAGCAATGCCTCGATCTCGCCGGCGAGGATGCCGCTCTGACTGATGAAGGGAACATGGCCGGCGCCGGCCAGCTCGCGCACTTGTGCACGCGGCTGCAGCGCCTTCACGGCGGCACTACAATCTGCGCCAATAAGCTGATCATTGCCGCCGAGCCAGACGGTTACCGGTATTTCCAGCGCTGCCAGGCCGGCACGATCATCAGCCTGCGCAAGATAGTCGAGCCCGGCCTGTAAAACACTAACGGGCGGCGCTGTCGTTTTCAGCAGTGATTCCCGCACCAGCCGCGCCCTGGTATCGCCCCGCGCCGCCAGCGCTGCCACATAACGCCGCGCCCCGGTCGCATCCTCCAGCAGCCGCCGATGTACCGCCGCCAGCGCCGCTGGTGTCCAGCCGGCTGTCCAGCCCGGTTGACGAAGAAAACACGGCAGCCCGGCAATCAAGCCGAGCGCCCGCACTCTGTCCGGATACTGCCGGGCCAGTTGCAGCGCCATCACCGCACCCAGCGACCAGCCGATCACTACTGACTCAGACGGCAGTGCGGCAGACCAGCCCGGAAGCCAGTCAGCAGCTTCAACTTTGCTGTCGACTGGCGCGGAGTCGTAGCCCGGCAACGCCGGTGTGCGGATATCGATACCCGGGAGAGAGGCGGCCAGCGAATCCCAGACCGCGGGGCCAAATCCCCAACCGTGGATCAGTATCAGCGTGGCTGTCACGGCGGCGGCCTCATATCAATTCGGACAGCGCCGCCAGCAAGCGGTCGACATGTGCTGACTGATGCGCGGCGGTCAGGGTAATGCGCAGCCGCGCACTGCCCTCGGGCACGGTGGGCGGACGGATGGGGGTAACGAAAAAACCCTTTTCCAGCAGTGCCGCACTGAGCGCCAGCGTCTTTTCCGGAGAGCCGATGATCAGCGGCTGGATTGCCGTCTTGGATGGCAGGAGATGCAGACCCAGACGGTCGGCTCCCTCGCGCCAGCGATCGATCAAACTCCGCAGATGCTCACGCCGCCATTCCTCAGCCGCCACAATGGTAAGCGCTCGCTCAATAGCAACGGCCTGGGCCGGCGGCAGCGCGGTGGTGTAGATCAGCGTGCGCGCGTGCTGGAGTATGGAATCGATCAGCCGGCCGGGACCGGCTATGAATGCGCCGCTCACGCCGAGTGCCTTGCCGAACGTGGCCATCATCAGCGGCACTGAAGCCTCATCCAGACCTGCCTGCACCACACCGCCACGACCCTGATGACCGATTACGCCGAAACCATGGGCGTCATCGACATAGAGCAATGCGGCATGCCGGCGGCAAACAGCCGCCATCTCCGCAAGCGGTGCCTGATCGCCTTCCATGCTGAATACGCTTTCAGTAAGCACTAACTTCTTTTCATGATCATTGTTTGAAAGGATTTGATCCAGGGCCTGGACATCGTTGTGCGCGAACCGCCGCAGCCGTGCCCGGCTCAGCACGACACTGTCGACCAGCGAGGCATGCGCCAGACGGTCGAGACTGATCCAGGTATCCCGACCGGCCAGTGCCGGCACGGTGCCGAGATTCGCCAAGTAACCGCTACCGAAGACCAGTGCCCGCTCGCGGCCGGTAAACTCGGCGAGACGTGCCTCGAGTTCGGCCTGCGGTGACGTGTAGCCGCTGACCAGCTGGCTCGCGCCGGCGCCGGTGCCATGACGATCCAGCGCGGACTTAAAGGCGGCCACCAGCCGCTCATCTCCGGCGAGACCCAGATAATCGTTACTGCAGAAATTCAGGCAGACGCGGCCACCATAGCGGACATGTGGTGCGTCAAGCGGCACCAGCGATCTGCGTGAACGCAGACGGCCCTGACGGGCCAGTTCGGTAAGCGGCAGCACGAACCGATCCAGGGGACTGCCGGGCGGGTGATCCTGCGGCTGTGCCGGCATGCGGCGAGTGATATCAGTCCGTCGCTGTCAGCCCCAGGCGGGCAAACAGCCTGCGGTCCTGCTCGACTTCGGGGTTGCCGGTCGTCAGCAGTTTCTCGCCATAAAAAATGGAATTGGCACCGGCCACAAAGCACAAAGCCTGCAGTTCTTCAGACAGATCACTGCGTCCGGCCGACAGGCGTACATAGGAGGCCGGTAGCATAATGCGGGTAACGGCGATGGTACGAACCAGTGCAAAGGGATCGAGCGGCTCCGCCGCTTCCAGTGGCGTACCCGCGACCCGGACCAGAAGATTGATCGGAACGCTTTCGGGATGCTGGGGCAGGTTGGCAAGCGTTTCGAGCATGACCGCGCGATCACGCACGCTCTCCCCCATGCCGACGATACCGCCGCTGCAGACATGGAGGCCGGCGTCGCGGACGTGCTGCAGCGTTTCCAGCCGATCCTCATACGTGCGCGTGGAAATGATCTGTTCGTAGAAGCCGGCCGAGCTGTCGAGGTTGTGATTGTAGAAATCAAGACCGGCGACTTTCAGATGCCGGGCTTGGTGGGCTTTCAGCATGCCCAGCGTCATGCACGTCTCCATGTCCAGCGCCTTGACCGCGGCGATCAGATCGGCGAGCTGGTCGAGGTCGCGGTCTTTCGGACTGCGCCAGGCCGCCCCCATACAGAAACGCCTGGCGCCGGCCGCCTTGGCGGCCCGGGCGGCTTCGGTGACGGCGTCGACATCCATGAGTCCGGTGACTTCCACGTTGGTCTGATAACGCACACTCTGCGGACAGTAGGCGCAGTCTTCCGGACAGCCGCCTGACTTGATATTGACCAGTGTGCTCAATTGAACGCGATTCGGATCAAAATATGCCCGCAGTGCCTGTTGCGCCTGAAACAGCAGATCATTCAGCGGCTGTTCGAGCAGGCTCAGAATTTCATCGGTCTGCCAGTTGTGGCGCAGACGGCTGGCGTCGGAGTTTTCCGGTATGGGGAAACCGGCGGTAGATGCGTGCATGTTAAAGGGACTTGCCCGACTGTATAGACCAAGCCATCATAGGAGTCCGAACCCAGTTGTCAAACATGGATGTTGATAGAGGTTAACAAACGGCGGTTTTTGGATCGGTTCCTGCCGGGCGAGCCCTGCCTGCTGTGTACGGAAGTCACCAACGCCGGTTTTCTGTGTGAAAGCTGTCGATCCGATCTGCCTCTGAACCGGCCGGCCTGCCGTTTCTGTGCCCGCCCGTTGCCGGTATCCGGCCTGTGTCCGTCCTGCAGCCGGCGGCCACCGCCATTCCGGGCAACGGCCGTGTTTCGCTATGAATATCCACTGTCACTGCTGATCCAGCGGTTGAAATTCCAGGGACACCCCGGCCTGGGCCAGGCGCTCGGACAACTGATGCTGGAAACCGGGTGTATCGACACTCATGGCGATCAGTCGCCGTGCCTGCTTCCCATGCCGCTGCACTGGCGCCGGCAATCGTGGCGCGGCTTCAACCAGGCGCTGGAGCTGGCGCGGCCGATTGCCGCTCACCTGAAATTATCCGTCAATACCTCCGTCTGCCGGCGGATCCGGCCGTCCCGCCCACAGTCGGAGCTGGGCCAGGTTGGCAGACGTGATAACGTTCGTGGCGTTTTTGCTGCTGATGTCGACAAATCACCGCATTATGTCGTCATTATCGACGACGTTATCACCAGCGGGCATAGTGTGTCAGCTCTGGCGCATTGCCTGCGCCGTGCCGGGGTGCGGCAGGTTGATGTCTGGGCGCTGGCGCGCGCCGGTCAACATAAATAATTACAGATGTGTACGCAGCACTAAAACTATGTTGTGCGGTTCACCGTAAAAGTTCTGCCGGAATGCGAAACTCACTTTTTCATAATATGTTTCGTCGAACAGATTGTTCGCCAGCAGGCTGACGCTGACCTGTCGGTTGAACTCATACCCTAGCCGCGCCTGCACCGTCGTGTAGGGATCCGCCTCAAACCGGATATCGCCGCTTTGACTGTAAAAACTGCTGACACTCCTTAAGCCCAGGCCGACATCAATGCCCTGCAAAGTATAATGATTATTATTTAATAATATTATGGGGTGACAGGCCGCTCAGGCCGGGCGTCTGCCATGTGAGGACAGGGATTAACAGGTTATCCAGCCTGTGGTTGTGAAGTACAGGGCAGATTCAGGTGTGGACATAAAAGACGGGCTATGTATCGAGATTCGCAACCAGCAGGGCATTGGACTCGATGAAGTCGCGCCGCGGCTCCACCTGATCGCCCATCAATGTGGTGAAAATGTCATCGGCGGCGACTGCATCTTCAATGCACACCTGGCTGAGCGAACGGGTCTCGGCATTCATGGTGGTTTCCCACAGCTGTTCCGGATTCATCTCGCCGAGCCCCTTGTAACGCTGGATGTGCATTCCCTTGGCGGATTCCTCCAGCAACCAGTCGAAGGCTTCCTTGACGCTGCGGATGGCGCGTACCTGATCGCCGCGGCGGATGCTGGCACCGTCACCCAGTGTGACCCGGCGGCCGGGCGCCATTAACTGCCGATAGTCGTTGCCGGTGAAGAAGTCCGGAGGAAAGACATTATCGGACTCAATGCCGTGAATGACGACGCGCACACGACCACCGAATTCCTGTGCGTCCGCCGAGCGGAAAATACCGGCCTGGTAGCGGGCGGCATCACTGTTATCCGACTCAAGCTGTTGTTCAAACTGCTCGAACCAGGCTTTGACGATAGCTTCATCCTTTAGATGCTCAGGCTCAAGCGGAGTGAGTGCTCGCATCGTTGCCAGCAGCGGCGGATGATAGCGTCGCTTCAGGCGCTCCAGCGCACGGTTCATCCGGATGTAATCCTGCGCCAGGACGCGTAACAGCTCTCCCGTCAACGGTTCAACATCCATGGCAGGCCGCAGCGCAGCATCGTCCAGAGCCTGATCCAGCAAATAAGCGTCTTTCTCTGATTCGTCCTTGATGTAACGCTCCTGCTTGCCTTTCTTGATTTTGTACAGCGGCGGCTGAGCGATGTACACATAACCACGCTCAATGATTTCGGGCATCTGCCGGTAAAGGAACGTCAGCAGCAGGGTGCGGATATGAGAGCCGTCGACGTCAGCATCGGTCATGATGATGATGCGTTGATAGCGCAGCTTAGCTATGTCGAATTCATCCTTGCCGATGCCGCAGCCCAGTGCCGTAATCAGCGTTCCGACTTCAACGGATGACAGCATTTTATCGAAGCGGGCCTTTTCAACATTCAGGATCTTCCCCTTCAACGGTAATATCGCCTGATTACGGCGATCACGGCCCTGTTTGGCCGAGCCACCGGCGGAATCGCCCTCAACCAGGAACAGCTCCGACTTGCTGGGATCCTTTTCCTGGCAGTCCGCCAGCTTACCGGGGAGGCCGGCAATATCCAGCGCGGTCTTGCGCCGGGTCAGTTCGCGCGCCTTGCGCGCTGCCTCACGGGCACGGGCGGCGTCGATAATTTTGTCGCAGATGACGCGTGCATCCTGAGGCCGTTCTAGCAGAAAATCCGCCAGTTTTTCCACGACCACCGACTCCACTGCCGGCTTGACCTCACTGGAAACCAGTTTGTCCTTCGTCTGGGACGAGAATTTCGGGTCGGGGACCTTGACCGACACAACCGCCGTCAGGCCCTCGCGCACATCATCGCCCGTAACCGTTACCTTGGCCCGGGCCGCTAGCCCCTGGGCATCAAGGTAGTGATTGAAGCTGCGCGTCATGGCAGCCCTGAATCCGGCCGCGTGTGAGCCACCGTCCCGCTGCGGAATGTTATTGGTATAGCAAAAAACGTTTTCCTGATAGGAGTCATTCCACTGCAGTGCAGCCTGGACCTGGACGCCGTCGCGCTCGGCATCGATCTCGATAACATTCGCATGCAGCGGCGTCTTGTTGCGGTTCAGGTGGCTGACGAAAGCACTGATACCGCCTTTATATTCAAAAACATCCGACTTCCCTGTGCGCTCGTCGGCAAGTTCGATACGTACGCCGGAATTGAGGAACGAGAGCTCCCGCAGACGCTTGGAAAGGATGTCGTAATGGAATTCAATATTCTTGAAAACAGAAGGGCTTGGATGAAAGCGGATCTCGGTGCCGGTGAGATCGGAGGGCGCCACCTGCTGCAGCGGTGTGACAGGCTTGCCTTCCCGGTATTCCTGCCGATAGCAGTAACCATCGCGGTATATCGTCAGCTGCAGGTGGTCTGACAGCGCATTGACGACCGAAACCCCGACGCCGTGCAAACCGCCGGAAACC